>NZ_CP193482.1:309500-619000 GCF_050703275.1 Sphingosinithalassobacter sp. LHW66-3
CGACCTCGTCCGCCTCGAGCGGGCAGGCTATGGGCTTCCCCCTGGCGATCGCCAGCTGCTCGCCGACAAGCGCGAGCTGATTCGCGCGCCGCGTCTCGAGGACGTGGCGAATCTCGATCAGAACGCCATCACCGTCCATCCACTGCTTCGCGAACTGGAACTAGGCGCCGACGAGGTGCTGGAGCTGATCGCCGGCGCGCGCAGGCTGAAGATGGCGGTCCGTGGCTGGGTGGCCGAGGAGCACCTCCGCTCGAGCCTTGCGCGGCTCGACGGCATCACCCATTGCGAGCGTCTGGACGAGGAAGGCGGACCCGACCTTCTTATTCGTTATCGGGACGGCCCGCAGCTCACGATCGAATGCAAGAATGTGCTTCGTGTTATGAATAAAACGCGAAACCTGCCCCGGATCGACTTCCAGCGGACGCGCGCAGCCAAGGGTGACCCGTGCTCGCGCTATTACGCTCCAGACGATTTCGACGTGGTGGCCGGCTGCCTGCATGCAGTAACCGAGCGCTGGGAATTCCGCTACGCCTTGCCCTCCAGCCTCGATGCTCACCAGAAATGCCTTGGCAGGTTGGCGAGTAATGTACTCGTCGACGAGAGGTGGTCGGCTGATCCACGCGGCGCTTTCGAGGCGGTGGCCGCTCGGCTAGGGTCGCGCGCATGACCAAGCCTCGTGTGATTAGCCTCTTCACCGGCGCAGGTGGCCTCGATCTCGGCTTCGAGGCGGCCGGCTTCGAGACCGCTGTTGCCCTTGAGATCGATACGCGGTGCGTCGAGACGCTTCGCGCCAATCGCAGCTGGCCGGTCATCGACGAGGACGTCCTGGAGGTGCCCACCTCGAGGATGCTTGCGGCAGGTAAGCTGCGAGCCGGCGAGGCCGACGTGCTAATCGGCGGACCGCCGTGCCAGCCTTTCTCGAAGTCGGGTTTCTGGGCGAGTGGCGAGGCCAGGCGGCTGAACGATCCACGCGCCGGCACGCTTGGGGCGTACATGCGCGTGCTCGAGGAGGCGCATCCACGCGCGTTCCTGTTGGAGAATGTGGAAGGGCTCGGGTTCCGCGGCAAGGACGAGGGCCTAAAGCTCATCACGTCCGAGCTGGAGCGGATCAACACCGCGCACGGCACGCGCTACACCGCCTCGATCGCTGTGCTGAATGCCGCCGACTTCGGCGTTCCGCAGCTGCGGCGCCGGCTGTTCGTAATCGGCGCAAGGGACGGCACGCGCTTCAACTTCCCCCGGCCGAGTCATGTCGATCCCGACCTTGCGGCGGAAACTGACAACCGCCCCCGCTATCGGACAGCGTGGGATGCGCTGCACGATGTGGAAGTCGACGTCGCCGCGTTGACGCCGAAAGGGAAGTGGGCTGGGCTGCTGCCGTCAATCCCTGAGGGCGAAAACTATCTTTGGCACACCGAACGCGGCGGCGGAGAACCGCTATTCGGCTGGCGGCGGCGCTACTGGTCCTTCCTTTTGAAGCTGGCCAAGACGCGGCCTGCCTGGACCCTGCAAGCGCAGCCGGGTCCAGCGACTGGTCCGTTCCACTGGACGAGCCGCCGGCTCAGCATGCGTGAGATGGCGCGGCTCCAGACCTTCCCGGACGAGTTCGAGGTCACTGGCTCCGTCGCCGATGCGCAGCGGCAGCTCGGCAACGCCGTGCCTTCGCTGCTCGGGGAAGTGCTTGCGCGTGCGATCGCGCGACAGTTGCTCGGGCTCGAGGTAGATCAGGACGAGCTGGCCTTGGCCTTGCGGCAAGCTCCGCCAGCTCCAGGGCCCGAGCGGACGGCAAAGGTGAAGCTCGCTTATCTTGCACTTCGTGGCGCTCATGACGCTCACCCGGGCACCGGCAAGGGTTACCGTGCTTCCGCGCGTTTAGACCTGGCCGCTGCTGAGTAGGATCGGATCTAGCGCCGCGCTCAGCTCCTCGGGGCTCCTAGTCTCGCACTGAACGAACGGCAGCTTCTAGGATCGACTGAGATGGCTCGGAACGACCAGGGGCGCAAAGCAGACGTCCCCGCCCGCGCCCCCCGCACCCCCACCTCCCTATACCTCCGGCAGCGCCCCGCGCAGCTCGTCGATCCACGGCCTTGCCGTCCCGTCGGAAGGGGCGCGCCAGTCGCCCCGGGGGCTTAGTGCGCCGCCGGCGGACACCTTCGGGCCGTTGGGGATGGCGGAGCGCTTGAACTGGCTCGTCTGGAAGAAGCGGATCAGGAAGATCTCGAGCCATTTGGCGATGGTGGCGAGATCATATTCGTTGCGGCCCGCCTCGGGGAAGTCGATCGGCCACAGCCCTTCCTTCGCGTCCCGCCACGCATGCCAGGCGAGGAAGGCGATCTTCGACGGGCGCATGCCGCGGCGCACGACATAGTGGAGGAAGAAGTCGTGCAGCTCATAGGGGCCGATGCGGTCCTGGGTGCTCTGCATGCCGCCCTCGGCATCGGCGGGGACGAGCTCGGGCGAAATCTCGGTGTCGAGGATCGCAGTGAGCACTTCGTCGGTCTGTTCGTCGAACTGGCTCGTCTTGACGCTCCAGCGGATCAGATACTGGATCAGCGTCTTGGGAACGCCGGTGTTGACCGCATAATGGCTCATCTGATCGCCGACGCCATAGGTGCACCAGCCGAGCGCCATTTCGGAAAGATCGCCGGTGCCGACGACGAAGCCCTGCCGCTGATTGGCGAGGCGGAAGAGATAGTCGGTGCGCAGCCCCGCCTGCACATTTTCGAAAGTGATGTCGTACACCGGCTCGCCCTGCGCGAAGGGATGGCCCATGTCGGTCAGCATCTGCCGCGCGGCGGGGGTGATGTCGATTTCCTCGCCGGTGACGCCGAGCGTCTTCATCAGCGTCCAGGCGTTCGACCTGGTGGTGTCGCCGGTGGCGAAGCCGGGCAGTGTGAAGCCGAGAATGTCCGAACGCGGACGGCCGAGCCGGTCCATCGCCTTGGCGGCGACGATCAGCGCATGCGTCGAATCGAGCCCGCCCGAGACGCCGATGACGAGATGCTTCGCGCCGACCGAGACGATGCGCTTGCGCAGCCCCTCGACCTGGATGTTGAAGGCTTCGTAGCAATCCTCCTCGAGCTTCGCCGGCGTATTGGGGACGAAGGGAAAGCGGCGCACGGGGCGGCGCAGGCCGACATCGTCGAACGCGGGATCGTGGCGGAAGCCGATCCGCCGGAAGCGGGTTTCGGGATGGCCCGCGGCGACGGCGGCGTCGTTGAAGGTGGGAAAGCGCATCCGCTCGAGCCGCAGCCGCTCGAGATCGATGTCGGCATAGACCGCTTCGGGGGCGAGATCGAAGCGCTGCGACCCGGCGAGGAACTCGCCGAGCTCGTAGATCAGCCCCTGACCGTCCCAGGCGAGATCGGTGGTGCTCTCGCCCGGCCCGGCGGCCGAATAGAGATAGGCCGAGACGGTGCGCGCCGATTGCGAGGCGCAGAGCAGCTGGCGCTCGCGGCTCTTGCCGATGACGATGTTCGAGGCGGAGAGATTGCACAGCACCAGCGCACCGGCGAGCGCGGCGAGCGAGGAGGGCGGTGTGGGCGCCCAGAAATCCTCGCAGATCTCCATATGGAAGACGAAATCCTCCAGATCCTGCGCGGCGAAGATCAGATCGGTGCCGAAGGGAGCGGTCTGCCCCGCGACCTCGATCTCGAGGCCGGCGAGGCCGATGCCCGAGGCGAACCAGCGCTTTTCGTAATATTCGCGGTAATTGGGCAGGAACTGCTTGGGGACGACGCCGAGGATGCGGCCGCGGTGGATCGCGAGCGCGCAATTGTAGAGCCGCCCGTTGCGGCGCAGCGCCGCGCCGACGCAGAGCACGGGGCGCAGATCGGCGCTCGCCTCGACCAGCCGGGCGATGCCCGCCTCGGTCGCGTCGATCAGCGCGTCCTGGAGATGGAGATCGTCGATCGCATAGGCGCTGATGTTGAGCTCGGGAAAGAGCAGCAGGTCGGCGCCATTGGCATCGCCGTGGCGGGCGGCCTCGATCGCGGCATCGGTGTTGGCGGCGGGATCGCCGACGGTCGCCAGCGGGGTGCACACGCCGGTGCGGATCATCCCCTGGCGGTGAAGCGAATGGAAGGAGTGGGCTGGTTTGGTCACAGTGCCTCCGAGAACATCTCAAGGGCAACGCGCAAACACTCGATTCGTACCGCGCCGCGGCCGATGTCGCCGAAATGCGCCTCGCGATGGCGGGTTTCGCGGCCGATCGCGGCGCAGCCGAAATGGACGAGCCCGGGCTCGTCGTCGGGTCCGCCCGCGCCCGCGAAGCCGGTGATCGAAACGGCGACGTCGGCGCGGCTGGCCTTGAGCGCGCCATCGGCCATGGCGAGCGCGACTTCGCGGCTGACCGCGCCGCAGCCCTTCACCGTATCGCGCGCGATATGGAGCAGCTCGCACTTGGCTTCGTCCGAATAGACGATGAAGCCGCGCTCGAACGCGTGGCTCGCGCCGACCACGTCGGTGAGCAGCGAGGCGAGCATGCCGCCGGTGCAGCTTTCCGCCGTCGCGAGCTTCTTGCGAAGGTCGCAGGCGGCGGAGAGGACCGCGCGCGCGGCGGTGTCGATTTCCGGGGGAAGGGCGGGGGAGAGGGTTTCGCTCATGCCGCCGGTGGTACGCCCGGCGGCGCGGCGCTGCCAATCCCCCGCGAGACGATCAGGCGAGCCTGGACGAATAGATCATCCGGCCCTGGCCGAGCATCGCGAACACGTCGTCGCGCTGCGCCTCGGGCAGGGCGAAGCAGCCCTGGCTGCGGCCGAGCTTGCCGTGGCGGGCGATCATCTCCGGATTGGAATACCACGCGCCGTGGATCACGATCGCGCGGTCGCGCGCGAGATCGTTGGTCGGATCGAGCCCGTCGAGCCGCTGCGAGCGATCATGCTGGCCGACATAATATTCGGACAGGAGATAGGCCCCCTCGCTGGTCGCGTTCGATCCCGGCACGTTCGAGAAGCGCTGGAGGAAGCCGGTGTGCTCCGGATCCGATCCGCTGCCGTGCGAGACGAGCACCGAATGCGATTCGCCGCTGCCCAGATTGATGACGTGGAACCGCGGCCGGTGCGACGGCGCAGTGAAATCGGCGATCGCGATCTTGTCGTGATTGGGGATGCGCATCGAATGCCGGTCGAGCGCGGCGATCGCTTCCTTGAAGATCTCGGGATCGACGCCGCGCGGCGCCTGCGGACGCGTGGCGACGGCGGCCGGAATCGGATCGGGCCGCACCGGCGGCTGCGGCACCGGCACCGCCGGCGCGCTGACGATGCGCGCGGCACGCGGCGTGCACGACGCGGCAAGCGCGCCCCCGCCGACCACCAGCGCCGATCGAAGAAGTGCGCGCCGACTGCGCGCGATGTCCAATGTGTTACTCACGTTACTAATTGCCCTTGGTATCATTCCCGCTTGCTTCTCTTATACCAGAAGGACAGGTGAAATTGGGCTGAACCTGTGTCCCAATCGCAACAATTCAGCGCGGACTCAGCGCGTTTCGCCGAGAATTGGTCGCGTCGAGCGGAACAAGCTTGTCGCTGCACGACGCCGAGCTGGCCAGGATTCGAACGGCACCAATTGCAGATACCATCGTTAACGGAGTACGAACCCTTTGCGGAGCCGCCCCCGGCGGGCCGCGAACCGTTACGGAGACTGCAATGCCCCGCGCCCTCGTGCGCTCCGCCCTGATCCTGGCGCTTGCCGCGATGCCCGCCGCGACGCCGGCGGCCGCACAGGCGGTCCAGGCGGTGTCCGATCGGATCGAGGCGCTGCGGCCCAATCGCTACGTCTGGTTCGATCAGGACCCGCGGCTCGTGCCGGCGCGGCTCGACGCGGGGGGCGAGGTCTCGATCGTCATCAGCATCCCGCAGCAGCGCGCCTATGTCTATCGCGGCGGGACGCTGATCGGCGCGGCGGCGGTTTCGACCGGCAAGCCGGGCAAGGAAACGCCGACGGGCGAATTCACCATCCTCCAGAAGAACCGGCATCACCGGTCGAACCTCTACAGCAACGCGCCGATGCCGTTCATGCAGCGGCTGACCTGGACCGGCATCGCATTGCACGGCGGCCATAATCCGGGCCGGCCGGCGTCGCACGGCTGCATCCGCCTGCCGCACGCCTTTGCCGAGCGGCTGTTCGGCCTCACCGAGATGGGCGGGCTGGTGATCGTGACCGGCGAGGCGATCGACCATCCCGAGATGAACCTGTGGGCGCCCGCGCTGCGCCCCGACACGACTCGGCTGGGCGGCGAGGCATTCAATATCGTGACCGCGAGCGCCGAGCCCAATGTCGCGCCCGGCCGGCCGCTACGCGAAGGGGCGATGTTCCCCGTAACCGCGCCCGACGCCGACTTCGATTCGCCGCCGCCGCCGTTCACGCGCCGCGCGCCCGCGACCTATCCGGGATCCGGCACCAACTAGCCGCCGTCGACCGGGGAACGGGCGATGTGCCGCCGGCGTGGTCCGCGACGAAGCAGCCATGGGCCCCTGCCTGCGCAGGGGCGACGAGGAAGTGGTGACAGAGTTTGCTCCATATCAGGGCGTGTGCGCCGCTTGCGGGATGCGCTAGAGCGGCGAGCATGACGGCAATGGATTTCGATGCGGCGCGCAGCGCGCTGGTGGCGGTGGGGCGCAGGCTGGACGCACGCGGCTGGGCGCCGGCGACGTCGGGCAATTATTCGGCTCGGCTGGACGACGGCAGCTTCGCCGTGACCGTTTCGGGACGGCACAAGGGCCGGCTGACCGAGGACGACATCATGCGCGTGGACACCGAGGGGCAGGCGATCGGGGCGGGAAAGCCGTCGGCCGAGACGGCGCTGCACCTCGCGCTCTATCGCAGCTTTCCCGATGTGAACGCCGTGCTGCACGGCCATTCGCCGCAGGCGGTGGGTCTGAGCCGCGCGGTGCCGGACGCGACCGAATGGGTGTTTCGCGGCCACGAGATGCTGAAGGCGTTTCCCGGGATCACCACCCATGCGGCCGAAGTGCGGCTGCCGATCGTCGACAACAGCCAGGACATGCGCGATATCGAGGCTGCGGTCGGCCCGGCGCTGGTGGCGGAAGGCGTGGCGCCTGCCTATCTGATCCGCAGTCACGGCCTCTATGCCTGGGGCCGCGACCTGGACGAAGCCGAGCGCGTGCTGGAAGCGACCGAATGGCTGATCGCCGCCGAGCTTGCCGAGCGCGGCTTCAGGAACGGAATGAGCGAATGACGCATCTGAGAATCTTCGATTCGAGCGACGGCGCGGCGCCGCACATCGACACGCGCGATCCACATGCGATCGCCGAGGCGCTGGCGCCGCTGGGCGTGCGCTTCGAGCAATGGGGCACGCGCGCGCTGCCCGAGGACGCGAGCTCGGAGGCGGTGCTGGAGGCCTATGCCCCCGAAGTCGAGCGGCTGACGGCGGAGAAGGGCTATCGGTCGGTCGACGTGATCCGGATGACTCCCGAGCATCCCGACCGCGCCGTGCTGCGCACGAAGTTCCTTTCCGAGCACCGCCATTCGGAGGATGAAGTGCGCTTCTTCGTCGAAGGGGAGGGACTGTTCACGCTGCGCGACGAGGACCGCGTCTATGCCGTGCTGTGCGAGGAGGGCGACCTGATCTCGGTACCGGCGGGGATGCGCCACTGGTTCGACATGGGACCGAGCCCGCGCTTCACCGCGATCCGGATGTTCATCAGCCCCGACGGCTGGGTCGCCGATTTTACCGGCGACGCGATCGCGGACCGGTTTCCGCGCCACGAGCCGGCCAGCGCCTGAGCGCGGGCATATCCAACCCGACCGCCGCTTTCCGGCGACTCCATTCCCCAAGCCTCTCCCCCGGCGGGAGGGGAGACGAGCCTCGATGAACCAGCAGCAGCCGAACGCGATCCTCCTCGACATCGAAGGGACGACGAGCAGCATCGCCTTCGTCGCCGATGTCCTGTTTCCCTATGCCGCACGGCATTTGCGCGACTATGTCGAGCGCAATCCCGAACAGGTGGCGCCGATCCTGGCGCAGGTGCCGGGCGACGATCCGGTCGCCACGCTGCTCGGCTGGATCGAGGCCGACGCCAAGGAAACGCCGCTCAAGACGCTGCAGGGGCTGATCTGGGAGGCGGGCTATCGCGACGGCACGATCCGCGGCCACGTCTATCCCGACACCCCCGAGGCGCTGGCGCGCTGGGGAAGGGCGGGGGTGCCCGTCTATATCTATTCGTCGGGATCGGTGGCGGCGCAGAAGCTGCTGTTCGGCCATAGCGAGGCGGGCGACCTGACGCCGCGGATCGCGGGCTATTTCGACACCAATATCGGCCACAAGCGCGAGGCGGATTCCTATGCCGCGATCGCCCGCGCGCTGGCGCTGGAGCCGGCGACGATGCTGTTCGTCTCCGACATCCAGGCCGAAGTCGACGCGGCGCGGGCGGCGGGCATGCAGGCGCTGCTGATCGATCGCGAGGGCGAGCGCGGCGACATTCGAACGCTGGCGGAGGTGCTGCCATGATCCTGGACGGCAAGGCGACGCGATCGATCGCGCGCACCGAAGACGGCAAGGGCGTGCGCATCCTCGACCAGCGGCAGC
This sequence comes from Sphingosinithalassobacter sp. LHW66-3, assembly GCF_050703275.1. GTDB lineage: Bacteria > Pseudomonadota > Alphaproteobacteria > Sphingomonadales > Sphingomonadaceae > Sphingomonas. Next base: position 318,049 of record NZ_CP193482.1, read on the forward strand.
TCCCCTGGGAAGTCCGCTGGGTCGAGCTGCGCAGCATGGAGGAGGCCGCGGTCGCGATCCGCGAGATGTGGACGCGCGGCGCGCCGATGGTGGGCGCGACGGCGGCCTATGGCCTGGCGATGGCGCTCGCCGTCGATCCCAGCGACGAAGCGCTGCTGGCGGCGCGCGACACGCTGTTGCACACGCGGCCGACCGCAGTGAACCTGCGCTGGGCGCTCGACGCGGTCGGCACCGCGGTCGGCCATCTGCCGCCCGAGGAACGTGCCGAGGCCGCCTTCGCCCGTGCCGACGCGATCTGCGACGAGGATGTCGAGCTGTGCCGCGCGATCGGCGCGAGCGGCCTCGAGCTGATCCGCGCGCTTCATGCGCAAAATCCCGAGCGGCCGGTGCAGATCCTGACTCATTGCAACGCCGGATGGCTGGCGACGGTCGACTATGGCACGGCGACCGCGCCGATCTATCTGGCGCACGACGCGGGCATTCCGGTGCATGTGTGGGTCGACGAGACGCGGCCGCGCAACCAGGGCGCGCTGCTGACCGCGTTCGAGCTGCGCAACCATGGCGTGCCGCACACGGTGGTCGCCGACAATGCCGGCGGGCTGCTGATGATGCAGGGCAAGGTCGATGCAGTGATCGTCGGCACCGACCGAGTGACGGCCAACGGCGACGTGTGCAACAAGATCGGCACGTATCTGAAGGCGCTGGCGGCGCACGACAATGGCGTGCCCTTCTATGTCGCGCTGCCCTACACCACGTTTGACGCCGACCTGCCGAGCGGCGACGTGATCCCGATCGAGGAGCGCGCGGCCGAGGAACTGACCGAAGCGACCGGTCCCGATGCCGAGGGGCGCGTGACGACGATCCGGCTGACCCAGTCGCCGGCCGCCAACCCCGCCTTCGATGTGACGCCCGCGCGGCTGGTGACCGGATACATCACCGAAAAGGGCGTGCTCGACCGCATCGGCGGCTGATACAATCGGACGGAGTTGCGACACGCTTCGGTCGCAATTCCGCCGCGCTCGCGCGCCTTCTATGTCCGGGCGCGCCCTTGTCCCGCTTGCCAGAAAGTCGTCGTCCCTCGTGAAGCTCCCCGCGATCCGCATCGACCGCGACGCATTGCGCGAAGGATTGCGCCGGCGCGGGCCGGGATTCGTGCTGGCGCTGCTGGTGGAGGGGCTGCTGGCGCTGCTGCTGCTGACGATCGTGCCGCAGATCACGCGCGACGAAGTGCCGGTGATGGAAGTGTTCAGCGTCGATCCGGGCAGCGAAGGCGCATCCGCGCCCGAACCCGAGCCGCAGCCCGAGAGCGCACCCGCCGAAGCCGCCGAGCAGGTGCCCGAGCCGCCGGTGCCCGAGCCGCAGGTCGATTCGGCGCCGACTCCGCTCGAGCGTATCGCGCCCCACCCGGTGCCTTCACCGCCGCCGCTGATCCGGCTCGATCCCGACGCGATGGCTTCCGCCGACATCGCCCGGCCGCGCGCGGCGGCGCCGTCGCGCGCCGCGCCGCGCGTCTCTGGCCCGCCCAACCCGGGGCCGCGCCCCGGCTGGGGGGACACGCCGCGCGCCGAGGGGAGCGGGCCGAACGGCGAGCCGCTCTATGCCGCCGCCTGGTATCGCGAGCCGTATGAAAGCGAGATGCGCGGCTATCTCCAGACCGTGCAGGGGCAGGGCTATGGCGTGATCGCGTGCCGAACCGTGCCCGAATATCGCGTCGAGGATTGCGTTCCGGTCACCGAATATCCCGAAGGATCGGGCTATCTGCGCGCGGTGCTGGCGATGGCCTGGCAGTTCCGCGTGCGGCCGCCGCGGCTGGGCGGGCAGCTGCGCTATGGCGAATGGGTGCGCATCCGCATTGAGCGGTCGGGACCGCCGCGCTAGCGGGCGAGCGCCGCGCGCGCGGCGGCGATGCGCTCGAGCGCCGTATCGAGAGTCGCGTCCTGCTTGGCGAAGCAGAGGCGGACGACGCGGGCGACGGGATCCTCGGCATAGAAGGCAGAGACGGGAATCGCCGCCACGCCCGCTTCCTCAAGCAGCAGATCGCAGAAGGCGACGTCGCCGAGGCCGATCCCGCTGGCGGCAAGATCGATCGACAGGAAATAGGTGGCGGCGCTGGGCAGGGTGGCGAAGCCGAGTTCGTGCAGCCCCGCCGCCAGCCGGTCGCGGGAGCTCTGGAAGCCGGCGGCGGTTTCGGCCACCCAGCCGTCCTGCGTCACCAGCCCCTCGGCGACTGCCCATTGCAGGTTGGGCGGCGTGGTGAAGGTGAGGAACTGGTGCGCCTTGCCGAGCCCGCGCGCGAGCTCGGGCGCGGCGCACATCCAGCCCACCTTCCAGCCGGTGAGTGCGAAGATCTTGCCCGCGCTGCCGATCTTCACCGTCCGCTCGCGCATGCCGGGAAAGCCGATCAGCGGCAGATGGCGCGCGCCGTCGAAGGTGACATGCTCCCACACCTCGTCGCAGATCGCAGTGAGATCGTGCGCGACGCAGAAATCGGCGAGCAGCGCCAGCTCCTCGGCCGAGGCCATGCTCGCCGCCGGATTGAGCGGATTGTTGAGCAGCAGCAGCCGCGTCTTCGTCGTGACCGCCGCGTCGAGCGCGTCGCGCGTCACGCGCCAGTGCGGCGGCTCGAGCCGGACGAAGCGCGGCACGCCGCCGGCACGGAGGATCAGCGGGACATAGGCGTCGTAGAGCGGCTGGAAGCACAGCACTTCGTCGCCCGGCTCGATCAGGGCGAGCAGCGACGCGGCCAGCGCCTCGGTGGCGCCCGAAGTGACGATCACTTCGTCGGGCGCGAGGTTCAGCCCCTGATGCCGGGCATAGTGATCGGCGACCGCCTGGCGCAGCTCGGGCAGCCCGGCCATCGGCGGATATTGATTGGACCTTTCGAGCAACGCGCGTGCCGCCGCCTCGAGCACCGGCGCCGGGCCGGTGCCGTCGGCGAAGCCCTGGCCGAGATTGATCGCGCCGCTCGCGCGCGCGCGCGCCGACATGGCTTCGAAGATGGTCGTGCCCATGCGGGCGTAGAGCGGGTTCATGGCGGCGCTTGTGCATTGCGCGGGCCAAGGGCGCAATGCGCGCGCGATGCGGCGGGAGCGGTCTTGCGAAGCCGGGCGGCGCGGGTCCATGGTGCAACCCGCGCTCCACCGGGTTCGTTGGTGGGGTTTCGAAACCGATCAGGATGACGATGACCGACACGCCCCCCGTTCCGAACGAAAACCAGTCCCCCTATCCTATCGAGGAGGCGCCGCACGCGGGCGGCGGCGAGGCGATCTCCGCCGCCAAGGACGCCAAGGAATCGCGCGCGCGCGGGCTTTCGGCGACGACGCTGGGCGTGGGTGCCGCCGTCGGCATCGGATCGGCCGCGATCGTCGCGGCGCTGCTCTATGCCCGCAGCGGCAGGAAGAACGGCGACAAGAGCTAGGCCGCGCGGCGACACGCGCGGCAGGGCCGATTCCAACGCATCGCCGGGAAGAAGAAATGGCGCGCCCGAGGTGAAAGCGGTGGGCTCTCAGATTCTGGGACATCCTGATCCAGCGAGCGGCATCGGCTCGCCTAGAACTTAGCGATGCCTCAGGTCGAGGCTTAGCTGCTCGGCTTGAGCTTCCCGTAAGAAGCTCTCAATCTTACTTGAGCAGAGCCTTGGTAGCGCGTGCCCGTTCCATGACAGCAGGCCATTCGACTGGTAATAGGCCTCTTCCTCATCAGTAAGGTCCTCGTAGGAAAGTTGGGGCGGGAGCCCATATTCCCACTGATCGGCGCGATATCCGTCGCGCAAAAACGCTTGGAACGCGTAGTAGACTTCCCGGACCAACGCTGACCTCTCGACCTTCGCCATCGCGATGTGTTCGTATTCCGGCCCATCATCAACAAGTATCAGCCGGTCGCTCCCCCCGTCCAGTAAGTCGCGATTGACCTGAGCAAAGATGAGGCGTGCCGAAATGCCTTCCTGTGAGAAGGCCCACATAGCGAGCGGTGCCCCGTCGCAGATCTCTTCCAGCCAATCGAGCATTCGTGGAAAGGGATCATCCAAGTGCGTTGCCGACAGGCTTTGTTCTGCTGGCAACAATGCATCTATCCGAAACCAAATCCAGCCAGCGTCACACTCCAGAAATCGGACGCCGATCGGATCAGACGGCCGACGGTCACCTGTCTCGTCCATATCGGCCCAAACCTCGCGTGCTAAGATGGCGCTCAGACATATTTCGGTCAGGAGATAGATGGAACCCGCGCAAAACAGCCAATCCGCAAGGTGGCGCGCCCGGCAGGGTTCGAACCTGCGACCCCAAGCTTAGAAGGCTCGTGCTCTATCCAGCTGAGCTACGGGCGCGCGCGGGCCTTCGTTAGCGTGGATTGCCTAAGCACGGAACCGCGATCATAACGATCCGCATGACCGAGGGGGACGGCAGACCGGTGCAGGTGCGCGCGCGCGAGATCGCGGGCGGCCATTTCCGCTATTTCGATTATGTGATGGTGGCGTTCGTCGTCATCCTGCTGCTGTCGAACGTGATCGGCGCGGGCAAGGTGGCGCAGATCTGGCTGCCGGGCGTGGGCTTTTGGCCGTTCGGCGCCGGGATCCTGTTCTTCCCCGTTTCCTATGTCATCGGCGACGTGCTGACCGAGGTCTATGGCTATGCCCGGGCGCGGCGCGTGATCTGGGCGGGATTCGCCGCCGTGCTGTTCATGGCGCTGATGAGCTGGATCGTCGTGATCCTTCCTCCCGCGCCCGACTGGGAGAATCAGGCCGCCTATGAAGTGATCTTCGGCCAGGTGCCGCGGATCGTGTTCGCATCGGTGATCGCCTTCTGGTGCGGCGAGTTCGTCAACAGCTTCGTGATGGCCAAGATGAAGCTGTGGACCAAGGGCCGGCATCTGTGGAGCCGCACGATCGGATCGACGGTGGCGGGGCAGGGGGTCGACAGCCTGATCTTCTATCCGCTCGCCTTCTGGGGCGCGGACGGCTGGACCAACGAACTGGTGCTGACGGTGCTGGTCACGCAATGGGTGTTGAAAGTGAGCTGGGAAGTGCTGCTGACGCCGGTCACCTATTTAGTGGTAGGGTTCCTCAAGCGGCGCGAAGGCGTCGACGTCTATGACGAGGAAACGAACTTCACGCCCTTCGCCGTCCGCGTCTGACCATGAACATCTTTCAGGAAACGAAGCTGTGGCTCGTCGAGCATCTGCTGCTCGCGAAGGATGCACTGCACATCTATGTCGCGCTGATCCTCTTCTTCGGCGTCGCGCTGGCCTTTCGCTGGCGGATCGGCGGCTGGAAGCCGTGGGCGGTCGTTCTGGCGGCGGCGCTGGCGGGGGAGGCATGGGATATCATCGACACGGCGCGCGCGGGCATCCCGCAGCTGCCGTGGGAGAATCTGAAGGACATCTGGAACACGATGTTCTGGCCGATCGCGATTACCGCGCTGGCGCGGTGGACGCGGGTGTTCGAGCGCGAAGGCTCAGGCGACCGCTTCTAGCAGCCCTTCGAACAGGCGGCGGCCGTCGGTGCCGCCATGGGCGGCTTCGATCCGGCGCTCGGGGTGCGGCATCATGCCCAGCACGTTGCCTTGCGCATTGAGGATGCCCGCGATGCCGCGTGCCGAGCCGTTGACGTCGCCCGCATAGCGGAAGGCGACGCGGCCTTCGCCTTCGAGCCGGTCGAGCGTTTCGGCATCGGCGAAATAATTGCCGTCGTGGTGCGCGACCGGAATCGTGATCTGCTCGCCCGAGCGATAGCCGCTGGTGAAGATCGACTGGCTGTTGTCGACGGTGAGCGGAACGTCGCGGCAGACGAAATCGAGCCGCTCGTTGCGCATCAGCGCGCCGGGCAGGAGCCCGGTTTCGGTGAGCACCTGAAAGCCGTTGCAGATGCCGAGCACCGGCATGCCGCGCTCGGCGGCGTCGGTCACGGCGCGCAGGATCGGCGAGCGGGCGGCGATGGCGCCGCAGCGCAGATAGTCACCGTAGGAAAAGCCGCCGGGCAGCGCGATCAGGCCGATGCCGTCGGGCAGCTCGGTCTCGCGATGCCAGACCATCGCCGGCGCCGTTCCGGTGACCTGTTCGAGCGCGGTCGCGATGTCGCGGTCGCAGTTCGAGCCCGGGAAGACGACGACGGCGGTCTTCACAGCTTTTCGACCCGATAATTCTCGATCACCGTATTGGCGAGGAGCTTGCGGCACATGGCGTCGATATCCGCGTCGCTGGTGCCGTCGGCGACGTCCATCTCGAACAGCTTGCCGGCGCGCACGTCGTCGACCCCGGCGAAGCCGAGCGAATCGAGCGCGTGCTGGATGGCCTTGCCCTGCGGGTCGAGCACGCCGTTCTTGAGCGTCACGATGATGCGGAGTTTCATGCCCCGCCCTATGGCCCCGCCGCGCGCCGCCCGCAAGGGGATCAGAAGTAGCGCGCCACTCCGATGCGGAAGCGGAGCCGATCGTTGGCGAAATAGGGGAGCGAGGAATCGGTGCGGGTGTAGCTGGCGCTGAGCTGGGGCGAGAAGCCGAGCAGCCGGATCTTGCGATTGCCCAACGTGGCGCGCGCGGTGTAGCGCCAGTCCTCGCGCGGATCGGGCGAGAAGAAGGCCATCGGCGCATCATATTCGGCGCGGCTGACCGTGCCCGACAGGCCGAAGCTGATGCCATGCGCCAGTTCGCCGCCGACGCCGGCGATCACGCCGAGTTCGGTGCTCGAATAAGTCTCCGCACCCAGCGAATCGCGCCGTCCGAACACGCCGCCGGACACGACGATCGCGCGCGCGACCGCACGCTCATAGGTGGCATAGGCGCCGATCTGCCAGCCGCTATAGGCATCGTCGAAGCGGGCCTCGGTGTGCCGCGCGTCGAGCTGGAGGCCGATCTGTTCGCGGTCGCTGAGCCGGGCCTGGAAGCCGGTCTTCACGCCCGCCTGACGGCTGACGAGATCGCCGCCGTACCAGCGCTGGGCGCCGACTGCCTGCACCGAGACGCTGGCGGCGGAGGAGAGACGGAATTCGGGGCCGGCGGCGAGCTGGACGAGATAATCGTCGTAGGATTCGCCGGAAAAATTGGTGCCGCTGCTGTCGAGATCGACGAGCATCAGCGTGCCCTCGGCAACCGGCAGCCGCAGCCCGGCGGATACGACCGCGCTCTGGCCGGTGCCCGAACGGGCGCGCGCCTCGTCGTCGAGCGTGAGCGGGATCGGCGTGTCGCCGAAGAGGATGTTGATGCGCTCTGCATCGGTGGCGTTGTTGATGTTGCTGTCGGGCACGAGCGCGAAATCGACGTCGAAGCGCCAGCCGCGCTGCTGGCGGATCACGTCGCGCACCGCGCGGATCGTGCGGGCGACGTCGGGCGGCAGATCCTGGTCCTGCGCGGCGATGCGGAACTGGCGGTCGGCGCTCGCGGTCTTGCCCATCGCCAGCATGGCGCGGGCGAGCTCGAGCCGCACGCGGGTCTGGCTCGGATCGTCGGCCAGGATCGCGCTATAGTGTTCGGCGGCGGCGGCGTGATCGCCCGCGGCGGAGGCGGCGATTCCGGTGAGGAAGCGCGTTTCGAGCCGCAGCGCCGGGACATGGGCGAGCGCCTGGAGCATCGGCCGCGCCTCTTCGGTGCGGCCCGCCAGCACGAGCCGCTGTGCCTCGGCGAGAAGTTGAGCGGGCGTGAGCCGCGCGACGCAGGTGGACGCGACGCACCGGTCGATCAGCGCCTGCGACTGCGCCTGCCCATGGGACTGCGCCTGCGCCTGCGCCTGAGCGGGCAGGGCGGCGGCGAGCGGCGCCACCAGCAGCAGCGCCGCCCCGGCGAGCCGGGGGAGACGCATCAGCGCTTGCCCGTGAACGCACCCAATATGTCGACGCGCTGATCGGGGATTCCGCCGACGACGCGGAAGCCGCCGCCGATTTCCTCGCCATTGGGGCCGAAGAAGGCGCCGTCGATGCTCGATCCGGCGACGTTCACGCTGATCTCGCGCGCGCCGTTCGCAAAGGTGAAGCCGGCCGGCGCGGTGAAGACGAAATTTCCGCCATCGGCGAACGAGCCGATGAACCCGCCGGTGCCGGCGAGATCGATCCGCGCGGTGCCGCTGCCGGTGAAGCTGCTGCCGGCCGTGACGAAAGCGGTCTGCGGCCCGGTTTCATAGTCGTAATACGGATCGAGGACGATTCCGGCCAGCGAGAGCGTGAGGTTGCCCGTGGCGAAGTTCACGCTGACGTTCGAGCGACCCGAGAGCCACTGGAAATAGGTAGGGAGAACGGCCCCCATGTCGCCGTCGAAAGTGGGGTTATAGACCATCGTCGCGAGCATGTTGCCGCTGTAGCTGCCGCTGCCGCTGGTCGGGACGGCGCCATTGCTGGTCTGCACGCCATAGGCGAAGGCGCCGCGCTCGAGATGCCAGCGCGTCTGCTTGATCGTGGTGCCGCCGACCGTGACTTCCTCGAAACCCAGCGCATTGCGGACATAGCCGGCCAGGCTGACATAGCGGGTATTGGTGCCCGGCTTTTCGTAGAAGAGCGTCGTCGAGGTGTAGCTCGAGCCGACCTCGCCGTTCGGCGCGGTGTCGTTGTCGCCCGGATCGACGAAGCCGGTGCCGCTCCAGCTATAGGGTGCGCGCGGATCGCCGTCGCCGGCCTGGAGATACTGGACGTCGGGGTTCGCGGCCGCGCCGGCGGGAAGTCCGTTCAGATTGGGGACGCCCCACTGCGGCTGCTGCGCTCCACCGAAGTTGGTGCGTGCCGCCGGATCCTGGAAGCGGGTGCCGGCCGCGGCGCCGCTCTTGGGATCGTTGATCGTGAGGGTGAAGATCGCCGAGCGCGGATCATAGGCGACCGCGATCTCGCTGTTGCGGACGGTGCTCGCCTCGCCCGAATAGATCTGGCCCTGCTGATCGCAGCAGTTTCGCGAATCGGTGGTATATTCATAGACCTGGACGCCGCCGATGCCGGTGTAGCTGCGCGCCTCGACGGGGTTCACGAACTGGCTGTAGCTGTCCGTGGGAGCAGGGGTGCCGCCGCCCGAGGGCGGGGCGACGCTGCCGACCGTCTGCGGCGAAGTGTCGCCGCCGCAGGCCGCGAGCGTGAGCCCGCCGGCGAGGACGACATAGTTCCGGATCGAGCGCATCGCGAAGTTCCTCTGCTGCGTATCGCCGCAGAAGTACCGGTGCGATGGTTAAGAAGCCTTTTAAGCGGGCCGCGCCGCGCTGCCTTTCGGACGATATCAGACGCCGGAGCGGGGCCGGCTCAGCGGCCCCGGCGCTTGCGGTGCGATTCGAGGTCGAGCACTGCCGAATCCGCGCCCTCCGGCAGCAGCCCGAGCCGGCGGGCGACTTCCTGATAGGCTTCGACTTCGCCGCCGAGATCGCGGCGGAACCGATCCTTGTCGAGTTTTTCATTGGTCGCCATGTCCCACAGGCGACAGCCGTCGGGGCTGATTTCGTCGGCGAGGATCACGCGCGGATAGTCATTGTCCCAGATGCGGCCGAATTCGAGCTTGAAGTCGACCAGGCGGATGCCGATGCCGGCGAACAGGCCCGAGAGGAAATCGTTCACCCGGATCGCCATGTCGGCGATGTCGTGCAATTCCTCCTGCGCCGCCCAGCCGAAGGCGAGGATATGCTCGTCGGTCACCATCGGATCGTTGAGCGCATCGTCCTTGTAATAATATTCGATGATCGTGCGCGGCAGCTGCGACCCTTCCTCGATGCCGAGGCGGGTGGCGAGGCTGCCGGCGACGACATTGCGCACCACGACTTCGATCGGGATGATCTCGACCTGGCGAATGAGCTGCTCGCGCATGTTGAGACGGCGGATGAAGTGAGTCGGAATGCCGATCCCGCCCAGCAGCGTGAAGACATGCTCGCTGATGCGATTGTTGAGCACGCCCTTGCCGTTGATCGTGCCCTTCTTCTGCGCGTTGAACGCAGTGGCATCGTCCTTGAAATACTGGATCAGCGTGCCCGGTTCGGGACCCTCGTACAGGATCTTGGCCTTGCCTTCGTAAATCTGGCGGCGGCGCGGCATGCGACGGGTCCCCTGAAATGCGCTGCCCCGGCGGCGCGGGTCACGCGCTCGTGCCGGGGCGAAGGCTTGCGGCTATAGCCAAAGGACCGGCGGGGCGCAATCAGCCGCCGTGCAGAAAGCGGGGCGGTCTATCGCTCGTCGTCGTCCTCGTCGCGGGCGAACCAGCGCTGGATGAGATTGCGATCGTCGCCGGAGTCGCGATCCTGCACCGGCACGGCATTGGGCACCGGATCCTCGCCCTCGGTGCGCGGACGGCTGGTGCTGTGGATCACCAGCCGCAGCAGGAACACGATGACGATCATCAGCACCAGCCATGGGCCGACCCCGGCCAGCAGCTGAACTACGCCCGCCACCGATTTCTCGAGCGTCTCGCCGGCGTTGCGGAAGCTGGCGTCGGGAGTCGAGCCGAGCGGCGTCAGCGCATTGCTCGATTCATAGGTGATGAGCACGGGAGCGGTCGCGTAGGATTCGGCACGACCGTCCTGAACCTCGGAAATGGTCGCCAGCGCCGCCCGGATACGATCCGCGCGGGCGGCGGCCTCCGGCCCCGGGCGCTGCTCGGCCTCTTCGAGCGCCTGTTGCAGCCGATCGGTCAACGACGCGGTGCGCCGCGCGGTCAATTCGCCGCCTGCGATTTCGGTATCGACGAGCTGCCCGTCGGCGCTTGCCACCGCTTCGGTGACGGCATCGCCAAAGGCGCGGGCGATCGCCGGATCGATCTTGACCGTGAGCACCGCGGTGACCCTGCTCGCATCCTTGACGCGATAGCGCACCGCAAGCACGCGGCAGCGCTGCTCGCCCAGCCGGTCGCAGGCGTCGGCATTGCTTTCCAGAACGGGCTTCACGCGATCGCCGGGCAGGCGGAAGGCATAGCGATAGTCGAAGGGGCTGCCGGTGGCCGCGAAGGCGGCCGCAGCCTCGCGCGACGCGAAATCGGGCGCCGCCGTCTCGGTTTCGTCTCGATCCCCGCCGATCGGATCGCATCCGCCGAGCAACATCAGCGCAGCAAGTGCCGCAAACCTTGCCTCGATTCGCATCGAGTCCTCCCTGTCCAGGCTGCCGAATAGCGAAGAATTGGTTAATTCCCAACTCCGGCACGCCTCGACTGTTCCGTTTCGGGAACGATTGTGACTTGCGTATTGCGGCCTCCCCGGCGGCCCGCCGAGTGCCTTCGCGGTTGCAGCCGCACGGGGTGCCCCGCTATCGCCGCGCGATGGCCCTCGATCTCGTTCCTCCCGAACCCACGGACGTCCCCTTCGACAGCGCGCTTTCCGAGCGTTACCTCGTCTATGCGCTGTCGACGATCACCGCGCGGTCGCTGCCGGACGTGCGCGACGGGCTGAAGCCCGTCCACCGCCGGCTGCTGTGGGCGATGCGGCTGCTGCGGCTCGACCCGGCGAGCGGATACAAGAAATGCGCCCGCGTGGTCGGCGACGTGATCGGCAAATATCATCCGCACGGCGACGCATCGGTCTATGACGCGATGGTCCGGCTCGCGCAGACCTTCGCGCTGCGCTACCCGCTGGTCGACGGGCAGGGGAATTTCGGCAACATCGACGGCGATAACGCCGCTGCCTATCGCTATACCGAGGCACGGCTGACCCAGGTCGCGATCGACCTGATGGAAGGGCTGGACGAGGACGCCGCCGACTTCCGCCCGACCTATAACGGCGAGGAACAGGAGCCCGAGCTGTTTCCCGGGCCATTCCCCAATCTGCTGGCGAACGGCGCGCAGGGGATTGCGGTGGGCATGGCGACCTCGGTCCCGCCGCACAACGCCGCCGAGCTGCTGAGCGCGGCGATCGCGCTGATCGACACTCCGAATGCCGACGATGGCGTGGTGCTGGAACATGTGAAGGGCCCGGATTTCCCGACCGGCGGGATCGTCGCCGATTCGCCCGCGGCGATCGCCGAGGCCTATGCCAGCGGCCGCGGATCGTTCCGCGTGCGGGCGAAATGGCATCAGGAGGATCTGGGCCGCGGCACCTGGGTCACGGTGGTCACCGAGATCCCCTACGGCGTCTCCAAGGGCAAGCTGATCGAGGCGATCGCCGCGCTGATCAACGACAAGAAGCTGCCGATCCTGGCCGATGTGCGCGACGAGAGCGCCGAGGACATCCGCATCGTGCTCGAGCCGCGCAGCCGCACCGTCGATCCGGGCACGCTGATGGACGGGCTGTTCCGCCTTTCCGAGCTCGAGACGCGGGTGCCGCTCAACCTCAATGTGCTCGACAAGAACCACACGCCGCGGGTGATGGGCCTGCGCGAGGCGCTCGCCGCATGGGTCGAGCATCAGTTCGTCGTGCTGCGCCGGCGTTCCGAGCATCGGCTGGCGAAGATCGGCGATCGGATCGAGCTGCTCGACGGCTATCTGATCGCGTTCCTCAATCTCGACCGAGTGATCGAGATCATCCGTACCGAGGACGAGCCCAAGCCGGTGATGATCGCCGAGTTCGCGCTGACCGACCGGCAGGCCGAGGCGATCCTCAACATGCGGCTGCGCAGCCTTCGGCGGCTCGAGGAGATGGAACTGCGCCGGGAGCGCGAGGGGCTGGAGAAGGAAAAGGGCGAGCTGGAACAGCTGCTCGGTTCCGAGGCGCGGCAGCGCACGCGGCTGAAGCGCGATTTCGGCAAGATGCGCGAGCGCTACGGCCTCGAGACCGAACTCGGCCGCCGGCGCACCGTGGTCGAGGAAGCGGCGCCCGCGCGCGACATCCCGCTCGAAGCGATGATCGAGCGTGAGCCGATCACGGTGATCCTCTCGCAGCGCGGCTGGATCCGCGCGATGAAGGGGCATGTGGAGCTTTCCGCCGCCGAGACGCTGAAGTTCAAGGAAGGCGACGGGCCGCTGTTCGCCTTTCACGCGCAGACGACCGACAAGCTGCTGCTCGCCGCAGACAATGGCCGGTTCTATACGCTGGCAGCGGACAAGCTGCCGGGTGGGCGCGGCTTCGGCGAGCCGGTGCGGCTGATGATCGACCTGGAAGGCGAGCGGAACATCGTCGGGCTCTTACCGGCAAGCGCGGCCGAGCGGCTGCTGGTGGCGGCGAGCGACGGACGCGGGTTCGTCGTGAAGACCGGCGACGTGCTCGCCGAAACGCGCAAGGGCAAGCAGGTGGTCACGCCGCGGGCGGGCGCGGCGCTTCAGGTCGTGCGGCCGCTGGCGCCGGAGGACGATGCGGTCGCCGTGATCGGCGACAACCGCAAGCTGCTGGTCTTCCCGTTGTCCGAAGTCGCCGAACTGGCGCGCGGGCAGGGTGTTCAGCTCCAGCGCTATCGCGAAGGCGGGCTGGCCGACGTCACGGCTTTTCGCATGGAAGACGGGCTGCGCTGGCGGATGGGCGGCGAGCAGGGACGCATTCGCACCGAGACCGATCTGACGCCGTGGCGCGCGGCGCGTGGCGCTGCCGGGAGAATGCCGCCGCAGGGTTTCCCGAGGGACAATCGGTTCTGAGACGATAGGGTTCTCATCTCGCTGAGTTTTTGCTTGCTTCAGCAGCTCTTAACCAATGTCCGGTAGCGCCGTCGATGATGGTGTCCCGAAAAGCACGCCTTGCGACTTCTCGATCCGTGCCGGACACTCCGGCTGCGGAGCCGCCGCCGTTCGGTCCGCAGGCGAGCTCGATCGTGCTCGATTTGCTGCCCGTTCCGGCAGCGATCGTCGATCTGAACGGGGATCGTTTCGCGTTCGAGGCCGTGAACCGGCCGTTCCGGATGGCCGGTCTGGGCACCGTGGCGGCGGAATCGCCGGTGATCCGGCTGCTCGGCTCGCGTATCCGAGGCTTTCTCGAATCAGAAGAGACTCATCTCGAATTCGCGTGGCAGTTCGGCGACGAAGTCGATTGCCGCTATTTCCGGGTGATGTTCGCGCGACGCGCGGGCAGGCGGTCCGCCCTGCGGTGCCTGGTGACGCTGGTGGATCAGACCGCCGAGCTGCGGACCGAGCACAGTTTGCGCCGCGAGATGATGACCGACAGCCTGACGGGACTGCCGAATCGCGCGGGCTTCAGCGACATGCTGGAGAATGCCGTCGGGGCGGATGCGATCGAAGGCTATGCCGTGCTCGCCGTCAACCTCGACCGGTTCAGCCGAGTCAACGCCTGCATGGGCGCGCTGGCGGGCGACGAGCTGCTGATCTCGCTCGCGCGGCGGCTGAAGGGTGCGCTGCGCGGCCGCGACGTGCTGGCGCGGATGGGCGGCGACGAATTCGGCATCCTGCTGACGCTCGACGACGGGCCGGGAGACGCGCTGCACGTCGCCAAGCGCATCCATGCCGCGCTGGCGAATCCGTTCCGGCTTTCCGATTTCGAGATCCGAGTGGAATGTTCGATCGGCGTGGCGCTGGGATCGCACGACATCGAGGACCCCGAGGATCTGATCCGGCACGCGCAGTTCGCCGTGAAGCGATCCAAGAAGAGCGGGCGCACCGAAATCTATCAGACCCGCACGTTCGACATTGCGCGCGAACAATTCGGGATGGAAACCGAGCTGCGCCGTGCGATCGACAGCGGCAAGCTGACGCTGAGCTTCCAGCCGATCTGCGATCTGGCCAGCGGCCGGATCGTCTCGTTCGAGGCGCTGGCGCGCTGGACGAACGAGCAGGGCGTACGGCTTTCACCCAGCGAGTTCATCCCGGTAGCGGAGGAATCGGGGCTGATCGTTCCGCTCGGCCGCTGGGCGATGGAGGAAGCCGCGCGGACGCTGGCCGAATGGGACGCGACGGCGGGAGGCGATTGCGGCGTGAAGGTGGCGGTGAACCTGTCGGCGATCCAGCTGCAGCGCGACCAGATCGCGCCGATGGTGAAGGCGGCGCTCGACACGCACGGCGTGTCGGGCACGCGGCTGACGCTCGAGCTGACCGAAAGCGCGATCGTCACCGATCCCGATCGAATCGCGCAGACGATGAAGGCGCTGAAAGACCTCGGCACCACGCTGGCGATGGATGATTTCGGCACCGGCTATTCGAACCTCGCCTATCTCCAGCGGCTGCCGATCGACCTGCTCAAGATCGACCGCAGCTTCGTTTCCGGAATGCTCGCCGACCGCGACAAGGTGGCGATCGTCCGCGCGATCCTGAGCCTGGCACATGCGCTGGGGATGGAGACCACCGCCGAGGGGATCGAAACCAACGAACTGGGACAGACGCTGGCGGCGCTGGGCTGCAACTATGGGCAGGGCTTCCTCTATGCCCGGCCGCTCGAAGCCGGTGACGCCTATGCGTTGCTTCAGGAACGCAACGCCTGAGCCACTTCCGCGTCGGCGATTTCGCTGACACGCGCTGCGTCCGGGAACCCCTCGTCGATCCAGCGATCCTCCACCCGGCGCAGCGTGCGCGCGACGTCGGGCCCCCTGCTCAATCCGCGCGCGATGAGCGCGCCGCCGGTAAGCGGCAAGCGGGGAACCTCCCAGTGCGACAGGTGCCGCGCTGCGATCACCGCATCCATCGGCTCGGCG
The DNA here is from genome assembly GCF_050703275.1 of Sphingosinithalassobacter sp. LHW66-3. Classification (GTDB taxonomy): domain Bacteria; phylum Pseudomonadota; class Alphaproteobacteria; order Sphingomonadales; family Sphingomonadaceae; genus Sphingomonas. The sequence continues at coordinate 333,485 of NZ_CP193482.1, forward strand.
ACGTGCACCAGCATCCGGTCGATCGCTCCCTGGCGACCGAGGAGATAGGCGGCCCGATAGGGCGACCCCATGAGATCGGGGACGACCGCGCATGTAAGCCGGTTTCGATGTGCCTTCGACAGCTTGAGCCGCGTGGCGATTCCCTCCGCCAGTTTCGGATCGTCCGGCAGCAGCGCCGCAAGCCGGCGGATTGGATCGGGAGATATCTCCGCGGCGGCCTCGGAGTCGGCACAGCGTTCGAGCCGCGCGACGCCAGCCGCAGTGATTTCCGGCAGCACCGGCCGAAAAATGCCGTGCTCGATCATCAGCGACACCACGCGCACCGCGTCCCGCGCCACCAGCAGCTTCAGCAGCTCGTCGGCGATCCGTTCGCGGCTTAGCGCCATCAGGTCGTTCGCGCGCGCCACGCAGGCAGCGAGCCCCTCGGGATCGGGCGCGTCGCCGAAGCGGGCGAGAAACCGGAAGAAGCGCAGGATACGCAGATGATCCTCCGCAATCCGCCGATAGGGATCGCCGATGAACCGCACGCGCCGCGCATCGAGATCGGCAAGCCCGTCGAAATAGTCAAAGATCGTGCCGCTCGCCGGATCGGCATAAAGCGCGTTCATCGTGAAGTCGCGCCGTGCGGCATCCTCTTCCCACGCATCGGTGAACGCGACGGTGGCGTGGCGGCCGTCGGTCGCGACATCGCGGCGCAGCGTGGTCACTTCGACCGGACCGCTTTCCAGCACCGCAGTGATGGTGCCGTGCGCGAGCCCGGTCGGGACCGCGCGAATCCCCGCCGCCTTCAGCAGCGCGAGCACCTGTTCGGGCGCGTGCCGTGTCGCAATGTCGATGTCGTGGACCGGCAGGCGCAGGAGCGTGTCGCGGACCGCGCCGCCGACCAGCCGCGCCCTGTCGTCGCGCGCGCCGAGCACTTCCGCCAGCCGGTCGAGCCCCGGGCGGTGCCGCCATTCGCCATCGGGAAGCGTTATGCGGTCCATCGCAGCCGCCGCGAGAGATTGACGACCATCGCCGCGGTCGCGCCCCAGATCCGGCGGCCTTCCCAGTGAATCTCGAAGTACCAGCGCTCGCGACCCTGCCATTCGAGCGAGCCTTCCTTGTGATTGGCTTCGTCGAGCAGGAAGGAGAGCGGGACTTCGAAGACCTCCGCCACTTCGGCTTCGTGCGGGGTGAGATCCAGTCCGGGCGGCACGACCGAAAGCACCGGTGTGACTTCGAAGCCGGTGACGGTGCGATAGCGATCGGCAGTGCCGATCACTTCGACTCGGTTCGGATCGAGGCCGATCTCCTCCTGCGCCTCGCGCAGCGCGGCGGCGACCGCATCCTCGTCCGAATCGATCCGGCCGCCGGGAAAGGCGACCTGGCCGGCATGGGTGCGCAGAGTTTCGGTGCGGCGCGTGAGAATCACGCCCGGCTGGGGCCCGTCGGTGACGGCGACGAGCACCGCCGCCGGATAGGCGGCGACGGCCGGGTCGTCGTCGCGAAAGTCGCCGGTCAGCAGCACGGGATGGTCACGGTCGGCGGCGGCGAGCGCGACGCGCAGGCGATCGGCGAGCTTCATGCCGGCTCCAGCGGAAAGAAGGCGCCATTGCTCCACACGCCCGGCGGCTCGCTGCCGTTCGCGAGTGCGATCTCGGCGAGTTCGTAATAGACCGGGCGAGCGATCAGCGCCTCCAGCCCGCGGCGGACGTGGAGATAGGGGCGGGGGCCATCGTCGCGCGCCTCGAAGCGCAGCGCATTGTCCGCGCCGGCAGCGACGACGTCGCCGGTGTTGAGCCGGAAGGCGAGCTTCATCGCCGCGCCGGCGCCCTCGCGCTTCAGCTCGACCGCAGTGAAGGCGGCATCCTCCACTTCGATGTCGAGCTTTTCGACCGGCGTGACCAGGACATGGCGCCCGTCGGGCTCGCGGCGGAGGATGGTGGAGAACAGCCGCACCATCGCCGGGCGGCCGATCGGCGATCCCTGATGATACCAGGTGCCGTCGCGGCCGATCCGCATCTCGCTGTCGCCGCAATGGTCCGGGTTCCATTGCTCGACGGGCGGCAGCTTGTTCTCCTCCGCGAGACGGGCGATGTCGGCGAGCGAGAGGTTGGCGAAGTCGGGCGGGGTCGGTGCGGGCATGGCACGCAGGTAGGCGCGCGCGCCGCGAAGCGCAAAGCCTGTCAGAAAGTCTGTCAGACGGTCTGCAGGATGCGGGGGCCCAGCAGGCCGGGGCACTCGGGCACGGCGGCGCCGCGCGCGAGCAGCCGGTGCGGCTCGAACGGGCCGGGGAGGCGCCAGGCGCCGGTGCGCTCGGCCGAGAAGCCGAAAAAGCGGCCGTAATATTCGGGATCGCCGATCAGCATCTGCGGATCGGCGGCGGTGCGGTCGGCCGCAGCGAGCATCGCGCGCATCAGCGCGCGGCCGATGCCTTCCTGTTGCAGCGCGGGTTCGACCGCGACGGGGCCGACCATCACCAGCGGCAAGCGCGCTCCGGAATCGCAGGCGAGCGCCACCGGCCAGCTTTGCAGCGTGCCTGCCAGCGTCCCGTCGGCGAGCCGCGCGGCGAAGCTGAGCGGAGCGAGCCAGTCCATCCCCTCGCGGATGCGGTAGGCGGTGCGGCCGTGCCGGTCGCGGCCGAACGCGCGATCCAGCAGCGCCTCTACGGCGGCGGGTGCGACGGTTTCGAGCGGCACGAGATCGAGCAACGCGGCTTTCCTTTCGCTGCGCCCCGGTGGACGTGCGGGGCCGCGCGCTTTAGCCTTGATGCAATATGACGCAAGGCTGAATCGGAGCAGGCCCACGATGAAACTCTATGACGCCGAATGGGCGCCCAGCCCCCGCCGGGTCCGCATCTTTCTGGCCGAAAAGGGAATCGAGGTGCCCCGCGAGACGATCGACCTGCGCAGCGGCGAGCAATTGCGCGATTCCTATCTCGAGATCAATCCGCGCGGCGCGGTGCCGGCGCTCGAGCTCGACGACGGGCAGGTGCTGTGCGAATCGAGTGCGATCTGCCGCTATTTCGAAGCGGTGCAGCCCGAGCCGCCGCTGTTCGGCACGACCGCAGTCGAGATCGGCCGGATCGAAAGCTGGACCCGGCGGATCGAAGGCGACGGCTATGCAGCGGTCGCCTATGTCTTCCGCAACACGCTGCCCGCGCTCGAGGGCCGCGCGATCGTGGGCAATTTCGGCATGGTGCCGCAGATCCCCGAACTCGCGACCCGCGGAACGATCATGTGGACCGGCTTTCTGGAGGCGTTCGACCAGCAGCTCGCGGATCGCGAATGGGTGACCGGCGAGCGCTTCACCTTTGCCGACATCACTGCGCTGGTAACGGTCGATTTCGCCAAGGCAGTGAAACTGCAGGTGCCCGAACGCCACGCCAATGTGCTGCGCTGGCACGCGGCGGCATCGGCGCGGCCGAGCGCCGCGGCCTGAGCGGCGGGCTTTCGCCGACGGACACTTCTGCTAAGGGCGCGGGCGAACCCCGCGCGAAAGGCCCGTGATTGCCCGACCTACTCCAGCTCCAGGTCCATGATCTGGAAGTCCGCGTCCTGACCGGCGTCTATTCCGAAGAGACGCACCTGCCGCAGCCGCTGCGCATCTCGATCACCGCCGATCTCGACATGCCCGAGCGCTTCGCGCCGGACACGCCGCTCAGCGCCTCGAAAAGCTATCTCGACCTGAAGCACGCGGCGACCACCGCGCTGCCGAAGGACGTGCATTTCACGCTGATCGAAGGCGTCGCCGAGCATATCGCCGAGACGCTGTTCGCAGGCGACGCGCGCGTGCGCCGCGTGGAAATCCGCATCGTGAAGCTGGCGATCGCCGAACAGGGCGAATCGATCGGGATCACGATGGTGCGTCACCGGCGCTGAGGCCGGAGCTCAGCCTCGGCAGGGGCCGAGGTCGCGCAGCACCAGCCGATAATCCTCGCGCGCGACCCGCGCCGTCATGGGCGATTCGGCGGCGATCGCCGATTCGGGCAATTCGGGCGGCAGACCACAGGCGAGCCGATACCAGAGGAAGGTGTCGCGCTGCGGCGGACCGGCCGAATCATCGACGATCTCGCCGAGCGAGACCGCCCAGCGCGGCGCCTGATTGGGACGGCGGAGGATCTGGAGCGAGATCGGATCGTCGTTCGCCGTCCGCAGGAAGATCTGGGTTTCGCCTTCGCCCGGCAGCGTCCCGGGAACGTGGAAGGCATTGCCGATCCCGATGATTTCGGGAGGCGCGTCCGGAGAAACCGCCTCGCGCGCGATCGAGCGGACCATGGCGTCGAGCGGGGGGCTCCACGGGCGCTGGCCGTCGAGGCCGGTGAGCTGGAGCTGATCGGGACGTCCGGAAACGGGACGCGCGAACAACAGCACGCGCTCGCGCCGCAGCCGGGGCGGGCGGCCGCGGAAATCGAGCGGTACATCAACGAGATAGCCGACTCGCGCCGGCAAGCCCGTAGTGCCGCGGATCAGCGCGTTCACATCGGCGGTGACATAATAGCGCACCCGGCCGGGCGGCACGTCGGCCGCTTCCGCGCCGCGGATCGTAGCCGTGCTGCGGACCGTCGCGTCGACGATCAGCGGGGCGCCGAGCACCTGGCCCGCGACCTCGCCATAACCGGGAAGCGCTGGAGAATCCGCCGCGATTTGCGCGGTTTGGGCGCTCGCAGCCACGGGTGCCGTAGCGGCAAACGCAGCAGAAAAGAGGAGGCTCGGGATACGGATCATGGTTTCTGGCGTTACGCGATCACAACGCCTGGATACAGAAATAAATCTGCCACCCGCCGACGTTACGTGTGCTGCGTCCGACAAAGCGTTTGCGTCCCTCGGGTCGCCACGATAGAAACTCGCGCTCTGCCGCCGGACGCAGGAGTGCGATCGGCAGGTGGGTTCACGCGTGGGTTGCAATAACCCGGGCTACCGGGACCCGCATGACGGGGATAGAGGAGTGACGTCGCCGAATGGCTTACGCTGACCGGAACACAAGTGGCAGCAGGATCGTCGCGATCGTAATGGTCGCGCTGATCGTGGCTGGCCTCGGATATGCCTTCGTCACCGGCCTGGCTTATCAGTATGTCAAGAAGATCCAGGAAGACCTGGAGACGTTTGACATCGAGGAGCCGCCGCCGCCGCCGGAGGAGGTTCCGCCTCCGCCGCCGCCGCCGGACACGCCTGTGCCGCCGCCGCCCACCACCGTGGTCGTTCCCAAGACGATCGTGCAGGTGCCGTCGCCGCCGCCACCCGTCCGCACGGACTTCAACATTCCGCCGGCCCAGCCGACGATTCCGCCCGCGCCGCCGGCTCCGCCCGCGCCGCCGCCTCCGCCGCCGCCTCCCCCGCCTCCGCCGCGGGTGGCCCAGCGCGCGGAGCTGCGCAGCGGCTCGATTTCGAACGACGATTATCCGTCGGCCGCGCAGCGCGCCGGGGACGAGGGTGCCACCACGGTCCGGTACACCATCGGTACGGATGGTCGCGTCAGCTCCTGTTCGGTGGTCAATTCGAGCGGCTCTTCGACACTCGATTCGACGACCTGCTCGTTGCTCCAGCGCCGCTTCCGTTTCCGGCCCGCAGAGGATCAGAACGGAAACCGGATCGCCGAAACGCGTACCCAGACGGTGCGCTGGGAACTGCAACGTCGGTAACTGAGTGGCCGGCGCGCCACAGCGTGGCCCGCCGGAGAGTGCAACGACCAAGCGCTTACATATCAGAGGAAAGAAGAGAACATGCTCACGACAATTCTCGCCGCAGGCGTCGCGGCCGCTCCGGCCGGCGAAAACCCCTATGGTCTGGGCCCCGCGCTTCGCGAGGGCGGGATCATTGCTCAGTCGACTTTCGGCATCCTGGTGCTGATGCTGTTTGTCTCGCTCTACATCTTCTTCACGAAGCTGTTCGAGCAGCAGAAGATCATCAACCAGTCCAAGCGCGTCCGTAAGAGCTTCTGGGCATCGAACAGCCTGCGCGAAGGCGCGGCCAAGCTCGACAAGAACTCGGCCTATCGCCAGATCGTCGACGACGGCATCCAGGCGCAGGAGCAGTATCCGCAGCTGAAGGATCCGGTGGAAGCGCACGACTGGCTGCACGGCTCGCTCGCGCGTTCGGAAGCGTCGATCAACTCGGACCTCAACGGCGGCCTGGCGTTCCTCGCCACGACCGGCGCGACGGCGCCGTTCATCGGTCTGTTCGGTACCGTGGTCGGCATCTATCGCGCGCTGATCAAGATCGGCGCGGCCGGCCAGGCCTCGATCGACGCAGTCGCGGGTCCGGTGGGCGAGGCGCTCATCATGACCGCGCTCGGCCTCGTCGTCGCGGTTCCCGCCGTGCTGGCGTACAACTTCCTGCAGCGCCGCAACAAGGCGATCGCGGAAGACCTGAACGCCTTCTCGAACGACGTGCTGGGGTACATGGCCTCCGAGGGCCGCGTGCGTCCGGAAGTGGCCGTTCGTGGCGGCGCCAAGCCGGCCACGAAGAGCGCGACGGCCGGCCAGGCCGGCGGCGTGCAGACCCGCGCGTAAGCCGACGTGAATACGGGGCCGCGCGGTCGCGTGGCCCCGACGCTGCCGGAAGTCCCGGCAGTTCAAGGATTGAAGGATAGGATAGCGCGCAATGGCGATGAGCGTTGGCGGCGGCGACGATAACGCCCCCTTGTCGGACATCAACACCACGCCCCTAGTGGACGTGATGCTGGTGCTTCTGATCATCTTTCTGATCGCGGTTCCGGTCGTGATCCAGACGGTCGAGGTGAACCTGCCGCAAGTGGAGTTCGAGCCGACGACCACCAAGCCTGAGAATGTGTCGCTCTCCGTCCGCGGCAACGCCGAGGGTTGCGAAGTGTTCTGGGGCCTTACCCCGGTGACCAGCGGCGAACTGCTCGAGCGTGGCGTCGAGAAGCTCGAAACCGAGATCGAGCGTCAGGGCGGCGTCAATGCGCCGGGCCTCGAGCTTCCCGAAGTGCATATCCGCGGCGATGTGAACACGCCCTACCGCTGCATCGGCGGCACCATCTTCACCATGCAGCAGGCGGGCTTCGCGCGCGTCGGCTTCATTTCGGAGCCGGCGCCGGGCGGCGCCCCCGCGCTCTGATCCGCGGCGTATCGAAGGAGTAAAGCCTTATGGCAATGAGCGCTGGCCGCGATGACGGCGAACCGATGATGGAGATGAACACGACGCCGTTGATCGACGTCATGCTCGTTCTCCTCATCATGTTCATCATCACCATCCCGATCCAGACCCATGCGGTGAAGGTCGATCTGCCGCAGGACAGCGGCCAGAACACCCCGCCGCCCGTCGAGCCGGATCAGAACAAGCTCTATATCGACCCGCAGGGCCGGTATTTCTGGAACAGCGTGCAGATCGACGACGTCACGCTGCGCCTCTATCTCGACCGCACGGTCCAGATGAGCCCGGAGCCGGAACTGCACTTCCAGCCCGATCCGCAGGCGCGCTACGAGGCGGTCGACCAGGCGCTTGCGATCATCAAGCGCGCGAACGTGAACAAGCTCGGTTTCGTGGGCAACGAGCAGTATCGCGGCGCGTTCTGACGCAGTGCACGATTGTTCGGACCTTCGGGTTCGGACCAAGGAGAGGCGGTCTTCGGGCCGCCTCTTTTTTTGTGCCTGTGCGCCGCCGGCTTGCGTGTATGCAACAAAAGTGTCACACAGTAGTCATCGAAGAGTAACACGACATAGGAGAGTATCATGCGCCTTCGCGTCCTTTGCCTCGCAGCCGCCGCTCCGCTCGCTTTCGCAGCGATGCCGGCCCAGGCCCAGCAGATGCACGCCAGCGCCGATGCCGCAGCCGAGACCATCCTCGGCGGCGAATATGACGCTGCGGAATCGGCGCTGCTGACGCAGCTGCGCGCAAACCCGGACCATCCGCCGCTGCTGATCAACCTTGCCGCCGTCTATGGCCAGACAGGCCGTGCCGACGAGGCGCGGGCGCTCTACACGCGCGTCCTCGACGCCGACGAGATCTGGATGGAGCTTTCGAACGGCCGGATCGTCCGCTCGCACGCGCTGGCCCGTGCGGGGCTCGACCGGCTCGATTCGGCGCAGTTCGCCCGGCGCTGAGCGGGGCGGGCAGGCCGCGTCCACAACGAGAGATGGCGCGCCTGAATCTGGGCTGCGGCAACCGGCCCGGCGGAACGAGTCCGGCGCGACTAGCTCAGGAGGTCGGTGCAGCCGAGGCGTTGTCATCGGGCCGCCGAGAGGGCGCCCGAGCGACGCGGGCGCAGGGGGAGAGGCTTCGGCGCCTCCGGTGTGCGCGGATCGCCCGCTGCGCGAATCTGGAGGGCCTGGAACTGCCCGGTTGACGGCTGCGCAGCGCCGCCAGAGGCCTTGGTCGAGCCCCCGGGCGGCGTGCAGGCTAGAGCCGCGGCAGCGTCACGCCGCGCTGGCCCATATATTTCCCCGCGCGATCGGCATAGCTCGTCTCGCACGGTTCGCTGCCTTGCAGGAACAGGAACTGGCACGCGCCTTCGTTGGCATAGATGCGGGCCGGAAGCGGCGTGGTATTCGAGAATTCGAGCGTCACATGGCCCTCCCACTCGGGCTCGAGCGGAGTGACGTTCACGATGATGCCGCAGCGCGCATAGGTGGACTTTCCGAGGCAGATCACCAGCACGTCGCGCGGCACTCGGAAATATTCGACCGTCCGCGCCAGCGCGAAGCTGTTGGGCGGGATCACGCACACGTCGGTCTTGCGATCGACGAAGCTGTTCGCGGCGAAATCCTTGGGATCGACCACCGCGCTGTCGACATTGGTGAAGATCTTGAACTCGTCGGCGACGCGGGCGTCATAGCCGTAGGAGCTGAGGCCGTAGCTGATGCAGCCTTCGCGCCGCTGCGCCTCGACGAACGGCTCGATCATGCCGCGCGTCTGCGCCTGTTCGCGGATCCAGCGGTCGGAAAGAATGGCCATGGGTCGATCTATCGGGCGGGGTTCGGATCGGTCAACGGCGATCAGCCGATTCCGAGATCGGCGGGGCCGAAGGCGTGGGGCAGCAGATCGGACAGCCGGTGCGTCTCGAGCGTGGTGCCGTCGCCCGAAGCGCAGTGGATCGCGAGATCGCCGGTCCCCAGCTGCGCGGCTTCGTTGAGGATCTGGCGGCAGCGGCCGCAGGGGCGGACCGGGGCGTCGCCGGCGAGCCCGGCATCGGTGATCGCGCCGCCGACCACGCCGATCGCCACCACGTCGCGCAGCCGGCCCTGCGCATTGGCGGTGGCCAGCGCCACCGTCTCGGCGCAGAGCGAGAGGCCATAGCTGGCGTTTTCGAAATTGGTGCCGGTAACTACCGACCCGTCGGCCAGCAGCACGGCCGCGCCGACCGCAAATCGGGAATAGGGGGCGTGTGCGTGTGATGCCGCCAGCCGTGCGGCGTCGATAAGGGCTTCGGGAGTCACGTCGCTCATGGCGCCAGTACGTTCCAGTTCACAGGTTCATGCATTCCGTCGATCCGGCGGAAGCTGCTCGTCTGCCACAGCGTCCAGGGCCTGGCGAGGTAATTGGGCGGGGCGAGGGGCTGAATTGCCCAAAGCGGCCGCCGGACGGCCTCGCTGACCCGATAGGCGCGTTCGAAGTCGTGCGGGATCTTGAGGATCGCGCGCCGGCCGAGATGGCCTTCGACGCCGGCGAGCAGGATGCGCACTTCGTTCACCAGCACCGCGCGATCGGGTCGCGCCGGGCAATCGGGCTGGAAATCGAGTTCCACGGCGGGCGGGAGCTGTTCGGGCGTCGGAGCGACGGTGGTGACGAAATTGCGCACCTGATCGGCGGCGAGCCGGCACATCGAGAAGACATGGATCGCGCCGCGCGGGATGCCGGCTTCGTACATGCCGCGCCAATATTCGGCGAAGCGCGTGTCGCGGCGCTCGGCGCCCAGCGTGGCGCGGGCATAGGCGAAGCGCACGCCGCGCGCGCGCAGCGTGAACCAGTCGATCCGCCCATGCGATTCGCGCACGTCGATTCCCTGCACCGGATAGTGTACGAAGGGCGGGCACCAGGTGACCGCCGCCAGTGCGGCGACGAGCGCGATCAGCGCGAGCGCCAGCGCGATCCCCGCCAGCATTCGCAACCGCCGGGCAAGGATGCGCGGCGGAACCACCATCTCAGCCCTTGATGTGGAGGACGCAGATCAGCGTGAAGAGGCGCCGGGCAGTGTCGAAATCGATCTCGATCTTGCCCTCCAGCCGTTCCTTCAGCAGCTCCGCGGCATCGTTGTGGACGCCGCGGCGCGCCATGTCGATCGTTTCGATCTGTTGCGGCGTAGCGTTGCGGATCGCCTGATAATAGCTGTCGCAGATCGCGAAATAGTCTCGGATCGGGCGCTTGAAGCGGGCAAGGCCGATGACGAGCGTTTCGAGATGGCTCTCGTCCTCGCGCATGATGTCGATCGCGAGCCGGCCCTCCTCGACGCGCAGGTGGATCCGGTAAGGCCCGGCATAGCCGTCGGCATGCTCGCGCTGGGGCGCGAAATGATTGCCTTCGAGCAGATCGAAGATCGCGATTCGCCGTTCCTGCTCGATATCGGCCGAGCGCCACAGGATGGTGCGCTCGTCGAGCTTGACGTCGATGATGCGGGGATCGGCCATTGCGCCGCACCTATCGGGGCAATCACCGTTTTCCACAAGGCGTGGCGATTGATGAAGCGGCGCGGATCGGCGAAGAGGGCGGATGGCCCAGCCGATCCCCCTTACTCCGCACAACGACGACGAGAGCGTGCAGCTGCCTCAGAACATCGAGGCCGAGGCTGCGCTGCTCGGCGCGATGATGATCGACAATCGCGTCGCCGAAGACGTGATGCAGCGGCTTGCGCCCGAGCATTTCTTCGAGCCGCTGCACGGCCGCATCTATGAGAAGATCGCCGATGCGGTGGGCAACAACCGGGTCGCCAATCCGGTGACGCTGAAGCCGCTGTTCGCCGAGGATTCGGCGATGAAGGAACTGGGCGGCACTGCCTATCTGGCGCAGCTGACCGCCAATCCGGCGGCGCTGATCGGCGCGCGGGCCTTTGCCGACCAGATCTACGACCTGGCGATGCTGCGCGCGCTGGTGACGGTGGGGCGCGACATGGTGGAGGGGGCGCTCGACACCAGCCAGGAGATCGACCCTTCGGGCCAGATCGAGAAGGCCGAGCTGCGGCTGTACGAGGTTGCCGAGAAGGGCGAGAGCGAAGGCGGAGTGAAGAGCTTCACGCGCGCCGCGGCCATGGCGGTGCGCCAGGCCGAGCGGGCGATGAATTCGGGCGGCGGCGTTTCGGGCGTCACCACCGGCCTTATCGACTTCAACGCGATGACCGGCGGCCTCAACCGATCGGACCTCATCATCCTGGCCGGACGGCCGGGCATGGGAAAGACCTCGCTCGCGACCAACATGGCGTTCAACGCGGCGATGCGCTGGGCCGACGACATGGAAATGGGTATCGACGAGAGCAAGACGATCGGCTCGCCGGTCGCCTTCTTCAGCCTGGAAATGTCGGCCGATCAGCTCGCGCTGCGCATCCTGGCCGAGCAGTCGGAAATCTCGTCGGAGAAGCTGCGCGCCGGCAATATCTCGACGAACGAGTTCACCAAATTCGCGCGCGCGGCCGCGAATCTCGAACGGCTGCCGCTGTTCATCGACGATACGCCGGGCCTCACCATCGCGGCGCTGCGCACGCGCGCGCGCCGGCTGAAGCGCCAGCACAAGATCGGCATGGTGGTGGTCGACTATCTCCAGCTGCTGCAGGGCAGCGCCCGCAGCGCCGGCGACGGGCGCGTGCAGGAAATCTCGGAGATCAGCCGCGGCCTCAAGACGCTGGCCAAGGAGCTCGACGTGCCGGTGCTGGCGCTTTCGCAGCTCAGCCGCGCGGTCGAGCAGCGCGAGGACAAGAGGCCGCAGCTGTCGGACCTGCGCGAATCGGGATCGATCGAGCAGGACGCCGACATCGTGCTGTTCGTCTATCGCGACGAATATTATCACGATTTCAAGGCGCCGCCGCAGCCGAACGAGCACTCCACCGCCGACGAGATGGAGAAATACCAAATCTGGTTCGAGCACCAGCAGAAGGTGGCGAACAAGGCGACGGTGATCATCGCCAAGCAGCGCCACGGCGCCACCGGCAGCGTCGACCTGCGTTTCCAGCGCGAGTTCACCAAGTTCAGCGACCTGGCGCGCGACGCGTTCTGACGCGGATCAGGCGCGGGGCGCGAGCGCCGTTTCCATTTCGCCCGCGGTGCCGATCCGGCCATGGGCGCAGGGGTTGCCCGGCTGCGGAAAGATCGCGTCGAGCCGCTCCTTGAGCAATTCGGCGAAACCCGCGCGGTCGTGCACTCGGCGCGAAACGAGGATGTCGGCGCGGATCGCCTGCTTCACGCGCTCCATCGCCGCATCGTCGAGCACGCCTGCGGCGACCAGTTCGGCACAGAGCTGGACCAGGCCGACCGAAGTCGCCTGCGCCCGCAGGCCGATATAGTCGAGATTCTCGTGCAGCTCGGCTGCTTCGGCATGAGTCTTCCGGTCCATCCTCTCGCTCCTGTCGTTGGCGCCGACGAACGACGCCGGCTCGAAGGACAGGCTAGGATTCGGAACGGGGCAGCGTCAATGCGGGCAAGCCCCAGGGGCCGGCGCGATCAGAAGGCAGGCTGATCCGGGTCGCCGTCGGCAACCGGAGTGTGGATGCCGCACTCGGTCTTGTCCCAGCCGCGCCAGCGGCCGGCGCGCGGATCTTCGCCCGGCTTCACCTTGCTGGTGCACGGCTGGCAGCCGATCGAGGGGAAGCCCTGTTCGACCAGCGGGTGGCGGGGCAGATCGTGGCGCTCGAAATAGGCGTCGAGATCTGCGCGCGTCCAGCTTGCCAGCGGATTGAGCTTGAGCCGCCCGGCGGCGCTCGCGGTATCCAGCTCGAACCGGGGCAGCGCGGCGCGCGTGCTCGCCTGGAAGGCCTTGCGCCCGGTGATGCTGGCGTCGAACCCCGCCAGCGCGGCTTCGAGCGGTAGCACCTTGCGGATTTCGCAGCAGCCGTCCGGATCATAGGACCAGCGCAGCCCGGTCTCGTCCTTCTTCGCCAGCAAGTCGGCGTCCGGCTGGAGAATCCGTAGATCCCGGAGCCGCAGGAACTCGGCGAGCCGATCGCGATAGGCGATCGTCTCGGGGAAATGCTTGCCGGTATCGAGGAACAGCACCGGCACCGAGCGATCGACCGAAGCGACGAGATGGAGCAACGCGGCGGATTCGGCGCCGAAGGAGGATACCACCGCGACATCGCCGAGCATCGCTTCGCCGAGCACGACGCGGAGCATCTCGTCGGTGTCGCGGCCGCGGAACAGATTGTTCAGCCGCACCGCCTCGCTCTCGGTGAAGCGCGGTCGCGGATCGATGCGGTCGACAAGGCGGCGTGCGGCCTCAGCCATGGCGGAGCTTCCATACCGGCACGCGCGCGTCGGCGGCGGGCTGATAGACATGATCGTAGCGCGCCAGCGCCGCATCGAGCACTCCCGCGTCGATCGGCGCGTCCGGCGCGAAACTGTCGAACCCGCAGCGGCGCATGAACGGGATCTGGTCGACCAGCACGTCGCCCGCGGCGCGCAGTTCGCCGGTGTAGCCCGCTTCGCGCAAAAGGCGCCCGGCGGAATAGCCGCGCCCGTCACGGAAGGTGGGGAAGCTCACTTCGACGAGCGCCAGCCGATCGAGGAAGGGGAGCAGCGCGCGGGCATCCTCGCCCGTCTCGAGCCGCACTGCGGTGGCGTTCGACTGATCGAGGAACGAGTCGAGCGTCACCGCAGGTTCCTCGTGCGGCGCATCGTCGCGGAAGCGCAGCTGCGGCTCGCGGCTGCCGCCGTTGGCGTGATTCTCAGCCATCGTTCGGTATCCGCGCGATCACCTTGATCTCGAAGCGGAAGCCGGCGAGCCAGGTGACGCCCACCGCGGTCCAGTTGAGGTCCGGCACGTCGCCGAGCAGGCGCTGCTTCACCTTCATCACCGCTTCGAACTGCGATTCGGGATCGACATGGAAGGTCGTCACGTCGACGATATCGGCGAAGCCGCAGCCCGCCGCGGCGAGGACGCCGCGCAGGTTTTCGAACGCAAGTTCGATCTGCGCCTCGACATCCTCGACGGGCGATCCGTCTGCCTGCGCACCGACCTGGCCCGAGACGAACAGGAAGTCGCCCGAACGGATCGCTGCGCGATAGCCGTGCATTTCGTACAGCGCGTGCGGATTTTCCGGGGTAATGGCGGACTTGTCAGCCATAAAGCGCCTCCTTGAAAGGCTCCATGCCGAGCCGGCGATAGGTGTCGACGAAGCGCTCGCCGCCTTCGCGCCGGGCGAGATAGACGTCGGTGACTTTCTCGACCGCGTCGACGATGCCGTCCTCGTCGAACCCGGGGCCGGTGATCTTCGCCAGGCTCACGTCCTCGGCGCCCGATCCGCCCAGCAGCAGCTGGTAGTTTTCGGTGCCTTTGCGATCGACGCCGAGAATGCCGATGTGCCCGGCGTGGTGATGGCCGCAGGCGTTGATGCAGCCCGAGATCTTGAGCTTGAGTTCGCCCAGTTCGCGCTGGCGGCCGAGATCGGCGAAGCGTCCGGCGATCTTCTGCGCAACCGGGATCGAGCGCGCATTGGCGAGGCTGCAATAGTCGAGCCCGGGGCAGGCGATGATGTCGCTGATGAGATCGAGGTTGGCCTCGGCGAGCCCGGCCTCGGCCAGCGCCTGCCAGACCGCGGGCAGATCGGCCTTGCGGACGTGCGGCAGGACGATGTTCTGTGCGTGCGTCACGCGCAGCTCGTCGAAGCTGTAGCGCTCGGCGAGATCGGCCATGAGGTCCATCTGCGCCGAGGATGCGTCGCCGGGGATGCCGCCGGCGGGCTTCAGGCTGATCGTCACCACCGAATAGCCGGGCGCCTTGTGCGCATGGACGTTCTGATCGACCCAAAGGGCGAAATCGGGATCGGTGCGGTCGATCGCGTCGCTCAGCCCCGTTTCGAACGCGGGATCGGCGAAGAAGGCGGCGATGCGATCGAACTCGGCCTGCGGCGGATCGATGCCGAGCGCCTTGATCGCGGCGAATTCCTCTTCGACCTGGCGGGCATATTCCTCCGCACCGATCTCGTGGACGAGGATCTTGATCCGCGCCTTGTAGATATTGTCGCGCCGGCCGTAGCGATTGTACACGCGCAGGCACGCCTCGAGGTAGGATACGAAATCAGCGAACGGCACGAAGCCCTTGATTTCGGGCGCGATCATCGGGGTGCGGCCCATGCCGCCGCCGACGAAGACCTTTGCGCCGAGCGCGCCGTCGCGCTCGACGATCTGGATGCCGATGTCGTGCAGCCGCATCGCCGCGCGATCGGTGTCGCTGGCGATCACCGCGATCTTGAACTTGCGCGGCAGATAGCTGAATTCCGGGTGGAAAGTGCTCCACTGACGGAGCAGCTCGGCCCAGGGGCGCGGGTCGGTCACTTCGTCCGCGGCGGCGCCGGCGAACTGATCCGAACTGATGTTGCGGATGCAATTCCCGCTCGTCTGGATCGCGTGCATCTCGACGGTCGCCAGCTCGGCGAGGATGTCGGCGGCGTCCTCCAGCTTGATCCAGTTGTACTGGATGTTCTGACGTGTGGTGAAGTGGCCGTAATCGCGGTCGTACTTGCGCGCGATATGCGCGAGCATGCGCATCTGGCGGCTGTCGAGCGTTCCATAGGGCACCGCGACGCGCAGCATATAGGCGTGCAGCTGGAGATAGAGGCCGTTCATCAGCCGCAGCGGCTTGAACTGATCCTCGGTCAGCGCGCCCGACAGGCGGCGCTCGCACTGGTCGCGGAATTCCGCGACGCGCGCGTCGACGATCGACTGGTCGTACTGGTCGTATTTGTACATCGCGTTTCCTAAATCCTCCCCGAGCTAGCTCGGGGGGAATTGAAGAGAGCCCTCATATCACCCAGCTCCCCGCATTCGGGTCGGCGGGCTTGAGCGTCAGGTCGGGGCGGACGGTGGGGCCGAGCGCGCGGACGCGATCCTTGATGTGCGCGGGGCGGGGGCCTTCGGGGGTCGCTACTGCATCGATCACATAGGGGACGTTGACGCGCCGCGCGCCTTCCTCGGCCCGCGCGATCGCTTCGCCTTCCTCGCCGACATCGGTTGCATCCTCGACATGGCGCGACCAGCCGGCGCCGGTCCACCAGACGACGTCGCCCGTCCTGAGATCGTTTCCGGTCAACAGCTTCATGCCAGTGCCTCCGCAGCCCGTGCCCAGCGGGCGAGCTTGTCCTGCGCGTCCGACAGCGCGACCACCTCGCCGACGACGATGATCGCGGGGCTCGCCACCGCCTCGCGCTCGACCATCGGGCCGAGATCGGCGAGCAGCGTGCGCATCGCCCGGCTGCCGTCGAGCGTGCCGCGTTCGAGCACCGCGACCGGCATGTCGGGCGCGACACCGTCGGCCATCAGCTTTTCCGAAATCGCCGACGCGGTCGCGACGCCCATGTAGATGACGAGCGTGCGGCCCTTTCCGGCGAGCCCGGACCAGTCCTGATCGGTCAGACCCTTGCACTGGCCGGCGACGAAGCTGACCGCGCTCGACCAGTCGCGATGGGTGAGCGGCAGCATCGCCTCGGCGGCGCAGCCGAGCGCGGCCGAGACGCCGGGGATCACTTCGACCGGAAGGCCGGCGGCGCGCACCGCCTCGACTTCCTCGCCGCCGCGGCCGAAGATGAACGGATCGCCGCCCTTCAGCCGAACGACGACGCTCCCCGTCTTCACATGCGCGACGATCAGCGCGTTGATCCCGTCCTGCGGCACGCTGTGGCGCGAGCGGCGCTTGGCGACCGAAATGCGCTGCGCGGAGGCGGGCGCGAGATCGAGGACGCGCGGATCGACCAGCCCGTCGTGGACGACCACGTCGGCGGTGCGCAGCGCCTCGACCGCGCGGACGGTGAGCAGCCCGGGATCGCCGGGGCCGGCACCGACGAGGACCACGCGGCCGCGTGCGGAGGGATCGAGCAAGGTGGTCATGACACCGAACATCGGCGCACGGCGCTTTCGCCGCAATCGAGCGTTGCTTGGGCCGGGGGTAGCTGCGCTTTCGGCAGCGCGGCGTCAGCCGAGCCCCTTGTTCGGATTGATGAGATATTTCTCGCCGGTCGCCTTGCGATCATAGGCGGCGAGAACCTCGGGCCGCAGCGCCTCCTCGAGCGAAATCTCGGCGGTGTAGCTGCTCGCGAAGGTGGTGGTGAGCTCGTCGGCGACGCGGCGACGCAGCCGGGCGGCGGTCTCGGCATCGAGCTTCATCAGGAACCAGGTGAGCAGCCAGCCGCTCACGCTCCACGCCATGCCGACGCGGCGGCTGATGATCGTCGGCGCGAAATCGAGGCTGCCGTAGATATAGACCTGCTTGAGCCGCGGCGATCCGTAGCGGCTGTATTCGGTCATCTGCGCCTGCAGCGCCGTTTCCATCGCGACCAGGATCTGGCTGGCGAGCTTGCCGCCGCCCACCGCGTCGAAGGCGAGCGTGGCGCCGGTTTGCGCGACTGCCTCGGCCAGTCGATCGCGGAAATCGGGCTTGCTGCTGTCGACGATGTGCGGCGTGCCGATCTCGCGCAGGATGTCGCGCTGCGCATCGCTGCGGACGATATTCACCAGCGGCACGCCGTCGGCGAGGCAGATGCGTGCGAGCATACGGCCGAGGTTCGACGCGGCGGCGGTGTGGACGAGTGCACCGTGCCCCTCGCGCCGCATCGTTTCGACCATCGAGAGCGCGGTGAGCGGATTGACATAGGCCGAGGCGCCCTGTGCTGCGGTCGCGCCTTCGGGAAGGACGAGACAATCGGAGGCGCGCGCCGCGACGTACTGCGAATAGCTGCGGCCCGAAAGGAGCGCGACGGTGCGGCCGAGCAGTTGCTGCGCGTTCGCGCCGGCGCGGACGATCGTTCCGGCGCCTTCGTTCCCGGCGGGCATCGGCTTGTCGAGCCGCGCGGCCATCGGCGCGAAGGCGCCCTCGGCCACCGGCAGGGTGAGCGTGGGGCCGTTTTCGTCACGACCCGGCACCGCGCGCGAGGAATCGGCGGTGCCGACCAGCAGGCCGAGATCGGACGGATTGATCGGCGCCGCTTCCATCCGCACGACGACCTCGTCGGGGCCGGGCTCGGCGATCGTCTCGCGCGCCAGCGACAGGAGCATCGTTCCGTCCGAACGCGCCTCGCTGCGCAGCGCAAGGCCGGTGAGGGGTTCGTGAGTCATGGCTTCTCTCCCATTGTCGCGTCCTGTTCAGGCGTCGCGCAGGCCCAGTCCGATCGCTGCGCGGGCCTGATCGGCTTCGCTGGAGACGACCGGATAAGCGCAATAATCCGCCGCATAATAGGCGCTGGGCCGGTGATTGCCCGACCAGCCGATGCCGCCGAACGGCGCCGCCGAGCTGGCGCCGTTGGTGGGCTTGTTCCAGTTGACGATGCCGGCCCGGATATTCGCCCAGAACTGGTCGTAGAGCTTGGGTTCCTGGCTGACGAGGCTGGCCGAAAGGCCATAACGGGTGTTGTTCGCCTCGGCGATCGCCGCTTCGAAACTGTCGGTGCGGAACACCTGGAGGATCGGGCCGAATAGCTCGACATCGGGTTTGTCGTTCGCGTCGGTCATGTCGATCAGGCCCGGCGTGAGGAACGGGCGGCCTTCGATCGGGCGCTCCATGTGCCGCAGCGGGCGGCCGCCGCGGGTGGAGAGCGCGAGAAAGCTCTCGGTGAGCATGTCGGCGGTGTCATTGTCGATCACCGGTCCCATGAAGGGAGCGGGATCGGCATGCGGCTCGGCGATGATGAGGCGGCCGATCAGCTTGTTGAGCTCGGTCATCAGCGGATCGAACAGCGTCTGGTCGACGATCAGCCGCCGCGCGGCGGTGCAGCGCTGGCCGGCAGTGGTGAAGGCGGACTGGATGACCAGCACCGCGGCCGAATAGAGATCGGGCGTGCCCCAGACCACGATCGGATTGTTGCCGCCCATTTCGAGCGCGAGGATCTTTTCGGGGCGCGTCGCGAACTGGCGGTTGAGCGCGATGCCGGTGTTCGCCGAACCGGTGAACAGCAGCCCGTCGATATCGGGATGGGCGGCGAGTGCCTTGCCTTCCTCCGCCCCGCCGACGAGCAGGCGCACGCAGCCGTCCGGGATTCCCGACGCATGAAAGCAATCGACCAGGAACGCACCGGTCGCCGGCGTCTTTTCCGACGGCTTGAACACCACGGCGTTGCCGGCGAGCAGCGCGGGAACGATGTGACCGTTCGGCAGGTGCGCCGGGAAGTTGTATGGCCCCAGCACGGCCAGCACACCGTGCGGCTTGTGGCGCAGCGCGAGACGCGTGTTCATCGGCGCGTCGATCCGGCGCTGGCCGGTGCGCTCCGAATAGGCGGCGACCGAGATGTCGACCTTGGCGATGACGCTTTCGACTTCGGTGCGCGCTTCCCACAGCGGCTTGCCGGTTTCGCGCGCGATCAGATCGGTGAAGGCGTCGCTCTTCTGCCGCACCACGTTGGCGAAGCGGCGGAGCGCCTCGATACGATAGGCGAGCGGGCGCGCGGCCCAATCGGCCCAGCTCGCCCGAGCGATCGTCACTTCCGCGTCGGCATCGCCTGCGCGCTGCTTCCACAGCACGGCGCCTGTCGCGGGTTCGGTGGAGATATATTCCTGTCCGGCCATTCTGTTCTGGTGTGGGTGCCCCGGGGTCAGCTGCTCTTGCCCGAAAAAGCTGCGCGACGCCACACCCCCTGACGCTCCCGGCCTAACGCAGCGCAGCGCCCATTCTGCGGACGGCAGCGACCTTGGCGTGGAAAGGTGCCCAGTCGTCGTCACGATCGATCGCGGACCAGATCGATTCGACCTCGTCGATCAGCATCGAGCAGGGTTCCGCATCGGACCAATAGGGATGATCGCGAGGCTTGCGGGCGGTGTATCCTGCCAGCGCGGCGCGCAGGGGCGCGAAGGGCTCTGGATAGCTGTCCGGCAGCCTGCCTGCGAATGCATCGAAGAAGAAGCGGTCGATCGGCGCCTGCGTTTCGTGCAGCGCGGCTTCGAGCGCTTCGATCAGCGCGGTGTCGGCGGCGGAATCGCGCGGCTCCACGCCGAGCCTCCAGAGCATCGCGCGACGTATCGCCTCCTGATAGCGTTCTCCGAAGCGTTCCAGCACCTCGATCAGCGGCGGTGCCTCGCTCACCGTCCGCAGCGCGACGGCGAGCTGCATCGCGTCCCAGTGAATCGCCTCGGGCTGGCGCGCGAAGGCGTAGAGGCCCGCGTGATCGAAATAGGCGGCGGTGAAGCCGGGCTCCCAGCTCGGGGCGAAGCGCCACGGGCCATAGTCGAAGCTTTCGCCGGTGATGTTGATGTTGTCGCTGTTGAGAACGCCATGGACGAACCCTGCCGCCATGTAGCGCGCCGCCAGCTCGGCGGTGCGCGACACGACATGGTCGAGCAGCCGTACTGCGCCGTCGGTGCCCGGCTCCTCGCCATAGAGATGGCGCAGGACATAGGCGATCAGCCGCTCCATCGCCTCGGCGTCGCGATGATAGGCCAGCCGCTGGAAGGTGCCGATGCGGATATGGCCGTGGCTCAGGCGCACGAGCACCGCCGAGCGGGTGGGGGAGGGCTCGTCGCCGCGGTGCAGCGCTTCGCCGGTTTCGATCAGCGAGAAGGATTTGGAGGTCTCGACACCGAGCGCCTCGAGCATTTCGGTGGCGAGCACTTCGCGGACGCCGCCCTTCAGCGTCAGCCGCCCGTCGCCGAATCGGCTGTGCGGCGTCTGGCCCGATCCCTTGGTGCCCAGATCGAGCAGTCGGCCGTGCCCGTCGCGAAGCTGGGCGAAAAGAAAGCCGCGCCCGTCGCCGATTTCGGGATTGTACACGCGGAACTGATGCCCGTGATAGCGGAGCGCCAGCGGCTCGCGCAGAGTGTCCGGCAGCGGCTCGAACCGGCCGAAATGCGCGACCCAGCGCGCATCGCTCAGCTCCCCGAGCCCCACCGCCGGCGACCAGCGATCGTTGCGGAAGCGCAGGAGGGTCTTGGGAAACGCCGCCGCTTCGACGCGATCGTAGAAGGGCTCGCCCAATTCGAGGATCGCCGCTTCGGGCGTGTAGCTGAACGCTTGCGGGGAAAAGGCCATGCAGCGATATGGGGGGCGATGTCCGATCGACGCAACCTGACCGCCTGGGCGGATGGCTATTGGTGGTCCAACGACGGGCTGCGGCTCCACTATCGCGACTATCCGGGCCGCGACGACCGGCCGCCGATCCTGTGCATCCCGGGGCTGACGCGCAACGCGCGCGACTATGAAGCGCTGGCGCAGCGGCACGCGGGCGAATGGCGCGTGATCGTGGTCGAACTGCGCGGGCGCGGGGAGAGCGCCTATGCCAAGGATCCGATGACCTATGTGCCGCTCACCTATCTTCAGGATCTGGAGGCGCTGATCGCCGAGCTGGAGCTCACCCGGTTCGTGGCGGTCGGCACGTCGCTCGGGGGCATC
Source organism: Sphingosinithalassobacter sp. LHW66-3 (assembly GCF_050703275.1). GTDB lineage: Bacteria > Pseudomonadota > Alphaproteobacteria > Sphingomonadales > Sphingomonadaceae > Sphingomonas. The sequence goes on from NZ_CP193482.1 coordinate 354,928, forward strand.
CTGTCGATGCTGCTGGCGTCGACGCATCCCGAGCGGATCGCGGGCGCGGCGCTGAACGACGTGGGCCCCGAGCTCGATCCGGCGGGGCTCGCGCGGATCCGCACCTATGTCGGCAAGCCGATGTGGCATGCCACCTGGGTGCATGCGGCGCGCTCGGTCGCCGAGGCGAATGGCGACGTCTATCCGCACTATGGCATCGAGGACTGGCTGCGGATGGCCAAGCAGCTCTACCGGCTGACTCCGGCCGGGCGGATCGTGCTCGACTATGACATGAAGATCGCCGAGCCGTTCCGGCTCCCGGGGAGTGAGGCGGGGCCGGACATGTGGCGCGCCTATGACGCGCTGAAGGGCAAGCCGCTGCTGCTGGTGCGCGGCGGCCGCTCCGATATCCTGTCCGCGAGCGTCGCCGAGCGCATGGTCGATCGGCTGCCGGGAGCCGAGCTGGTGACGGTGCCCGAGGTCGGCCATGCGCCGACGCTCGAGGAGCAGGAAGCGGCGGCGGGAATCGACCGGCTGCTGGCGAAGGTGGCGGCGGCATAGCCGCCGGTCGGTCGAGGGAACTTCCGTCGCCGCCTGTGCCGCGCTAAGCGCCCGCCATGGCGATCCACATCCTTCACTTGCATTCCACTTTCGATCCGGGCGGCAAGGAGCTGCGCGCGGTGCGGCTGATGAACGCGTTCGGCGACCGTGCCCGGCACACGATCGTTTCGGCAGTGCCCGAAGCGCTGGGTGCGCGCGACTATATCGCCAAGGATATCAACTACGAGATCGCGCAGAATCCGCCGCCGCTCAGCGGCAAGCCCTCGATCAAACGCTATGAGGCGATCGCCGGCTTTCTGCGGCGATTCGATCTGGTGCTGACCTACAACTGGGGCGCGATCGACGGAGTGATGGCGGCGCGCGTCTCCGGCGGCGCGCTGCCGCCGATCGTCCATCACGAGGACGGGTTCAACGAGGACGAGGCACGCGGACTGAACCCGGTGCGCAACATGTATCGCCGGATCGCCTTGCCCGCCGCGAATGCGCTGGTGGTGCCCTCCGAAATGCTCGAGCGGATCGCGCTCGGCACGTGGAAGCAGCCGCGCGAGCGCGTGAAGCGGATCGCGAACGGCATCCCGGTCGCGCGCTATGCCGGCAAGCCCGATCCGCGCGTGCTTCCCGGATTCACGAAAAAGCCGAACGAAGTGGTCGTCGGCACGATTGCGGGCCTGCGCAGCGTGAAGAACCTGCCGCTGCTCGTCCGTGCGGTTGCCGGCGTGACGGCACGGGTGCGGCTGGTGATCGCCGGCGAGGGGCCGGAACGGCAGGCGATCCTCGACGCCGCCGAAGCCAATGCGCTGGAAGACAAGCTGCTGCTGCCCGGCTTCGTCTCCGAGCCGCATCGCTATGTCGGGCTGTTCGACATCTTCGCCCTGTCGTCCAAGAGCGAGCAGGCGCCGATTTCGGTGATGGAAGCGATGGCGGCGGGCCTGCCGGTCGCGTCGACGCCGGTCGGCGACGTTTCGCGCATGGTGGCTCCGGAAAACAGGCAGTACATCAGCCCCGACTGGGCCGAAGTGAACCTGCGCGATTGCATCCAGATGCTCGTCAAACATCCCGAGGAACGCGCCCGGGTGGGCGAGGCGAACCGTGCGCGCGCCCGTGCGTTGTTCGACGAGAGCGTAATGATCGCCGAATATGGAGCGCTGTATAGCGCCGCACTCGGCCGGCCGGGGGCGCTCGGCTAAGGCGAAACCGCTCGCCTCTCAAGAGGCATGCGGCTAGCACAGGCGAAATCGATTGCTGGAGGAAGTGTTTGTTCAAGGGTCTGAAGCCGATCAGCTACGGTGGCCGCGAAGTCTGGCCGCTGGTCGAAGGCGGCAAGGGCGTATCCGCCACCAACCATGCCAGCGCGGGCGCCTGGGCCGCGGCGGGCGGGATCGGCACGGTGAGCGCCGTCAACGCCGACAGCTACGACGCCGAGGGCAAGATCATCCCCCAGGTCTATCGTGCGCTCACGCGGCGCGAGCGGCATGAGGAACTGATCCAATATGCGATCGAAGGCGCGGTCCAGCAGGTGCAGCGCGCCTGGGACATCGCCGGCGGCAAGGGCGCGATCAACATCAACGTGCTGTGGGAAATGGGCGGCGCGCAGCGCGTGCTTCACGGCGTGCTCGAGCGGACGCGTGGGCTGGTCGCGGGCGTGACCTGCGGCGCGGGGATGCCGTACAAGCTCTCCGAGATCGCGACTCAGTATAACGTCAGCTATCTGCCGATCGTCAGCTCGGGCCGCGCGTTCCGCGCGCTCTGGAAGCGCGCCTATTCCAAAGCGCAGGAACTGCTCGGCGCAGTGGTGTACGAGGATCCGTGGCTGGCCGGCGGGCATAACGGGCTTTCGAACGCCGAAGACCCGTTGCAGCCGCAGGATCCCTATCCGCGCGTGAAAGCGCTGCGCGAGGTGATGCGCGAAGGCGGTATCCCGGACGAGGTGCCGATCGTGATGGCGGGCGGCGTCTGGTATCTGCGCGACTGGAACGACTGGATCGACAATCCCGAGCTGGGGCAGATCGCCTTCCAGTTCGGCACCCGCCCGCTGCTGACGCAGGAAAGCCCGATCCCGGAAGCATGGAAGGCGCGGCTGATGACGCTCGACGAGGGCGACGTGCTGCTCCACCGTTTCTCGCCGACCGGCTTCTATTCGAGCGCCGTGCGCAACCCGTTCCTGCGGAGCCTGGAGGCACGCAGCGAGCGCCAGATCCCCTATTCGACCGAGAGCGCAGGCGATCACACCTTCCAGCTCGACGTGGGCGTGAAGGGCAAGAATTTCTGGGTGACGCGCAACGATCTGCTGCGCGCGCGCGAGTGGTTCGGCCTCGGCTATACTTCGGCGCTCAAGACGCCCGACAACACACTCGTGTTCGTCGCCGAGGACGAGAAGGCGGTGATCCGCAAGGATCAGGCCGATTGCATGGGCTGCCTCAGCCAGTGCCAGTTCTCGAGCTGGGCGGACACCGAGACGAATTCGACCGGCCGGCTCGCCGATCCGCGCAGCTTCTGCATCCAGAAGACGCTGCAGGACATCGCCCATGGCGGCGATCCCGAGGAGAATCTGATGTTCGCGGGCCATGCGGCGTTCAATTTCAAGAAGGACCCCTTCTATTCGAACGGGTTCGTGCCGACCGTGAAGCAACTGGTCGACCGCATCCTTACCGGCGATTGATCCGGGGGCGCCGGCGGCAGGCCGGCGCCGGCTAGAGCCAGCCTTCGAGGACCTGATCCGGCGGGCGGTGCCCGTCGGCCCAGACGCGGATGTTGGCGATCACCTTCGCCCCCATGTCCTCGCGCCCCTCGAAGGTGGCCGAGCCCAGATGGGGGAGGAGCACGACGTTGGGCAGCGCGATCAGCCGCGAGTCGACCGCAGGTTCGCCGACATAGACGTCGAGCCCCGCGCCCGCGATGCGGCGGCTTTCGAGCGCCGTCACCAGCGCCTCGGGATCGACGATCTCGCCACGCGCGGTGTTGACCAGCCAGCCCTCGGGACCGAGCAGATCGAGCCGGCGCGCGTCGATCAGCCCTTCGGTTTCCGCCGTGTGCGGCGTGTGGATCGTCAGGATGTCGACCGTGCGGAGCATCGAGTCGAGATCGTCGTGGAAGGTCGCGCCGAGCTGCGCCTCGAGCGTTCCGGGCATCCGGCGGCGGTTGTGATAATGGACCTGGAGACCGAAGGCGCGGGCGCGCTGGGCGACCGCCTCGCCGATCCGGCCCATGCCGAGGATGCCGAGCCGCTTGCCGCCGATCCGGTGTCCGCGCATCGCCGTGGGGGCCCAGCCGGCCCATTCGCCCGAGCGCACCAGCGCATCGCCTTCGACCAGACGGCGCGGCACGGCGAGGATCAGCGCCAGCGTCATGTCGGCAGTGTCCTCGGTGAGCACGCCGGGCGTGTTCGAGACGAGGATGCTGCGGGCGCGCGCGGCGGCGAGATCGATATGATCGACTCCGGCGCCATAGTTGGCGATCAGCCGCAGTCGTTCTCCGGCGCCTTCAATGAGGCCCGCGTCGATCACGTCGGTGACGGTGGGGACCAGCACGTCGGTATCGGCCATGGCGGCGGCGAGCTGCGCGCGCGAGAGCGGCGAATCCTCGCTGCGCGGCACCGCGTCGAACAGCTCGGCCATGCGCACCTCCACCGCTTCGGGCAGCCGCCGAGTCACGGCAACTTTCGGGCGGGAGGGGCGCGCTGTCTGTACCATGATGAGCGGCTTGGCGGGACGAGCCGAAGCAGTCAACGGTTGAAGCCCGCCGCCCCGACACGGTAGACGCGTGGCGAAGGCACGCGAGGGGGTGGCATGCGGATCTCGGGTTGGCTCACGTTCGGTGCCGTCGTGCTGGGACTGGCCGCGGTTTCCTACGACGAGGCGCAGGCGCAGCGCAGCCCGCCCTATTATGCGTCGATCTCGGCCAGCCGGGCGCGGATGCGCACCGGGCCGGGGCGCAACTATCCGGCGATCTGGCTTTATGTGCGCGAGGACCTGCCGATCCGTGTCGTCGACATCTATGGCGACTGGCGCAAGATCGAGGATCCGGACGGCACCCAGGGCTGGATGCAGGTCAATCTGCTGAGCGACACGCGCACCGCGATGGTGGTGGGCGCGACGGTGGAAATGCGCGCGGCCCCGCGGGAGAATGCCCGCATCAACTGGCGTGCGCAGGCGGGCGTGGTCGGCCGGATCAGCAAATGCGGCCGCGGCTGGTGCTGGTTCGACGTGCGCGGGCGCGGCGGCTATGTCGAGCAGACGCGGCTGTGGGGAGTCGATCCGGGCGAGGACGTTCCCTGACGCCGCTCAGAAGCCGGTCCGGAACGGCGCCATGAACCGTTGGCGTCAGCCTCCGGGCGCCGTCCCCGGACGCAGGCACGGCAGGGCATAGGCTACATAATCCACCTTGCCGAGCGGCGCGCCGTGGTGCCGCAGGACGGCATAGGCCGTGTTGAGGTGGAAATAGAATTGCGGCAGCGCCCAGTCGCGGACATAGGCCTCGCCGCTTTCGAAATGAAGATCATCCCCATCGGTAGATCGAGCGCGACTGCGCGCTGTGCGCCGGCATTCATCGCCCCGTGATCCATCGCGCCCAGCATCGTCAGCGTTTCCGCGATCCGCGCCTGCGCGGCGGCGAATGTCCCCGGCGTCTCGCCGGCGGCGGCGCCTTCGTTGCGGATCGCGACAGTCGAGTCCGCGACCGGATCGCCCGCGAGCCGATAGCAGGGCTCGAGCGCCTGGAAACAGGCGAAGCGGACCTGCGACGCCAGCGGGAACATGTCGGGCGCAAGCCGCAGCCCCATCAGCGCATCGGCATCGTCCGCCTCCTCACAGGCCTTGTCGAGCCAGGCAGACAGGCAGCGTAGCGATTGGGCACATCCGGTGAGCAGGAGCGAGCTTGGCGCCATTCCCGCTTCATAGCAGCGGCTATGGCGGTGCCTAGGGCATGTTCGCTTCAGGCGACAGTGGCACCGCCCCGGCCAGGCGCCTCAGCGCAGCATCTCCACGGCCATGGCGGTCGCTTCGCCGCCGCCGATGCACAGCGATGCGAGGCCGTGCTTCTGGCCGGCGCCCTCGAGTGCCGACAGCAGGGTGGTGAGCACCCGCGCGCCGCTGGCGCCGATCGGATGGCCGAGCGCACAGGCGCCGCCATGGATGTTGAGCACGTCGTGCGGGATCGAAAGATCGCGCATCGCGATCATCGCAACAGCGGCGAAGGCCTCGTTGACTTCGAACAGATCGACGTCGCCGATCTCCCACCCCGCCTTTTCGAGCGCCTTGCGCATCGCGAACACCGGCGCGGTGGTGAAGCGCGCGGGCGCATGGGCGTGCGCGGCATGCGCGACGACGCGGGCGACGGGATCGAGCCCGTATTTCTCGGCGATGCTGGCGCGAGTCAGCACCAGTGCGGCGGCGCCGTCGGAGATTGAGGAGGCGTTGGCGGCCGTGATCGTGCCATCCTTGGAAAAGGCCGGCTTGAGCGTGGGAATCCGCGCAACGTCGCCGCGCGAGGGCTGTTCGTCGAGGCTCACGGTGGTGCTGCCCTTGCGGCCCTGCACCTCGACGGGAACGATCTCGCGATCGAACGCGCCCGATTTCTGCGCCTGTTGCGCGCGGGTGAGCGATTCGATCGCATAATCGTCCTGCGCCTCGCGCGTGAACTGATATTCGCGCGCCGTTTCCTCGGCGAAGGCGCCCATCAGCTTGCCGGGCTCATAGGCGTCCTCGAGCCCGTCGAGATACATGTGGTCCTTCAGCACGTCGTGGCCGATCCGGGCCCCGCCGCGGTGGCGCATCGAGAGATAGGGGGCGTTGGTCATGCTCTCCATGCCGCCCGCGATCACGATGTCGGCCGAACCCGCACCAAGCGTATCGGCGGCCATGATCGCCGCCTGCATCCCCGATCCGCACATCTTGTTGACCGTCGTGCCTTCGATATGATCGGGCAGGCCGGCGCGGATCGCCGCCTGGCGGGCGGGGGCCTGGCCGAGGCCGGCGGGCAGCACGCAGCCCATGTAGATCCGGTCCACCGCCTCGCCCTTCAGACCCGCGCGCTCGACCGCCGCGCCGACCGCCGTCGCGCCGAGATCGGTGGCGCTGGCGCCGGTGAGGCAGCCCTGAAAGCTGCCCATGGGCGTGCGGGCATAGGAAGCGATGACGACGGGATCGGTGGACATGTTTGCTCCTTCGCGGGTTTGCACGCGATCTAGGGACGTCGGGGCCGGTTTGCAAAAGCCGCTCGGCGCCCGCATGAACGATGCGAAAGGGTTCCGATGCCGCTCGTCGAAATACTCAAATGGTTTGCCTCGATCAGCGGAATGATCGCCGCTTTCATGGTGTCTCTCGACCTCGGCCGCCGAGTCATCGGCTTCGGCTTTCTGTTGTTCGTCGCTTCCAGCATCGCCTGGATCGCGGGTGCGCTCCTTTCGGACGATCCGCCGCTGCTGTCGCAGAATCTGGTGCTGTTCGCGATCAACATCTTCGGAGTCTATCGCTATCTGATCCGCAAGAAGCCGCCGCACGCCGATGGATGAGGCAATTGCCTGGCCGCTTCTGCTCGGCGTGCTGGGGCTGGTGTTCGGCAGTTTCATCGCGACGGTGGCGATCCGCTGGCCCCAAGGGCGTTCGGCGCTTTCCGGACGATCGATGTGCGACGCGTGCGGCGCGACGCTGAACGCACGCGAGCTGGTGCCGGTGGCGAGCTATCTGGTGCAGCGCGGGCGCTGTCGCAGCTGCGGCGCCGCAATCGCGCCCGGTCATCTGATGGTCGAGCTTGCCGGCGGCGCGATCGGCATCGCCGCGGGGATGCTCGCGCCCGGATGGGAAGGAGCGGCGGGGGCGCTCTTCGGCTGGCTGCTGCTCGCGCTGGGGACGATCGACCTCGCCGCCTTCTGGCTTCCGAACGAGCTCACCGGCGCGCTTGCGCTTGGCGGGGTCGCCACCGGGCTGCTGCACCTGCCTCCGCATGGACCGCCGCTCGATGCCCGGCTGCTCGGCGGCGCTGCGGGCTATGCGTCGCTCCAGATCGTACGGCTCGCCTATCGCGCGCTGCGGCGACGCGAGGGGCTGGGGGGAGGCGACCCGAAGCTGTTCGGCGCGATCGGATTGTGGCTGGGCTGGCAGGCGCTGGCGCCGGTATTGCTGATCGCGTGCCTGATCGGTCTGGCCGCGGTGCTTGCGTTTCGGCTCGGCGGGCGCAGGATGCGTTCGACCGATCGCGTGCCGCTGGGCGTGCTGCTGGCGATTTCGGCGTGGACGTTTTGGGTCGGCACGACGCTGGACTATGCAACAAGGCCCGCAGGGCCGGTGATCCTGCTGGTCCCACAGAGGGAAGTGCGATGAAGGACATTCTCGAGCGGCAGCGCGCCGCCTTCGATGCGGAGCTGCCGGTAACGCTGGAGGTCCGCAAGGATCGGCTCGCGCGGGCGATCGCGATGGTGCGCGACAATGCCGGGCGCTTCTGCGAGGCGCTGTCGGAGGATTTCGGCCATCGCAGCCGCGAGCAATCGATGATCACCGACATCGCCGCCTCGGTGGCGCCGCTGGCGCATGCGCGCAAGCATCTGGAGAAATGGGCGAAGCGCGACAAGAAGCCGGTGCTCTTCCCGCTCAGCCTGTTCGGGGCCAGGGCATGGGTGGAATATCAGCCCAAGGGCGTGGTCGGGGTGATCGCGCCGTGGAATTTTCCCGTCAATCTGGTGATGAGCCCGCTCGCCGGAGTATTGGCCGCGGGCAATCGGGCGATGGTCAAGACGTCCGAATTCACGCCGGTCGTCGCGGCATTGTTCGAGGAGCTGCGCCCGAGCTATTTCGCCGAGGAGGAACTGGCGTTCGTGAGCGGCGGCCCCGAGGTGGGCAAGGCGTTCGCCGAGCTGCCGTTCGATCATCTGCTCTTCACCGGCGCGACCGGCATCGGCCGCCATATCCTGCACGCCGCGGCCGACAATCTGACGCCGGTGACGCTCGAACTGGGCGGCAAGTCGCCGGTGCTGCTCGGCCGCTCGGCCGATGTCGACAAGGCGACCGAGCGAGTCGTGACCGGCAAGATGATGAACGCCGGGCAGATCTGCCTCGCGCCCGACTACATGCTGGTGCCGGCAGAGCGCGAGGCCGCAGTGGTGAAAGGGCTGAAGGCGGCGGCCGCGCGGCAATATCCGACGCTGCTGGCGAACCCGGACTATACCGCGATCATCAACGATCGCCATTTCGAGCGGCTGAGCGGCTGGATCGACGACGCGCGGGCGAAAGGCGCCGAGATCGTGACGGTAAACCCCGGCGGTGAGGATTTCGGTGCCTCCAACGCGCGCAAGATGCCGCTCACCATCATCCGCAACGCGACCGACGAGATGACGGTGATGCAGGAGGAACTGTTCGGCCCGGTGCTGCCGGTGCGGACCTATGAGCATGTCGACGGGGCGATCGGCGAAGTGAACCGTCGCGATCGGCCGCTTGCGCTCTATTACTTCGGAAGCGATTCGGACGAGGAGCGGCGCGTGCTCGATCGCACGATTTCCGGCGGAGTGACGCTGAACGACGTGATCTTCCACGTCAGCCAGGAGGAGCTGCCGTTCGGCGGGATCGGCCCGTCCGGCATGGGCGCCTATCACGGTGAGGCGGGCTTTCGCACGTTCAGCCACGCGCGCAGCCTCTACCGCCAGCCGAAGGTGGATGTCGCGAAGCTGGCGGGAATGAAGCCGCCCTATGGCAAGGCGACGCAGGCGACGATCAAGCGCCAGATGAAAGGCTGAGAGCGGAAGCGGCGCGCGGACACAGCAGGGGCCGAGCGCAAAAAAATGGGCGACCCGAGGGCCGCCCTTTGAAAAGTTTAGGAGAGGATGCCTGAAAGGCACGGCTCTTGTGCGCCGCAGCACGCGATGTTGCAAGTGCGAAGAAATGCTGGTGCCGTTGCATTTTTTGCAACTCAAGGATCGGGCGCGGGTTCGATGCGGTAGTGGATCGGCTTGAAGCTGCCGCCGTTCGAATCGGGCGCCGAACAGGCAGTGAGGCCGATCACCAGATCCATCGCGGCGCGCAGCTTGATGTGATCGCCCGCCTTGCTGAGCGGCGGCAATACGCGCAGCCGCCCGGTCTCGCCGTCGATGGGCACGTTCATGAAGCAGTTGAACGCGACCGGGATACGATCGCGGGCGACGCCATAGGGCTCCAGCGCCTCGGCCAGATTGCCGAAGCAGCCCCGGTGCGGCGGCCGGTCCGGATAGAAGTGGTGGAACGTATCGACCGAGCAGGGGGTCAGCAGGAAATCGTGCATGCCGACCGTGTCCTCGACGATCTCGAGGAGCACGTTCGAGCGGTTCGAATAGAGGCTGTGGCCGGTGGTGAGCCGGATCGTCTCGGCATAGTCGAGGGTGCGCCCGGACGAGATCACTTCGTCCATGTCGTCGGCGTTGAACGCGAGGAGATCGGCGACCTGTTCGCCCTTCGGATCGATCACCACCAGCGTTTCGCCGCGCGCGAGCCGGAACGCAGTGCCGCTCCGCTCCGCAATCACTTGGGTGTCGATGACGTGTCTCCCGCATAATGAAAGGGGCAGGACCATTCCGATCCGACCTGGCGGCCGCTGTACTGGCGCGCCTCGCTCAGCTCGCCGTGCCGCGCGAGCATCGGATTGCGCGAGCCGGCAAGTGCCTCGTCACGCACCAGGATCTTTTCGCGCATGCCTTCATATTTGCCTTCGGCGCGCAGCGTTTCGAACTGGTCATGCAGGTTGAAGACCATCGCCGGACGATCGAACCGGCGGGCAGGGCGGCTGGCATTCGGGTGCAGGCCGACGATGAAGAAGGCCTCGCCGCCGAAGCTCAGCGAGAAATGCGGATTCTCCGGATCCGCGCTCACGCGGGGGTCATATTTCTGGCCGCGCCAGACGTCTTTGTCCGACAGCGACTGGACGCGTTTCCACAGCGCGGTCTCGAACGCAGCTTCATCCAAGTTGCCGGGGCCTTCGAAGATGACCGCGAAGCTGCGGAACAGCGTCCTGTCGCGTGCATATTCCTGCGCGAAGTGAAGCAGCCGGTCATGGATGCGGACATCGTCCCAGGCGCTGTCGATCCGGTTGCAGGCGAGCACCTCGAGCGTGCCGCGTGCCAGCGCCGCCTTGGCGCCGACGCAGGGGAATTCGGCGGCCCGAACGTGTTCGAACAACATCGTCTGCAGTCGATCCTGCGCTTCGTGTTTCCAGGAATACATGGGGTTGCTCGCGGCTAATGGTCTGTTTTTGTTCGGTCTCTACCGTGCCTCTACTACGTACGAGCAGGGCTCCGGGTTCCCGCCCGTAACCGGGCTGTTGTGCGTTGCGCACCGCTCGGCGTACCAAGGAAGCCATGGCCGACACGCTGAAGCTCGACGCGTTTCTTCCCTATCGCCTGTCGATCGCGTCGAACCGCGTGTCGAACGCGATCGCCACCACCTATCAGGCGCTGTTCGGGCTGCGTATTCCCGAATGGCGGCTCGTGGCGGTGCTCGCCGAGGGCGGCGCGATGACGCAACAGGCGCTCGGCGCCCGGACGCATATGGACAAGGTGACGGTGAGCCGGGCCGCGATCGCGCTGGGCGACCGGGGCCTCGTAACGCGCGCGCCCAACCCGGCCGACCAGCGCTCGCACCTGCTGACGCTCAGCGAGGCCGGCTGGCAGCTCTATCGCGAGATCGCGCCCAAGGCGCTCGAGCTGGAACGGCAGATCTTCGAGGCGTTCAGCGCCGAGGAGCTTGGACGGTTGCGCCAGATGCTCGAGCGGCTGGAGGCCGCTGCGGCAGCGGTGGAGCCCGCCCGGGGTTGATCGGCGGAGCCTCGCTGGCGTAAGCGCGTTCCGCCCTCCCCAGGCCGAAAAGATGCAAAGCCGAACAGGAGGACCCATGCCCGCAACTGTCGATCGCGCCACCCTGAAGGTCGCCAGGCCGCTCGCCGAGTTCATCGAAGGGCAGGTGCTGCCCGGGCTCGACTTCGGCGCCGAGGACTTCTGGAACGGCGCCGCGGCGATCTTCGAGCGCTTCGTGCCCGAGAACCGCGCGCTGCTCGCCACGCGCGAGGCGCTGCAGGCGAAGATCGATGGCTGGAGCGCGCAGGACCCGCAGCGCGCGGCCGATCCGAAGGCGCAGGAGGCGTTCCTGCGCGAGATCGGCTATCTGGTGCCCGAGCCCGAGCCGTTCGGCATCGGCACGAAGAATGTCGATGCCGAGATCGCCACGATGGCGGGTCCGCAGCTCGTCGTCCCCGTGCTCAACGCGCGCTTCGTGCTCAACGCCGCCAATGCGCGCTGGGGAAGCCTGTACGACGCCTTCTACGGCACCGATGCGCTTCCCGGCACGGCGAAGCCGGGCGGCTATGACCCCGAGCGCGGCGCGCAGGTGATCGCCCGCGCCAAGGCGTTCCTCGACGAGGCGGTGTCGCTCAAGGGCATGTCCTGGAGCGATTTCCGCAGCGGCGACCTGCCGCTTGCCGATCCGGGCCAATTCGTGGGGCAGCGCGGAGAATCGCTGCTGTTCCGGCACAACGGCTTGCACATCGAAGTGACGATCGATCGCGACCATCCGATCGGCAAGGACGACCCGGCGGGCATCGCCGACGTGCTGCTCGAAGCGGCGATCACCACCATCGTCGATCTCGAGGATTCGGTCGCGGCGGTCGATGCCGAGGACAAGGCGGCCGCCTATGCCAACTGGCTGGGGCTGATGCGCGGCGATCTGGAGGAGACGTTCGAGAAGGGCGGACGCAGCGTGACGCGGCGGCTCGCCGAGGACCGGACCTACGCCCGGCCCGACGGAACCGAATTCACGCTTCCCGGCCGCTCGCTGCTGTTCGTGCGCAACGTCGGCCATTTGATGACGACGCCGGCGGTGACGCTTGCCGATGGTGGCGAGGCGCCCGAGGGTATTCTCGACGCGATCGTCACCAGCCTGATCGGCCTCTACGATCTTCGCGGCCTCGGCAAGCGGCGCAACAGCCGCACGGGCAGCATCTATATCGTGAAGCCGAAGATGCACGGACCCCAAGAGGCGGGCTTCACCAATCGGCTGTTCGATGCCGTCGAGGATCTGCTGGGGCTCGAACGCCACACGGTGAAAGTGGGCGTGATGGACGAGGAGCGGCGCACCTCGGCCAATCTCGCCGCGTGCATCCATGCGGTGAAGGATCGCATCGTCTTCATCAACACCGGCTTCCTCGACCGCACCGGCGACGAGATCCACACCAGCATGCGCGCCGGCCCGATGATTCCGAAGGGCGAGATGAAGGCCGCAGCCTGGATCCAGGCCTATGAGGACCGCAACGTGCGGATCGGCCTGGCCTGCGGGCTTTCGGGCAAGGCGCAGATCGGCAAGGGCATGTGGGCCGCGCCCGATCGCATGGCCGACATGATGGACGCCAAGATCGGCCACCCCAGATCGGGCGCGAACACGGCATGGGTGCCGAGCCCGACTGCGGCGACGCTGCATGCGCTGCACTATCATCAGGTCGATGTGTTCGCGCGGCAGAAGGAGATCGCGGGCGAGGCGGTGCCGGGGCTGGAGCCGCTGCTCACCGTGCCGCTGGCGCTCGGGCGCAACTGGACGCCGGAGAAAGTAGCACGCGAGCTCGACAACAATGCGCAGGGCATCCTCGGCTATGTCGTCCGCTGGATCGATCAGGGCGTCGGCTGTTCGAAGGTGCCCGACATCAACGATATCGGGCTGATGGAAGACCGCGCGACGCTGCGCATCTCCTCGCAGCACATGGCGAACTGGCTGCTGCACGGCGTGGCCACCGCCGGGGATGTCGAGGCGGCGCTTCGGCGCATGGCCGCGAAAGTCGATGCGCAGAATTCGGGCGATCCCGCCTATCGCCCGATGGCCGGACACGAGGACGAAAGCCTGGCGTTCCAGGCCGCCCGCGCGCTGGTGTTCGAGGGGGTGGCGCAGCCCAACGGCTATACCGAGCCGCTGCTCCACAAGTTCCGCGCGCGGCTGAAGGCGGAGGGCTGAGGCCCCCCGTCAGTATTTGTCGCGGCGGGGCTTGTGCTGGCGCTTGCTGGGCAGCGTGTCTGCCATGGTGGCGCCGCGCTGGCCCCGCGGACGCGGCGGGCCGGTGGTCGAATCGGCGCTGGTCTGCCGTTCGGCCTCGGCATTGATCTCGGCGCCGATCAGCACCGCATAGGCCGAGACATAAAGCCACATCAGCAGCACGACGACGGCGCCCAGCGCGCCATAGGTGGCGTTGTAGTTGGCGAAATTGGCAGTGTAGACGCCGAGCAGCAGCGTGGCGAGCAGCCACAGCACCGTCGCGGCGACCGAGCCGATCGAAAGCCACTGCCAGCGGGCGTCGGCGCGATCGGGGCCGTAGCGGTACATCGCCGCGAAGCCCGCGCTGGCGATCGCCGCCGCCAGCAGCCAGGTGACGATCTGGACCGCCAGCACGCCGGCACCGCCGAGCGAGCCGACCGCGCCGCGCAGATAGCCGAGCGCACCGGCGGAAAAGAGGCCGACCAACGCCGCCAGGATGGCGCCCACCGTGATGGCGGCGGCGGTCAGCGTCGTCTTGATGATGTTGCGGCCTTCCTCTTCCTCATAGATCACGTTGAGCGCCTGCATCACGGCCTTGGAGGCGCGCGTCGCGCCATAGATCGACACCAGCAGCGCGATCGCGAGACCGAGCCCCGCTTCCGACGAGGCGGTGCTGGTGACGCTGAGCAACTGATCCTGGATCAACCCGGCGGCATCCGCGGGCACCGCTTCGATGATCGTTTCCATATGGCGGGCGACCGCCGCGGGATCGGCGAACAGGCCATAGGTCATGACGATCGCGCCGAGCAGCGGAACGAAGGAAAGAAAAGCGTAGAACGCCACGCCCGCGGCCATCAGCGAGAGATTGTGATAGCCGTTCATCGAATAGACGCGCGACAGGACGGACTTCCACGCCCGCCAGGGATGTTCCCACGGATGCCGGGACTCGGATCCGGGGTGCGTCGCGGGGGGCGGAGCGGTGGTGTCGGTCATCATGCGTCCCTGATTAGCGTCACGCCGGTCAACGCGGCCTGATGCGGAAGGGATGCATCCTGCTGTCGATACGAAGGATTTCTTGCCGCACCGTAGCTGCCGGGGGGGAGCCAAACGCGACTTTGGTCGTTACGGAGGCGAGAGGGCCGGAACCAAAGCGCGGCTCCTGGAGGAGGCGCGTGCGTTACGGCGTGAGAGCGGTTTGGGTTGCGGCGATTGCGAGTGCGGCGGTTCTTCCGGGAGCTGCCTGGGCTCAGGATGCGACGGGGCAGGAAGCAGAAGCGGGCGCGCCTGGCCAGGTTGCGCCTGAATCGCCGCAGGATGCCGAGCCGATCATCCCCGAATCCGAATTCGAGGAAGCGCTGCCCGAGATCAGCGGCGATCTCTACGCGCCGCTCGAGCCGATCGATCGTTTCGAAGTGGTCGAGGACACGCAGGTCGTGGAGCCGACCGAAGCCGCCGACGCGATGGATCGGACGCTGGAAGGCGAGATCGGCACCTTGCCGGTCGTGGCCGACGAAGCGCCCGAATTCGCCGAGCCGCTGACGCCTCTGGCCGAATTCGAAGTCGATCCGCGCGAAATCGAAGGCGTCGATCCCGCCGAGGAGGTCGAGGTCCGCTATGCGACCGTCGTGGAGGGACTCGAGCAGGTTGGACTGCTCGATCGTTTCGAGGATCTTTCGGCGCTGGAGGAAGGCGACGGCGAGGCGGCAAACGCCGCGATGGTAGCCGCGCGGGCGCGCGAGGACGAGAATCTCGCGACCCGATTGCTGCAGGCGGAAGGCTATTACGACGGGACAGCGACCGCATCGGTCGTCCAGGACCCCGAGCAGCCGAGCCGGCTGCGCGTTCGGCTGAACGTCGAACCCGGCCCGCTCTATCGGCTGGGATCGGTCCGTATCGACAGTGCCCCCACCGAACCGCCGGGATTGATCGACGAGGCGCTGCCGCTCGAAGCAGGCGATCCGATCGACGCGGTTCGCGTGAAGGCGGCGGAGGCGAACGTCAGCCTGCGGCTGCCGCAGCAGGGCTATCCGTTCATCGAACTACTCGAGCGCGACATCCTGCTCGACGGCGAGACCCACACCGGCGCCTATACGCTTCCGGTCAATCTGGGGCCGCGTGTCTCGTTCAACGGGATCTCGACCGAGCCGGCCTCCGAGGAATCCGAGCTGGCGTTCGGGGCCGAGCACGTCCGGACACTGGCGCGATTCGAGCGCGGCGAACTGTACGACAGCCGCAAGGTGGACGATCTTCGCGAGGCGCTGATCGCGACGGGGCTGTTCTCGACCGTCTCGGTCGAGGCGCAGCGGACCGGCGAGGAAGCGCCGAACGGAACCGAATATGTCCATCTGCTCGTCCGGCAGGATGCCGGGCCGCCGCGCACGCTCGCGGCCGAGGCCGGGTACAACACCGGGCAGGGCCTGCGGGTGGAGGGAAGCTGGACGCACCGCAACCTCTTCCCGCCCGAAGGCGCGCTGATCGCAGGCGGCGTGGCGGGCACGCAGGAACAGGGGCTGTCGCTGGTCTTTCGCCGCTCGAACGCGGGGCGGCGCGATCGCACCGTTTCGCTGCGGCTCGAGGCCAATCACAGCGACTATGAGGCGTTCGAAAGCTACACCGGCACCTTCGCCGGCCGGATCGCGTTCGAATCGACGCCGATCTGGCAGAAGCGCTGGACCTATTATTACGGCTTCGAGATCGTCGGCACCAACGAGGACCGGTATAATTTCGATCTCGGCCGGCGCGATCGCGGAACGTGGCTGATCGGTGCGCTGCCCGCCTTCGTCGGCTTCGATACGTCGGACGATCTGCTGAACCCCACGCGCGGCTTTCGCATCAAGCTGAACGTGAGCCCCGAAACCTCGGTGCGCGGGGCGGCGCGGCCCTATGCCCGGGTGCTGCTGGAGGGCACCGCCTATTATCCGGTGAGCGACGATCTGGTGATCGCCGGCCGTGCGCGGGTCGGCACGATTCCGGGGATCGAGCGCAACGACCTGCCGCCCTCGCGCCGCATGTATGCCGGCGGCGGCGGGTCGGTGCGCGGCTTCGGCTATCAGGAGCTCGGCCCGCTTGCACCCGACGGGCGACCGATCGGCGGGCGCAGCCTCAACGAATTCTCGCTCGAGGCGCGCTATCGCTTCGGCAATTTCGGAATCGTGCCGTTCGTCGATGCGGGGCAGGTCTATGAGACCATCTACCCCCAGGGGCAGGACCTGCGCTTCGGCGTGGGCATCGGCGGGCGGTTCTACACCAATTTCGGTCCGCTGCGCGTCGATGTGGCGACGCCGCTGAACCGCCGCGAAGGCGAGCCGAAGGTCGCCCTCTATATCTCGATCGGGCAGGCCTTCTGATGACCGACACCCAAGTTCATGATGCACCCGAGCGAGCCCCCGACGAAACCGCGGGCGAGGAGCATGATGTCGCCAAGCGTCCGCTCTGGCAGCGGGTGGCGAAGTGGATCGGCATCGTCGTCGGCGGCGTGGTCGTGCTGGTCGGCGCGCTGCTGCTGCTGGTCAATACGCCGTTCGGGCGCCAGTTCGTCGCCGATCGGCTCAGCAATCTGACGCTCGCATCGGGTCTCAACGTCAAGATCGGGCGGATCGACGGGTCGATCTACGGCGAGATGGTGCTGCATAATGTGGCGGTGCAGGATCCCGAGGGGACGTTCGCCAGCGCCGAGCGGATCACGCTCGACTGGCAGCCGTTCGCGCTGCTTTCCAATCATCTCGATATCGACCGGCTCACCAGTCCGGAAATCCGGCTCGAGCGGCTGCCCGAACTGATCCCGAGCGAAACACCGCGCGATCCGGATGCGCCGCTGCTGCCGAACATCGACATCGACATCGATGCGCTTTCGATCGGTCGATTGATCGTGGGCGAGGCAGTGACCGGCAGGCGGCATGTCGCCCGGCTGGAGGGAGGCGCGCACATCGACGATGGCCGGGCGCAGATCCGCGCCGAGGGCGCCACGCTCGCCGCGCCCGGGATGGCCGGCGGAGACCGGCTGGCGCTGATCCTCGACGCAGTGCCCGAAGCGAATCAGCTCGATCTCGACGTGCAGCTGGATGCTCCCGCCGAGGGGCTCGTCGCGGGCCTCGTCGGGATCGATCAGCCGCTCGAACTCTCCGTCCGGGGAGACGGAAGCTGGGAGGCGTGGGCAGGGCGGCTTGCCAGCACGCTGGGCGGCCAACGCTTCGCCATGCTGAACCTCGCGGCGCAGGATGGCACCTTCCGTATCGGCGGGGCAGTGCGCCCCGGGCTGGTGCTGGAAGGCGCGGTCGAGCGGCTGACCGCGCCGCAGGTGAACGTCGCGATCGTCGCGGCGATCGACGAAATGATCGCGGATACACGCGTGCAGTTGCGATCGGATGCGCTGTCGCTGGCGGCGGCGGGGAAGATCAACCTCGATCGCAGCCGGTTCGAGGACTTCCGGGTGGACGGCCTGCTGCTGACCCCCGGCGCGATCGCGTCCAATCTGGTCGGCCAGTCGGTGCGCGCCACGGTGGCGCTCGACGGCGCGTTCGGCACGCCCGTGGTCGATTACAAGCTGCAGGCCGGGGCGCTGGGATTTGGCGATACGGTCGTGCGGCAACTCTATGCCGAGGGTCAGGCGCGGGTGGATGCCGAGCGCATCCTGATCCCGGTACGGGCGCGGGCGGGGCGGATCACCGGGCTCGACGCCGTGGCGGGAGGGCCGATCGCCGACGTGGCGCTGCAGGGCGACATCGCCATCACCGGCGACCAGATCCTGTCCGACAATCTGCGCATCGTTTCCGACCGGGTAAACGCGACCGCGATCGTCGCCGCCGACATCAGCGAAGGCCGCTATACCGGCGCGCTGAAGGGCAGGATCAACGACTATCAGATCGAGGGCATCGGCGTGGTGAGCGTCACCACCGACGCCGAGCTGTATGCGGCTCCCGGCGGCGGCTGGGGCATCCGCGGCCAGATCGCCGGACGTTCGCAGCGGATCTACAGCGACGGCATCCGCAACTTCCTGGGCGGAAACGCAGTCGCGTCGCTGCGACTCGGCTTCGATCCCGAAGGCGTCATCACCTTCGACCAGCTGCGGCTGCGGGCACCCGAGTTCCGCATCACCTCGGGCTCCGGGCGCTATGCGCCGGGCGGCGCGCTGCTGCTGAATGCCGATGCCTATTCGGAGCAATATGGTCCGCTCGCCGCGCGGGTGACGGGTTCGCTGGCGCAGCCGGAGGTGCTGCTGCGCGCGCCGCGGCCGGGGCTCGGCGTCGGTCTGGCCGGGCTCACTGCGCGGGTGCGCGGCAACGGCGGCGCCTATGCCGTCGAGGCGAGCGGCGAGACCGATTACGGCCCGTTCAACGCCGATGTACTGGTGCGGACCGGCGACACGCTGGCGATCGATGTGCGCAGCGCGCGCTTCGCCGGAATGGACATCGACGGGCAGATCCGTCAGACGCCCGCCGGTCCGTTCGCCGGAACGCTGCGCTTCGCCGGATCGGGCGTGCAGGGTCGGGCCGAGCTTGCTTCCCAGAGCGGCGTGCAGCGTGCGGCGATCACCGCGCGGGCGAACAATGCGCGCATTCCAGGCGTCGCCAATCTGCGCGTCGGGCGCGCGATCATCGATGCGACGGTGCTGCTTACCGAGACGCCGCAAGTGACCGGCGATGCGCAGATCGCGAACCTTTCGACCGGACAGCTGACGATCGAGGCGGCGCGGGTGCGCGTGAACTACGAAGGCGGCAGCGGAACCGCGCAGTTGGTGGCGCGCGGCGCGACCGGCGTGCCGTTCAGCATCGCGGCCAACGCCCGGCTCGCTCCCGACCAGTGGCTGGTCGCACTGCGCGGATCGGCAAGCGGCGTGGCGTTCCGCACCGACGATCCCGCGCGTATCCTGCTGACCGACGACAGCTATCGGCTGCAACCCACGCGGCTCGTCTTCGATCAGGGATCGGCCCGGATCGCCGGCCGCTACGGCAACGGGCTGGTGCTCCAGGCACGGCTCGACGAACTCGACCTGTCGGTCGTCAACGGCTTCGTGCCCGGTCTGGGCATCGGCGGTACGGCGACCGGGAGCCTCGACTTCGCGCAGCCGGACCCGGCGACGTTCCCTCGCGCCGATGCGCGGCTCGAGATCGACGACTTCACGCGCTCGAGCCTGTCGACCGTATCCGAAGCGGTGGACATCACCTTCGTCGGCAAGCTGCTTCCCGACGGCGGCGATGCGCGCGCGCTGATCAAGCGCGGCACCACAACGGTGGGGCGCGTGATCGCGACGCTACGGCCGCTGCCGCCGGGCGCCGGCCCGTGGCGCGAGCGGCTGATGGCGGCGCCGCTTTCGGGCGGCATCCGCTACAACGGGCCCGCGGGCGTGCTGTTCTCGCTCGCCGGACTGCCGGACCAGACGCTGCGCGGACCGATCGGAGTTGCCGCCAATTTCTCGGGCCGGGTGCGCGCGCCCGAACTCGCCGGCGTCGTGCGCGCGAACAATCTCACCTACGAGAACGAGACCTATGGCACGCGGCTGACGAACATGCGGCTCGAGGGCCGGTTCACCGACGACCAGCTGGTGCTGAACGAGCTGCGGGCACGTGCGGGCGAAGGCAGCGTGACGGCCAACGGGCGGATCAGCCTGGCCGCCGACGAAGGTTTCCCGCTGCGGGTGCGCGCCGAGTTCGAGAACGCCACGCTGGCGCGGAGCGACGCGCTGGCCGCCGAAGCGAACGGTTGGGTGGAAGTGACGAACAACGCCGACTTCGCATTGGTTCGCGGCGAACTGACGATCCCCGAAGCGAGGTACCGGATCATCCGCCAGGGTTCGGCAGAGGTCGCCGAGCTGGAAGGCGTGCGGCGGCGGAACGGTGGCGATGCCGACCAGGCATATGCGAGGAACGAACGCCAGCCGGTGCCCGAGCACGAGATCCGGCTCAACCTCGTCGTCAACGCGGATAATCGGCTGTTCGTCTCCGGTATGGGCCTCGAATCCGAATGGGGCGCCCGGATCACCGTCGAAGGCACGGCCACGAACCCGAATATCGGCGGCTATGCGCAAGTGGTGCAGGGCACCTACTCCTTCGCCGGGCGGCGCTTCGAGCTGAATGAGAACACCAGCCGTGTCGACTTCGTCGGCGATCGGCTCGCCAATCCCACGCTGAACATTTCGGCGAGCACGACGGCGGAGGGGATCACGGCGATCATCCGGGTGACCGGTACGGCGCAGCAGCCGGACGTCGCCTTCACTTCATCGCCGACCCTGCCGCAGGACGAAGTGCTGGCGCGGCTGTTGTTCGGCAGTTCGGTGACGAACCTGTCGGCCACCGAAGCGATCCAGCTCGCCGCGGCGCTCAATTCGCTGCGCGGGACCGGCGGCGGGCTCAACCCGCTGGGCGAGCTGCGTCAGGCGGCGGGGATCGACCGGCTGCGAATCCTGGGCGCGGACGAAGTGAGCGGCCGCGAAACGGCACTGGCGGCGGGCCAGTATCTGACCGACGACATCTATGTCGAGATCATCACCGACGCGCGCGGCTTCACCGCCACGCAGCTCGAAATCGCGCTCACCCGCGCGCTGAGCCTGCTTTCGCAGACCGGCTCGTTCGGAGGATCGAGCGTCAGCCTCCGCTATTCGAAGGATTACTGATCGATCCGTTGCGATCTGCGACCCAAACTGGAATAGTCGGTCGCGGAGAGCGTGCATGAGCGAATATTTCGATGTCGTGGTCGTGGGCGCAGGAATATCCGGCGTGGGCGCCGGCTATCACCTGCAGGACAAATGCCCCGACCGCAGCTATGTGGTGCTGGAGGGGCGCGACCGGATCGGCGGCACCTGGGATCTGTTTCGCTATCCCGGCGTCCGCTCCGATTCCGACATGCACACGCTGGGCTATTCGTTCCGGCCCTGGACCGCGGCGAAGTCGATCGCCGACGGTCCTGCCATCCTCGACTATATCGAGGATACGGCGCGCGAATTCGCGATCGACCGGCACATCCGCACGCAGCACCGCGTGGTACGCGCCGATTGGTCGACCGACGAAGCGGTGTGGAAGGTGGTCGCCGAGAAGGGGCCGGAGCGCGAGGAAGTGCGCTTCTGCTGCCGCTTCCTCTTCATGTGCACCGGCTATTACAACTATGATCGCGGCTACACGCCTGATTGGGAAGGCGTGCAGGACTTCGCCGGGCGCATCGTCCATCCGCAATTCTGGGGCGAGGACGTCGACTATTCGGGCAAGCGCGTGATCGTGATCGGCAGCGGCGCGACGGCAGTGACGCTGGTGCCCGAACTGGCGCGCGATGCGGCGCATGTGACGATGCTCCAGCGCTCGCCCACCTATGTCGTCTCGCGCCCGTCGAAAGATGCAGTCGCGAACTGGCTGCGCCGCTGGCTGCCCGACAAGACCGCTTATGCGATCACGCGGTGGAAGAATGTGCTGCTTCAGCAATATTTCTACCGCGCGATGCGCAGGCATCCGGAAAAGGCGAAGGAGCGGCTGATCCAGATGGTGCAGGAGCATCTGGGCCCCGACTACGACACGGGCACGCATTTCACGCCGCGCTACAATCCCTGGGACCAGCGGCTGTGCCTCGTGCCCGACGCCGACATGTTCGACGCGATCCGCAGCGGAACGGCCTCGGTGGTGACCGGCACGATCGACCGGTTCGTGAAGGAGGGGATCCGGCTGAGTTCGGGCGAGGTGCTCAAGGCCGATCTGGTGGTGACCGCGACCGGGCTGGAGATGCAGCTGATGAGCGACATTCCACTCAGCATCGACGGAACGCCGGTCGATCCATCGAAGTCCCTGAACTACAAGGGGATGATGTATTCGGACATTCCGAACCTCGCCTCCTCCTTCGGCTATACCAACGCATCCTGGACGCTGAAGGTGGATCTGACCTGCGGCTATGTCTGTCGGCTGCTCAACGCGATGAAGAAGCGCGGGCTGCGGCAGGTGACGCCCCGGCTGAAGGCGCCGGTGGAAGAGCAGCCGCTGCTCGATTTCAGCTCGGGCTATGTCCAGCGCGGGCTGCCGAAATTCCCCAAGCAGGGCAATCGGCAGCCATGGCAGGTGCACCAGAATTATAGCCGCGACCTGCTGGCGCTGCGCTTCGGGTCGATCGACGCGGAAATGGAGTTCAGCAATCCCGCGCCGGGCCGGCGTACCGAAAAGCCCGTGCGCGAGCCCGGCGAGCGCGCCGCGGAAACGGTTTGAACCCTCGGGCTGCCGGGCCGTTGTTCCGGCATGCGCAGCACGCCTGATTTCGAGCAGGCGCGCGCGACGATGGTCGATCGTCAGATCGCCGCGCGCGGTATCCGCGACGAACGCCTCCTCGCAGCGTTGCGCGAGGTGCCCCGCGAACGCTTCGTCTCCGAGGAGTTCGCCCGGTTCGCCTATGAGGACGGACCGCTGCCGATCGAGGCGGAGCAGACGATCTCGCAGCCCTATATCGTCGCGCACATGATCGAGGAGGCACGTGTGGCCCCCGGGCAGCGTGTTCTCGAAGTCGGTGCCGGTTCGGGATATGCCGCCGCAGTGCTCAGCCGGATCGCGGACCACGTCTTCGCGATCGAGCGGCATGCCGAGCTGGCCGAGCTGGCGCGGCAGCGCCTGAAGGTCCTCGGCTATGACAATGCCGAGGTTCGCGCCGGGGACGGCACGAAGGGCTGGCCCGAGGAAGCGCCGTTCGACGCCGTATTGATCGCTGCCGGCGGGCCGCAGGTGCCCGAGCCGCTGAAGGCGCAGCTCGCGATCGGCGGCCGGCTGGTGATGCCGCTGGGCAGTGCGGGCGTGCAGACGCTGGTCCGCGTTACGCGGCGATCCGACAATGAGGTCGACACCGAGAACCTCGGTGACGTCCGCTTCGTGCCGCTGATCGGCGCGCATGGCTGGAGCGGCGGCGAGGAGAAGAAGCAGTCGCCCGTCGCGCTGATCCGCGACGCCGCCGAGCCGCTGTCGGACATCGACGATCCGGGTTTCGGCGCCGCGTTCGATCGCTTCGCCGACGCCCGCGTGGTGCTGCTGGGCGAGGCGAGCCACGGGACGAGCGAATTCTATCGCGCGCGGGCGGCGATCACGAAGCGGCTGATCGAGGAACATGGATTCACCATCGTCGCGGTCGAGGCCGACTGGCCCGACGCGGCGGCGATCGACGCGCATGTCCGGCAGCGGTCCAACCCCGGCGCGGAGCCGCCGTTTCAGCGCTTTCCCACCTGGATGTGGCGCAATCGCGAGTTCGACGATTTCGTCGGCTGGCTGCGCGAGCACAATGCGACGCGTGCAGCCGAAGATCAGGTGCGCTTCCACGGGCTCGATCTCTATAATCTCAACGGCTCGATCCGCGCAGTGATCGACTATCTCGACAGCGTCGATCCCGAGGCAGCCGCAGTCGCGCGCGAGCGCTACGGATGCCTGACTCCGTGGCGCGACGATCCTGCGCGCTATGGGCGGATGGCAGTCACCGAAGGCTATGCCCGTTGCGAGGCGGCGGTGGTGAACATGCTGAAAGACCTGGTCGAAAAGCAGCTCGACTATGCCGCCAGAGACGGCGAGGCGTTCCTCGACGCGACGCAGAACGCCCGGCTGATCGCCAATGCCGAAGCCTATTATCGCGTGATGTATTATGGCGCGGCCGAGAGCTGGAATCTGCGCGACGAGCATATGTTCGACACGCTGGAGCTGGCGCTGCGCGCGGGCGGCGAGGGTGCCAGGGCCGTGGTGTGGGCGCACAACTCGCATATCGGCGACGCGCGCCACACCGACATGGGCAGGCTACGCGACGAGCTGAACCTGGGCCAGTTGGCGCGCGAGAAATGGGGCGACGAGGCGTGCCTGATCGGCTTCGGGACGCATGGCGGCACCGTGGCGGCGGCGACCGACTGGGACGGGCCGATGGAAGTGAAGCGCGTGAATCCCTCGCGCGAGGACAGCTACGAGCGGCTGTTCCACGATGCGGCGGTTTCGCCCGCGCTGCTCGACCTGCGGCCCGAGCGGCCGGTGCGCGAGGCGCTGTGCGCGGCCCGGCTCGAGCGGTTCATCGGCGTGATCTACCACCCCGAAACCGAGCGCTGGAGCCATTATTCGGAAGCGGTGCTGCCCGAACAGTTCGACGGCTGGGTGTGGTTCGACGAGACCCGCGCCGTGGCTCCGCTCGCCGGGCCCGAGCAGCCGTCCGGCGCGGGCGACGAGACCTGGCCGTTCGGCCTATAGGCTGCGCCTCCTCCCCTAGTCCGAGCGCGGGATCGGCTTGGGTTCGGCCGCGTCTCCGCTAGTCAGATGCTGCGCCTCTTCCTGTGCCTTGAGCGACCCGGAATCTCCGGCAACCGCCGGGCTGTCGGGATTCGACGGCGTAGCGGCCTGGTTCGTCCGAGTCGCATCGGGCGCACCTTCGGCCGCCGACTGGCCGCCCAAGCCGCCGCCGCCGGGCTGGTCGCGCGTTTCCTCGTTCATGACTGCGGAGGCACTGTCGCGATCGCGCGCGTCGCTGCCGAGATTCTCGGGAGCGTTGTTGGGTCGGCTCGTGGGCATGGGTCGATCTCCTTCACCCCTGCCAACGCATCGCGGCGCAAAGAGCTTCAGTCGGCCGGGCGCGATCGCAGCAGCGCCGACCGCAGGCATTCGCAGACGACCTCGTCGCGCTGATTGAGCATGCGGTGCTTCCAGGTGACGATGCCCTGGCCGGGGCGCGAGTTGGAAGGACGCATTTCCACCACTTCGCTCTCGGCGCGCAGCGTATCGCCGATGAAGACCGGCTTGGGCATCACGAGCTTGTCATAGCCCAGATTGGCGACCAGCGTTCCGGCAGTGGTGTCGCCGACGGTGATCCCGACCATCAGGCTGAAGGTGAAGGTGCCGTTGACAAGGATGCGGCCGAATTCGCTCGCCTTCGCCGCCTCGGCGTCGAGATGTAGCGGCTGGCTGTTGTGGGTCATGGTGGTGAACAGGAGATTGTCGGTCTCGGTCACCGTGCGGCGCAAATCATGGGCGATCAGGTCGCCGACCTGCCATTCGTCGTAGAAGCGTCCGGGCATCAGTGGGTCTCCGTAAGGTCGAGCTTGAAGCCGAGGTGCGTCTGCTTCCACCCGTGGCGCAGGTAGAAACGATGCGCGGCGTGACGGCTGTTGGTCGAGGTGAGCTGGACCAGGAGACAACCGCGCTGGCGGCATTGTTCGACGGCCCATTCCATCAGCGCCGTGCCATGGCCGCCGCCGCGCAGATCGCTGGCGATGCGCACCGATTCGATGTTGCCGCGCTTCAGCCCGCGGAACGACAGGCCCGCGATGACGCTGATCTGGAGCGTGCCGACGATCCGGCCGCCCAGCGTGGCAACGGCGAGCAGCTGGTTCGGATCGCCTTCGATCTCGTCGAAGGCGGCTTCGTAGCGCGGATCGAGCGGGAGCGAGGCGTCCTCGCGGTCGACCGGGATCGTGTCCTCGGCGAGCAGGGCGACGATCGCGGGCAGATCGGCGCGCTCGGCGCGGCGGAAGGCGAGGTCGCTCACGCGCGATCGGTCCGCACCGCACCTGCGGCGCGAACCGCCGCGAGATCTGGCATGCCGTTCACCGCCATCAGCAGGTCCGCCTCGGCGAGAATCGACTTGAGCACATGCGCCGCACCGTCGGCGCCGCCCAGCGCCAGGCCGTAGCTGTAGGGCCGGCCGATCCCGACCGCGGTGGCGCCGAGTGCGAGCGCCTTCACCACGTCGGTGCCCGAGCGGATGCCGCTGTCGAACAGTACCGGCACGCTGCCCGCGCCTTCGACCACGCCCGGCAGCATGTCGATCGCGGCGATGCCGCCGTTCGCCTGACGTCCGCCGTGGTTCGAGCAATAGATCGCGTCGATCCCGGCATCGGCGGCGCGGCGGGCGTCGTCGGGGTGGCAGATGCCCTTGAGGACGATCGGCAGCTTCGTGAGGCCGCGCAGCCATTCGAGGTCGTCCCAGCTGAGCACCTTGCCGAACAGGCCCGCCCACAGCATCACTGCGGCGCGAATGTCGTCGCGCGGGTCCTTGCCGAGCAGTTCGCGGAAGACGGGGTCGCTGAAATAGTTCTCGAGCACCGCGCCGCGCAGTTGCGGGAAGTTCGCGGTGTTGAGGTCGCGCGGGCGCCAGCCGGTGACCCAGGTGTCAAGCGTGACGACCAGCGCCTTGTAGCCGGCGGCTTCGGCGCGGGCGACGAGGCTTTCGGCGAGGCCGGGGTGCTTGGGCGTATAGAGCTGAAAGAAGGCGGGGGTGTCGCCGCATGCCTTCGCCACGTCCTCGAGCGAGTCGTTGGCGAGGGTGGAGGCGCACAGCGGCACGCCGGTTTCGGCCGAGGCACGCGCGGCGGCGAGATCGCCGTGGCCGTCCTGCGTGCAGATGCCGGTGACGCCGATCGGCGCCATGAAGATGGGCGAGGGGAGGGTGAGCCCGAACATGTCGACCGAGAGGTCGCGGCTGGTGCAGTCGACCAGCATGCGCGGCACCATGCCCCAGTGGCGGAACGCGTCGGCATTGACGTCCTGCGTATGTTCGTCGCCGCAGCCGCCCTGAACATAATCGAGCACCGAGCGAGGCATCGCGGCCTCGGCGCGCGCCTTCAGGCTGGCGTAGTCAACCGGGAGTTTCGGGACGACGCCCGACAGGCCGGCGAAATAAATCGCGTTCTGATAGTCGCCATAGGGCATTGCGAGTCTCCTCTCCCTTCCTCTCCAAGTTGGGGGAGAGGATACAGAGGCTTGGCGGCTTTGCCGCCTAGCCGGCGTTGGTGAGGGTGTGCCTCGGGCTTCCCCCTCACCAACTACGCCTGGGCGCCGCTTGCGCGGCACCAACGCTTCATATCCTCTCCCCCGAGGGGAGAGGAGTCTAGGCGTCCTCGCCGCGTTCCACCCGCACCAGCAGCGTGCCTTCGGTGACCTGGCCGCTGGCTTCGACGGTCACTTCGGTCACCGTCCCGTCGAACGGTGCGGTCAGGCTGTGTTCCATCTTCATCGCTTCGAGCGTGAGCAGCTTCTGTCCCGCAGTCACGCTGTCGCCCTGCGCGACGTCGAGCGCGATCACCTTGCCCGGCATCGGCGCGAGGATTGCGCCGTCGGAGGCGGCTCCGCCGGCGCCGCCGTCCGCACGCGGCCAGCAAATCTCGAAAATGTCGCCTTCGACTTGAACGAACTGCGAGCCCGCCTCTAGGCTCTCGAGAAATCCATGCTCGAAGCGGCTGCCCGACGGCGTTGGATCGTAGTCGAACTCGGCTGGCTTCCCATTCACGAGCAAGACCTGCTTTGAACGACGTGGTGCGTTGATCCGGAACCCGGTCAGGCTAGTCGCCATGCGACCGAAATTGGTTGATTGCCGAAACAGCCAGGCAGACGCGTCACTGAGCGTTCGATCGGACAGAACCGGCATTCTGGTAAGAGCGTCGAATTTCCGTTCGATCAAGCCGGTGTCGAGAGCGGCTTCCATGACCTCGGGATCGCGGAGCAACCGCACGAGGAAGCCCTTATTCGTTTTGATCGGCCAGATGTGCACAGTTTCCAAATGCTCCGCTAGCCGCAGCAGCGCTTCGTCCCGTTGAAACGCATGCACGATGATTTTCGCGATCATCGGATCGTAGAAAGGGGAAACCTCGCTGCCCTGGGATACGCCGGTCTCAATGCGCGCGCTATCCCCATAAAAATCGAGCGATTCCAATCGGCCAATGCTCGGCAGAAAGCCTGTGGCCGGATCCTCCGCATAGAGCCGCGCCTCAGCCGCCCAGCCATTTATCGCCAGCTCGTCCTGCCGCTTCGGCAGCTTCTCCCCGCTCGCCACGCGGAGCTGCCATTCGACCAAGTCGACGCCGGTGATCTCCTCGGTCACCGGATGCTCGACCTGGAGCCGGGTGTTCATTTCCATGAACCAGATGCGGTCGGCGCGCAGGCCTTCGCTGGCGTCGGCGATGAATTCGATCGTGCCCGCGCCGACATAGTCGACTGCCTTGGCGGCGCGGACGGCGGCGGCGCAGATCGCTTCGCGGGTGTCGGGGTCCATCCCCGGCGCGGGGGCTTCCTCGATCACTTTCTGGTGGCGGCGCTGGAGCGAGCAATCGCGTTCGAACAAATGGACGACATTGCCGTGGGTGTCGCCGAACACCTGCACTTCGATGTGGCGGGGCGAGAGGATGTACTTCTCGATCAGCACGCGATCGTCGCCGAAGCTGGACGCGGCCTCGCGCTTGCAGCTGGCGAGCGCGTCGAGGAAATCGGCGCTCGCATCGACGCGGCGCATTCCCTTGCCGCCGCCGCCCGCAACCGCCTTGATGAGAACCGGATAGCCGATCTTGTCGGCCTCGGCCTTCAGATGCTCGGGGTCCTGGTTCTGGCCGAGATAGCCGGGGGTGGTCGGCACGCCCGCGTCCTGCATCAGCTTCTTTGCAGCGTCCTTCAGCCCCATCGCGCGGATGCTCGAAGGCGTCGCGCCGACCCAGATCAGCCCGGCGTCGGCGACGGCCTGGGCGAAATCGGCGTTTTCGGAGAGGAAGCCGTAGCCGGGATGGATCGCCTCGGCGCCGGTCTGCTTAGCGGCGGCGATGATCTTCTCGCCGACGAGATAGCTTTCGCGCGCGGGGCTGGGGCCGATGTGGACCGCTTCATCGGCCTGGCGGACATGCAGCGCCTGAGCATCGGCGTCGGAATAAACGGCCACGGTGCGAATTCCCATCGCGCGCGCGGTGCGGATGATGCGGCAGGCGATCTCGCCGCGATTGGCGATGAGCAGGGATTGGATCATGGGTGCCGTTCCGGAAAGCCGTGGCGGGTGTGAAGCGCCGCCAGCAGGGGTTCGATTTCGTTGACGAAGCCGCCCTCGGCGAAGGCGAGCGCGGGGAGGTTCTGGTTCTCCTCGCCGAGCGCCGCGACGACTTCGGCACGCGGGCGTGGCCAGTCGACGCGGATTACCTCCAGTCGGGCCGCACGGTCGGGGAAAGTGGCGAGCAGCCCTTCCACGGTCATGCAATCCTTGCAGTAGAAGCTGCGGCCGGGGAGCGCAGGATCGCTCGCCTCGACGGGCAGGAGGAAGAGGCGATCGCGAGTCATTCTGCGGCCGGGCAACCCTGAGTGCGCTGCGTCCAGGTGAGATTGTTCACCTTCCACGTGCCGTCGGTGCGAATCAGATCGATGTGATTGGTGCCGCAATGCACGACGCGCTCGTTCTGCGTGAAGACATAGT
Source organism: Sphingosinithalassobacter sp. LHW66-3 (assembly GCF_050703275.1). Classification (GTDB taxonomy): domain Bacteria; phylum Pseudomonadota; class Alphaproteobacteria; order Sphingomonadales; family Sphingomonadaceae; genus Sphingomonas. Next base: position 384,573 of record NZ_CP193482.1, read on the forward strand.
CGGACCAGATCATCGCGATGTCGCCGTCGACATGGACGTGCGGATCGAGGAGGCGTTCGCCGGCCCCTTCCGGGAAGCCGGGAAGCTGTTCGGCGAAGCGGCTCCAGCTCATGCCGCGCATCCGGCTCGTGCCGTCGCGCGCGTTCATCTGACCGGTGGCGCGGCCCTCGGGCACCGTGACGGCAAGCATCGCTTCGGGATCGCGCGTGCCGAGCGTTTCGAACAACGCATCCACCGTGGCGAGCACGGCGGCGGAATCCTCCTCCGACGCATGCTGCGCGAGCGCCGGCGAGGTGAAGAGGAGGGCGGGGACGAGGAGGAGATGGCGCATCATCGGTCAGGCTCCTTGGGCGAGATCCTCCCCGGGACGGGGAGGGGGACCAGCCGCAGGCTGGTGGAGGGGGCGAGCCAGCAAGGCTGCGATCGATGCTGCCACGGCAGCAGGGTCGCGCAGCACTTCGGCGGCGGGATAGCGAAGGATGCGATAGCCGTTTTCGCAAAGGAAGGAGTCGCGGATTGCGTCAGATCGGGTCCGTGTTCCGCGGTTATGTGCTTCACCATCGACTTCGACGATCAGCCGGTGCGCCACGCAGCAGAAGTCAGTGACGTACGGGCCGATCGGGTGTTGGCGGCGGAACTTCGCGCCGGTGCGTGCAGCGCGAAGATGCTCCCAGAGAAGCACCTCAGGAAGGGCGAGGGCGCGTCGCTGTCTGCGGGCGAGCGCGGTTTCAGGACGGATCGCGCGCGGCAGCCCCCCTCCACCACGCTTCGCGCGGTCCCCCTCCCCGTGCCGGGGAGGATCTTCGACGGCTTCCCCCCTCACATCCGGAAGACGCCGAAGCGGGGCGTCTCAGGGATGGGGGCATTCAGGCAGGCGGCGAAGGCGAGGCCGAGGACGTCGCGGGTCTGGGCGGGGTCGATGATGCCGTCGTCCCAGAGGCGGGCGGTCGCGTGCCAGGGGTTGCCTTCGTCTTCGTATTTCTGGCGGATCGGCGCCTTGAAGGCCTCGGCTTGCTCGTCGCTCCACGAATCCGCATCGCGGTGGACGGTGGCGAGGACGCTCGCGGCCTGCTCGCCGCCCATCACGCTGATCCGGCTGTTGGGCCAGCTGAACAGGAAGCGCGGGCTGTAGGCGCGGCCCGCCATGCCGTAGTTGCCCGCGCCGAAGCTGCCGCCGATCAGGATCGTCACCTTGGGCACGCTTGCGGTGGCGACCGCGGTGACGAGCTTTGCGCCATGTTTGGCAATGCCTTCGGCCTCGTACTTGCCGCCGACCATGAAGCCCGAGATGTTCTGGAGGAACAACAGCGGAATGCGGCGCTGGCAGGCGAGTTCGATGAAATGCGCGCCCTTGACCGCGCTTTCGGAGAACAGGACGCCGTTGTTGGCGAGGATCGCGACCGGCATGCCCCAGATGTGCGCGAAGCCGCAGACAAGGCTGGAGCCGTAGAGCGCCTTGAACTCATGGAATTCGCTGCCGTCGACAAGGCGGGCGATGACTTCGTGGACGTCGTAGGGCGCGCGCACGTCCTTGGGGACGATGCCGTAGAGGTCTTCGGCGGGGTATCTGGGCGCGCGGGGTTCGCGGTTCGCGTCGGTCGCCAACGCTCCGGCCTGCGCCGGAGCACGGGGATCGCCCAGATGGCTGACGATGTCGCGGACGATCGTCAGCGCATGTTCGTCGTTTTCAGCCAAGTGATCGACCACGCCGGAGGTGCGCGCGTGCAGGTCGCCGCCGCCGAGGTCCTCGGCGCTGATCTCCTCGCCCGTGGCGGCCTTCACCAGCGGCGGGCCGGCGAGGAAGATCGTGCCCTGTTCGCGCACGATCACGCTTTCGTCGGACATGGCCGGAACATAGGCGCCGCCCGCGGTGCAGCTGCCCATCACGCAGGCGATCTGGGGGATGCCCAGCGCCGACATGTTCGCCTGATTGAAGAAGATGCGGCCGAAATGATCGCGATCGGGGAAGACTTCGGACTGGTGCGGCAGGTTCGCGCCGCCCGAATCGACGAGGTAGATGCACGGCAGCCGGTTTTCCTGCGCGATCTCCTGCGCGCGAAGGTGCTTCTTCACCGTCATCGGATAATAGGTGCCGCCCTTCACCGTGGCGTCGTTGCACACGATCATGCACTGGCGCCCCGAGACGCGGCCGATGCCGGCGATCATTCCGGCGCCGGGCACCTCGTCGTCGTACATGCCGTTCGCGGCGAGCTGGCCGATCTCGAGGAACGGCGAGCCGGGATCGAGCAGCCGCTCGACGCGATCGCGCGGAAGCAGCTTGCCGCGCGCGATATGGCGCTCCCTAGCACGCTCCGATCCGCCGAGAGCGGCCTGAGCGACGTCCGCGCGAAGCTTCTGCGCCAGTGCCTGATTGTGCGCGGCATTCGCACGGAAGCCATCGCTGTCCCGCGACAGCTGGGAAGTGAGAGCGGGCGCGCTCATGCGGCGCCTACGAGCTCGCGGCCGATCAGCATGCGGCGGATTTCGTTGGTGCCGGCGCCGATGTCGAGCAGCTTGGCGTCGCGGGCGAAGCGCTCGACCGGCCAGTCCTTGGTATAGCCGGCGCCGCCCAGCGCCTGGATCGCCTCGAGGCTGACCTTCACCGCGCTTTCGCTGGCGAGCAGGATCGCGCCCGCCGCATCGAAGCGCGTGGTGCGGCCGGCGTCGCAATTTTTCGCGACCTGATAGACATAGGCGCGCGCCGAATTGAGCGCGACATACATGTCGGCGATCTTGGCCTGGATCAGCTGAAAGCTGCCGATCGGCTTTCCGAACTGGCTGCGCTCGCGAACATAGGGGAGAACCACGTCGAGGCATGCCTGCATGATGCCGAGCTGGATGCCGGCAAGCACGGTGCGCTCATAATCGAGCCCGCTCATCAGCACGCCGACGCCGCCGTTCACCGGGCCCATGACGTTCGCCTCGGGCACTTCGCAGTCGTTGAAGACGAGCTCGGCGGTGGGCGAGCCGCGCATGCCCATCTTGTCGATCTTCTGGCCGATCGAAAAGCCAGGCATGTCCTTTTCGATCAGGAAGGTGGTGATGCCCCGCGATCCCTCGCCGGTCTTGGCATAGACCACCAGCGTATCGGCATAGGCCGCGTTGGTGATCCAGAACTTCGTGCCGTTGAGCAAATAACCCGAGTCGGTCTTTTCCGCGCGCAGCTTCATGCCGACGACGTCGGAACCCGCGTTCGTCTCCGACATGGCGAGGCTGCCGACATGCTCGCCGGAAATGAGCTTGGGCAGATATTTCGCCTTCTGCTCGTCGCCCGCCCAGCGGCGGATCTGATTGACGCAGAGGTTCGAATGCGCGCCGTAGCTCAGGCCGATCGACGCGGAGGCGCGGCTGACTTCCTCGACGGCGACGACATGTTCGAGATAGCCGAGGCCAAGACCGCCCCATTGTTCCTCGACGGTGATGCCGTGCAGGCCGAGTTCGCCCATCGCCGGCCAGAGCTCGCGCGGGAACCAGTCCTCGGCATCGATCCGTGCGGCGAGCGGAGCGATCTGGTCCTCGGCGAAGCGGCGGGTGCTCTCGCGGATCATGTCGGCGGTGTCGCCGAGGCCGAAGTCGAGGGTCGGTTGCATCGTCTCTCCTTGTGGCAGTGATTCTGCCCTTCTTTGAGTCTCTCTAACCGCTCCCGCCGCGCTTGTCGAAGGTCGATTTTCCGATTGGAGAATCGAGCGCTAACGCCTCAGCGCGTCATGATGATCCCGTCCTCCACTCCGACCGGCCAGGCGGTGAGGCGTGAACCGGTGCATGGTCCGCCGAGGCAGCGGCCATCGTCGATCGCGAAGGTGGCGCCATGCCACGAGCAGAAGATGCGGTCGCCCGCGTCGGTCACATAGCGATCAAGTTGCTGCGCAAGCGGCAGGCCCTGGTGCGGGCAACGGTCGACATAGCCGTATACGGCGGCGCCCCGGCGGACGACGAAGCCATGGAAGCGGCCGGCCTTCATCTCGAGCACGAAGCTACGCGCGCGCCCGTCGGCGATGGCGTCGAGCGGGCCCAGCGCGACTCCGGCGGGGGTGGCGGTGAGGCGCTCCACTCAGTTCCTCCCCGCTTGCGGGGAGGGGGACCGGCCGCAGGCCGGTGGAGGGGGTTGGCGGCAGGCGGAGCGCTTGGGGCTAGCCCCTTCCACCATGCTGCGCATGGTCCCCCTCCCCGTGCCGGGGAGGATCTTCACGGTAGTCTTGCCTTGGGAAAGTCCTTCCACGCGGCGTCATAGTCCGGCTGCGCCGTATCGAGCGCGAAGCGCGTCGGGCGATAGGGCCAGCAGCTTTCGACCATGAAGGCCATGGTGCCTTCGATTTTGTGCGGCTGGAGATCGGCGCTCGACGCGGCTTCCCAGCTCGCCTTGTCGGGGCCGTGACCCGCCATCAGATTGTGGAGCGAGAGGCCGCCGGGCGCGAAGCCCTCGGCCTTGGCGTCATAGGCGCCGTGGATCAGGCCCATCGCCTCGCTCATCACGTTGCGATGGAACCAGGGTGGTCGGAAGGTGTCCTCCGCGACCATCCAGCGCGGCGGGAAGATCACGAAATCGGCGTTGGCGCGGCCGGGCACGTCGCTGGGCGAGGTGAGCACGGTGAAGATCGAGGGATCGGGATGGTCGAAACTGACCGTGTTGATCGTGTTGAACCGCGACAGATCATAGCGCCAGGGCGCGAGATTGCCGTGCCACGCCACGACGTCGAGCGGGCTGTGGTCGAGCGTCATCGTCCAGAGGCTGCCGAGATATTTCTGGACCACTTCGGTCGGCTCGTCGCGGTCCTCGAACCAGGCGGAGGGGGTTTCGAAATCGCGCGGATTGGCCAGGCCATTGGCACCGATTGGGCCGAGATCGGGCAGGCGAAACAGGCTGCCGTGATTCTCGGCGACATAGCCGCGCGCTTCGCCGTCGGGAAGCAGCGCGCGGAACTTCACGCCGCGCGGGACGAGCGCGATCTGGCCGGGAGCGATGTCGATGCGGCCAAGCTCGGTGAGCAGGGTGAGGCGGCCCTGCTGCGGCAGGAACAGCAGCTCGCCGTCGGAATCGACGAATACGCGGCGGTCCATGTCCTTGTTGGCGGCATAGAGATGGACGGCGACGCCCTCCAGGTCCGCGGGGTCGCGGTTGGCGAGCATCGTCGTCATGCCGTCGATCAGGTCGGTCGGCGCGCTCGGACCTTCGAGCGGCGACCAGCGCAGGCGGTTCGGAGCGACCGGTCCGTCGACCGTGCCGGGGGCGAAGCGCTGCGCGCCTTCATAGCGCGTATAGGGCGGATGCTCTGCGGTGGGACGCAGGCGGTAGAGCCAGCTGCGCCGGTTCTCGTGGCGCGGCGCGGTGAAGGCGCTGCCCGACAGCTGCTCGGCATAGAGGCCGAAGGGGGGCTTCTGCGGCGAATTGCGGCCCTCCGGCAGCGCGCCAGGCACCGCTTCGGTGCTGACGTGGTTGCCGAACCCGGGGAAATAGGAAGTCATGCGGCCTCGTCCTAGTCACGTGCACGAGAAGTCGGATGAGGGGAAAGCGCCGGCTTCCCCCTCATCCTCCTGCGGCCTTCCCTTCCTGTGGAGGAAGGGAAAACTTGGGGCCGGGTTATGTCCCGGCTCTCCCCTCCAAACTGTGCGTGCCCCGCATGCGCAGAGCGCGCGGCTCAGGCATCGACCTTGATCACGCCGCGGCGGATCTGGTCGAACTCGATCGATTCGAACAGCGCCTGGAAATTGCCGTTGCCGAAACCTTCGTTGCCCTTGCGCTGGATGATCTCGAAAAAGATCGGGCCGAACATATTCTCGGTGAAGATCTGGAGGAGGATGCCCTCTTCGGTCGAGCCGTCGATCAGGATGCGGTTCTTCTTCATCCGGTCGAGGTCTTCGCCGTGGTTCGGCACGCGTTTGTCGACCAGCTCGTAATAGGTCTCGATCGTGTCTTGCAGGCGCACGCCGCGCTCGCGCAGCTTCTCGACCGTTTCGTAGATGTCGTCCGTGGTCAGCGCGAGGTGCTGGATGCCTTCGCCCTTATATTCGCGGATGAACTCCTCGATCTGGCTGTTCTCGTCCTGGCTTTCGTTGAGCGGGATGCGGATCGCCTTGTCGGGGGCGATCATCGCCTGGCTGAACAGCCCGGTCGCCTTGCCCTTGATGTCGAAATATTTCTGCTCCTCGAAGTGGAAGAGCTTGGAATAGAATTCCGACCAGACGCGCATCTGTCCGCGGCGGACATTGTGGGTGAGGTGGTCGAGCATGTCGAGGCCGACGCCGTTCTTGCGCGCCTCTTCCTCCCAGCCGGGAACTTCGTTCCAGTCGGCGTAGAGGTCCGCATCGTCCTGGACGAGATAGAGATAGCTGCCGCCGATCCCCTCGATCGCGCAGCTGCCTTCGCCGAGCGCTCCGATCGTCTCGTCGACCGGCTTGGCGCCGTGATCGAGCGCGGCCTGACGCGCGCCCGCCGGATCGCCGACGCGGAACGCCATGCCGCTGGCGGACGGGCCGTGCGCCGCGCGGAAGTCGGCGGCCTGGCCGGTCGGCTCGCGATTGAGCAGCAGGTTGATGCGGCCCTGGCGGAACCGGACGATGTCCTTGGTCGGGTGCGTCGCGGCGGGGACGAAGCCCAGGCGCCGGAAATGATCCTCCATCGCCTGGGGATCGGGCGAGGTGAATTCGACGAACTCGAAGCCGTTGAGGCCGAGCGGATTGGTCTGGTCGGTCATGCTGCGCTCTCCTGTTCGGGCCGGCGGATACCGTAGCGGCGCAACTAGTGTCAAATGATACCAGTTGCGCCGCTTCTCTTCAGGAGAACGCAGGTTCCTATCCGGAGGTCCCTGCCGCCGTGGCGACGACATAGCCGAGATAGCCGGCATAGCCCGCCAGGAGGAGACCGCCCGCGGCGCGGCCGTAGCGCAGCCGCAGACCCAGGAGCAGCATCAGCAGCGCGGTTCCGAGCAGGATCGGCAGATCGCGCGTCAGCAGCTCGGGCGGAAGCGCTCCAGGGGCGACGAGCGCAGTCATGCCGCCGATGCCGAGCAGATTGTAGATGTTGGACCCGACGACATTGCCGAACGCGACTTCGCCATGGCGGCGCAGCGCGGCGATCACCGAAGTGACGAGTTCGGGCAGCGAGGTGCCGACCGCGACGATGGTGAGGCCGATCAGCGCCTCGGACATGCCGAGCCGCTCGGCCAGTTCGATCGCACCGCCGACGAGCAGATTGCCTCCGAAGACCAGCAACGCGAGTCCGCCGAGCACCAGGAGCGCGGCACCCGCGCCGCCGCGGCGTGCGGCGGGCGCATCGGCTTCCGCCGCTCCGGTCGCGGGCGCCGCGGCCGCACGCTCGTTGCGATAGGCGAGGACGAGATAGCCGGCGAGCAGCCCGAGCAGCGCCACGCCCGCCAGCGTGCCGACCGGCCCCTGGAGGGCAAGGATGAACAGCAGCGCTGTCGCGGCAAGCGCCATGATGCCGTCGCGGCCGAGAGAGGCGCGCGTGACTGCGAACGGCGCCAGGACTGCCGCGAGGCCGAGGATCAGGAGCGTGTTGGCGAGGTTCGATCCGACGACATTGCCCCAGGCGATGCCGGGCGAGCCGAGCAGGGCGGCCTCGATGCTGGTGACGAGTTCGGGCGTCGATGTGCCGAAGCCGACGACGACCAGCCCGACCACGAGCGGCGACAGGCGCGCGAGCGCAGCGAGACGCACTGCGCCGCGCACCAGCGCTTCGCCTCCGGCAACGAGCAGCAGCAGCCCGCCCACGATCGATGCGAACAGGATCATGCGCGTGCGTTCCGAATGTGAATCATGTGAATTGACATTGCCGACCTCCGTCGATGAACATCATCGATCGAGCGCGCGTCGGCGAGGCTCGGAGGGGGAGGGTTCGGGGACCGGCCGAACCTGCACCGAGCGCGCTCGATGCGGCCGACATCACGATGCCATCGAATGGCGCCGCCAGAGGGGCCCGGTCCGCGCCGATCCAGATCGTGTAGCGCCGGCCGCTTGTCAACCGCCCCCGGTGCTGCGGCGGGCACGATGGCCGCGAACCGCTGTCGCAGCGTCCGATCGGACGAGGCGAGCGCATGCGCCCAGAGCTCGGCTTTCGCCGCTGCGGGAGAAAATTGGTGGATCACCGCCATCACAGGCGATATCAGGGAGCGAACGCGCCAGGCAACCCACAAGGCTAGAAAAGTATCTCGATGATTCGCTCGATCAGCAGCCGTGAAGTAGTCAATACCTTCCTGAACTTCTTCGAGCAGAAGAAGCATTTGAGGATTCCGGGACATTCGGTGGTCCCTAACAACGATCCTTCGCTTCTGTTCATCAATTCCGGGATGGCGCCGCTCAAATCCTATTTTCTCGGAACCGAGCGCCCGCCGCAGCCCGAGCTCTGCGATATTCAGCGGTGCGTGCGCACCAACGACATCGAGGAAGTGGGTGACCGGCACCATCTGACCTTCTTCGAGATGATGGGTTCCTGGTCGATCGGCGGCTATTGGAAGGAAGAGGCGATCGCGCTCGCCTGGGAGCTGCTGACGAAGCACTTCGGCTTCCCGCCCGAATCGCTCTATGCGACCTATTATCGCGGCGATCCGGAACTCGGCATCCCGGGCGACGACGAGTCGGCCGGCATCTGGGAACGGGTCGGCATGGCGGCCGACCACATCATTCCGATGGGCGCGGACAATTTCTGGGGGCCGGCAGGCGAGTTCGGCCCGTGCGGCCCCTGTACCGAGGTGTTCTACGACACCGGCGATGCCTATGGCGAACGCTACGTGCCGGGCGGCCATTTCGACGACGTGAACCGCTATATCGAGATCTGGAACGCCGGCGTGTTCATGCAGTACAACAAGCTGCCGAGCGGCCTCGAGCCGCTCGACATGCGCAGCGTGGACACCGGATCGGGCGTCGAGCGCATCCTGATGGCGCTGAACGGCGTCGAGACGGTGTACGAGACCGACCTGCTGAGCCCGCTGACGAGCTTTGCCTCGGCGCAGCTCGACCTGCCGACCTCGGACCGGTCGGTGCGGCTGATCTCCGATCACGTGCGCGCGGCGACGATGATCTTCGCCGATCGCGTGAAGCCCGCCGCCAGCGGCCCCGGTTATATTCCGCGCCGATTGGTGCGCCGCGCAGTCGCGGCGGCACGGCAGCGGGCGCCGGAATTCGACTTTGCCGCGATGGTTGAGATCGCGATCGACAATGCCGGCGAATGGAATCCGCACGTCGCCGAGCGGCGCGACGAGATCAAGGCGGTGTTCGCGCGCGAGCAGGAGGAATTCGAGGCGACGCTCACCGCCGGGCTGGGCAAGCTGGAGGACGCCTATGCCAAGGGCGAAGGGCATATCGACGGCGCCACTGCGTTCAAGCTGTTCGGCACCTATGGCCTGCCGGTCGACACGATCCGCGAATATGCCCTCACGCGCGGCGGCAGCTTCGACGAAGCCGGCTTCCAGGAAGCGTTCGCCGAGCATCAGGAACTGTCGCGCGCGCTGAAGGACAAGGAAACCGGCTCGGGCGTGGCCGCGGCGATGGAGCACCTGCCGCAGACCGAATTCGTCGGGTACCGGCATCTGGAAGCCGACGGCAATGTGCTGGGCCTCTTCCGCAAGGAGGAGCGCGTCGAGTCCGCGCAGGCGGACGAGGAAATCGTGCTCGTGCTCGATCGGACGCCCTTCTACGCCGAGGGCGGCGGGCAGATCGGCGACCGCGGCGCGATCACGGCCGACGGCCTGCTCATCGAAGTGCACGACGTGGTCCAGGGCTCGCCCGGCGTATTCGCGCATCAGTGCACCGTCCGTGAGGGCAGCGTGCGCGAGGGGCAGCGCGTGCATCTCGCCGTCGACGGCCAGCATCGTCACCAGGTGCAGGGGAACCACAGCGCGACTCACCTGCTGCACGCGGCGCTCCGCAAGGTGCTCGGCACCAACGTCGGCCAGGCCGGATCGCGCGTCGACGGCGATCGGCTCCGCTTCGACTTCACCTATGGCGAAAAGCTGTCCGACGAGACGCTCGCGACGATCGAGGAGATGGTCAACGACGCGATCCTCGCCAATCTGCCGCAGGTCGAGCGCAAGATGGGCTATGACGAGGCAGTCGAGGCGGGCGCGCTCGCGTTCTTCGGCGACAAATACGGCGCCGAGGTTCGCACGGTGACGTTCGGCGACGTTTCGATGGAGCTGTGCGGCGGCACCCATGTCGGCGCGACCGGAGAGATCGGCCCGTTCGTGATCCTGTCCGAAGGCAGCGTCGCGCGTGGTGTTCGCCGGATTCAGGCAGTGACCGGGCGTGCGGCCTATCGGCTGCTGCGCGACCACGACCGGCTGCTCCAGCGCGTCGCCGCCAAGCTCAACGCCAAGCCCGAGGAACTCGAAGGCCGGGTCGAGAAGCTGATGGCCAAGCGCGAAGCTCCGGCAGCAGGCGCCGCAGCCGCCGGGCCGAGCCCGGAGGCACTGGCGAGCCAGGCCGCTGCGCTGGCCGACGGCACCCCCGCGGTCATCGCCCGGATCGAGGCGCCCGCCGAGGCACTGCGTGGGCTGGCGCTCGACACGGCGCGGGCGATCGGCGGGGTCGTGGTGCTTGTGACGGCTGAAGACCGCGCGAATGTGACGATCGCCGTGCACAATGATTGCGCTCCGCCCTGGCATGCCGGGCAGATGCTCAAGCGGCTGCTGCCGATCATCGACGGGCGGGGCGGCGGCAAGGATACGCTCGCGGCCGGCGCCGGGACGAATGTGGCGAAGCTCGACGAGCTGCTTGCCGAGGCACGCGCGCTCGCGCCAGCGGCGGCCTGAGGCAACTCGCGTGAGCTGACGCAGACGGGCGGCTGCCGAACGGGCTCCGGCCCGCACGGCACACCGCCTGCGTTCAGCCCTGCGCTGCCGCGCGTCCGGCAGCGCGGCCGCTGAAGAGGCAGCCGCCCAAGAAAGTGCCTTCGAGCGAGCGGTATCCGTGCACGCCGCCGCCGCCGAAACCGGCGGCTTCGCCCACCGCGAACAGGCCGGGTACGGGATTGCCGTCGGCGCCCAATACCTGCGCGTCCAGATCGGTCTCCAGCCCGCCCAGCGTCTTGCGAGTGAGGATGTTCAGGCGAACCGCGATCAGCGGCCCTTCCCCGGGATCGAGGATGCGGCGAGGCCTGGCGGTGCGGAACAGCCGTTCGGTGCGGGCGCGGCGGGCATTGTGGATGCCCATCACCTGGAAGTCCTTGGAAAAATCATTCGCAAGCTCGCGATCGCGCGCGGCGATCGCGGACTCGATCCGCGCAAGATCGAGCGAATGCGCGCCGGCGATGCGGTTCATGCCCGCGACCAGCGTCCTCAGATCGTCGGCGACGACGAAGTCCTCGCCGTGGCGCTTGAACGCCTCGACCGGACCCGGCGCGCTGCGGCCGACCGCGCGGCCCGCCACCTTGCGCCAGCTGCGCCCGGTGAGATCGGGATTCTGCTCCGAGCCCGAAAGCGCGAATTCCTTGCGGATGATCGACTGGTTGAGAACGAACCAGCTGTGCGGATTGCCGCCGCGCATCAGATGCTCGAGCGTGCCGAGCGTATCGTAGCCGGGCAGGTACGGCGCGGGCAGCCGATCGCCGGCGGCATCGAACCACATCGACGAGGGCCCCGGCAGGATCCGGATGCCGTGGCCGTTCCAGATCGGGTCCCAGTTCCGGAGGCCCTCGACATAGTGCCACATGCGATCGGGATTGATCACCCGCCCGCCCGCCGCTTGCGTGATCTCGATCATCCGCCCGTCGACATGCTCCGGTACGCCGCGCACCAGAAACTCGGGTGGCGTTCCGAGTCGATCGGGCCAGGCGCTTCGCACGCGCGCGAAATCGCCGCCGATGCCGCCCGAAGCGACGATCACCGAGCCCGCGGAGAAGCTGAAATCGCCGGTCTCCACGCGCGAGCTGCCGGTGCCGCGCGGCGCGGCGCTCGGTTCGAGCACGCGGCCCGAGACGCCGGTGACGCGGCCGCCGCTCCGCTCGATCGCATCGACACGGTGGCGCCAGGCGAAGCGCAGCGTGCCCGCGCGCTCGGCCTCGCGCGCAAGCCTGGCGAAGGGCTCGACGATGCCCGGGCCGGTTCCCCAGGTGACGTGGAAACGCGGCACCGAATTGCCGTGGCCGGTGGCGCTGCCGTCGCCGCGCTCGGCCCAGCCGACGATCGGGAACAGCCGGTGCCCCTTGCTGCGGAGCCAGTCGCGCTTTTCGGTCGCCGCGAAGGTGACATAGGCCTCGGCCCATCGGCGCGGCCAATGATCCTCCTCGCGGTCGAAGCCTGCGGTTCCGATCCAGTCCTGCCATGCGAGATCCAGGCTGTCGCGGATGCCCATGCGGCGCTGCTCGGGGCTGTCGACCAGGAACAGCCCGCCCAGCGACCAGAATGCCTGTCCGCCGAGGTTCGCCTCGGGCTCCTGTTCGACCACGAGCACGGTCGCGCCGCCAGCCACGACTTCGGTGGCGGCGACCAGCCCGGCAAGCCCCGCGCCCACCACGATCACGTCTGCGTCCATTATTGCGCCTCCCCCTGCTCCATGCGCATCCGGGCCGAGGGGCATCGCCTCCAGCCGCTGGCGCGATCGAATATACCACCGTTCCGGCTCGCCTGCCTCTGCCCGTCGGCTTTAACATTGACATTGGTGTCAATACACTTCGAGGCTGTCAATCGCGCGTGCGGCCCGAACGCCGGATCGGAAGTCCGCCGTCGGGCGTGGAGTTGCCTTGGCGCAGGTGGGGGCGCAGGAGGGGATTGATTTGCCTGATTGCTCGGAGATCCGTTCCATGCCTCAGTCCTCGCCGCAGCCGAAGCGGCGCAAGCGCAGCGCCGAGGAAGCGCGCAGCGAGGCGCTCGATGCGGCGCGCGCGCTGCTGATCGAGCGAGGGCCGGCGGCGGTCACGCTGGCCAATGTCGGCCGCGCGATCGAGATGTCGCACACCAATGTGATCCATCATTTCGGCTCGGCGGCGGGGCTCCAGACGGCGCTGATGGAATATATGATCCGCGATCTGGCCGATGCGCTAGCCGATGCGGTGAGCGCGCTCCACGTCGATGCGGCGGCGCCGACCCGGCTGGTCGACCATGTGTTCGATGCGTTCGGCGAGGGCGGGGCGGGTCAGCTTGCCGCCTGGCTCGCGCTGAGCCGCGAGTTCGAGCATTTCGACCTGCTGCGCGATGCAGTGGTCGATCTGGTCGAGGCGGTGCGCGCGCGGCTGCCCGATGCCCCGGGCGACGAGGAGCGCACGCGCGGGCTCGTCCTGCTCATCGCGATCTGCGCGTTCGGCGATGCGGTGATCGGGCCGCACCTGCGCCCGATGCTGGGACAGGGTGACGAAGCCACGCGCACCCTGGTCACCCAGCTTCTTCCGCTGCTCGCGTCGCCTTCCGCCACGCGCTGAGACGGGCGCCGCTTCCAGCCCGGAGGCTGTGCGCCGGCGTGTCCGAATCCGCGAGTGGTGCAATTCGGCATGTCTTTAAAAATGCTTAACGCCGATCAAGCGCGCTTCTTTTCGCGTTGTGCGGTGGCGGTGTCGAGCGTACCGCCGCACGCGGAGTCGCTCTGAGTCCGAGCGTCCGGCAGGGGGGCAGAGAAAATGCGTCGTATCGTTGTTGCGGCTCCGAACGGGGCTGTGCGCCCGATCCGTATGCGCGCGATTGCCGCAGGACTTCTGCTTTCCGGAACCGCACTGACGGCGCCGCAAGTCGCGCGTGCTCAGGCGGTCATCGTTCACAACTCCAATACCAGCTACAATGGCACGGTGACCGAAAACGCCGATGTCTATGTCGGCGACGGCACCTCCGGCACGCTGAACCTCGGCACCGGCGGCACCTATACCAACACCGGCACGATGCGGGTCGGCCATCGGCCGGGCGGCGACGGCACGATCAACGCGACGGGCGGATGGAATTCGAACGGCGACCTGATCATCGGGTCGGACGGCGGCACCGGAACCGTCAATCTGAACGGTGCCGCCGCGCTGCGCGTGGGCTTGACCGGCACAGGCAGCATCTATCTCTCCAGCAACACCACAGGGACCGGTCGACTGCGGATCGGCAGCGCAGCCAGCAGCGTCAGCGCCGGTTCGATCGTGTTCAGCAGCGCGACCAGCGTGCTGGAGTTCGCGCACGGCAGCACGGCTCCATACGACTTCACGATCGGAATGGTCGGACTGTGGGACGCGGGCACGATCCTGCAGTCGAGCGGCATAACGCGACTTAGCGGCGACAGCAGCGGCTTCGGCGGTGTTGCCCGCGTCGTCGGCGGCACGCTGCTGCTGGACGGGTCGCTTGGCGGCGCAATCGACGTGCAGGGCGGGACGCTGGGTGGCGTCGGCTCCTCCGCCGGGTCCGTCACCGTCGCGGATGGGGCCAGGCTTTCCCCCGGCGGTGACGGGGCGGTCGGCACGCTCACGATGGGCGGCCTTTCGCTGTCCGGCGGCAGCATCCTGGCATTCGATCTCGGTGCGCCGGTCGAGATCGGCGGCACGACGAACGATCTGCTGGTCGTGAACGGCAACCTGACGCTCGACGGCACGCTCGACATCACCAACACGGGTGTGGGCGACGGCTTCGGCGGTGGTCTCTACCGGCTCATCAGCTATACCGGCGCGCTGAACGATCAGGGTCTGGCGCTCGGCGCGCTTCCGACGGGAACCGACGCCTCCAAGCTCGAGATCCAGACCGCAGTTGCGGGGCAGGTGAACCTGTTCAACGCCGCTGCGCCGAACTACGCCTTCTGGGACGGCAACAACCCCGCGCTGCACGGCGATGGGGTGATCCAGGGCGGAAGCGGCACCTGGACCGCCGACTCGTCCGGCAACGCATGGACGAATTCGGGCGGCGTGGCGATCGGCGGCTTCAGCCCCAATCCCGGTCTGGCGATCTTCGCGGGTTCGGCCGGCACAGTCACCCTCGATACCAGCGCCGGCGCGATCGGACTGACCGGAATGCAGTTCGCCACCGACGGTTATCGGCTGGAGGGCGGAACGCTCGATCTCGCGAGCACCCTGACCAACCTTCGCGTCGGCGACGGCACCAGCGCCGGCAGCGGCTGGCGCGCGACGATCGACACGATTCTTGCCGGTTCGGGCGGGCTCGAGAAGAACGATCTCGGCACGCTCGTCCTCAGCGGCATCAACAGCTATACCGGCGAAACGCGGATCAGCGCGGGGACGCTGGAGCTGCGCGGCGGCAGCGCCATCGCGGACGGCGGCGCCGTCACGCTCGGCAATGTGGGCAGTGCCCGGCTGCTCGTCCTCAATTCGGAGACGATCGGCGCGCTTTCCGGCGGCGGCACTTCGGGCGGCTATGTCGAGATCGCCGCGGGACAGCTGCTCACCACGGGGAACGGCACCAGCACCAGCTTCGGCGGGATCATTTCCGGCCCGGGCGCGCTCGCCAAGGCGGGAAGCGGCACGCTGACGCTAAGCGAGGCGAATACGTTCAGCGGCGGGACGGCGGTCCTGGCCGGGACGCTGATCGGCGGCGCGACCAATGCCTTCGGCAGCGGCGCAACGACGGTCGACGGCACGCTCGACATCGGCGGCTTCAACCAGCAAGTCGCTTCGCTGGCCGGATCGGGAACGGTGACCAACAATGGCACCGGCCGGACCCTGACGATCTCCGGATCGGAATCGACGACCTTCTCCGGAACGATTCGGAACGGCAGCGGGGTGCTCGGCCTCGTCAAGGCCGGAAGCGGCACGCTGACGATCACCGGCGCCACGATTCACAGCGGTGCGTTCGCGATCAACGGCGGCAGTGTCGTGCTGGATGGCCTGATCAGCGGCACCGGCACCCTCGCAGTGGCGAACGGCGCCGCGTTCGGTGGCGTCGGGTCGACGACTCGGACGGTCACTGTTGCTTCGGGCGGCACGATTGCGCCGGGTGCGGCAGGCGTCGGGACGCTGACGGTCGGCGGGCTCAACATGAGCTCGGGATCGCGGATGGCATTTCAACTCGGCGCGCCCGGGGCGTCCGGCGCGAGCGATCGCATTCAGGTCAATGGCGCGGTCACGCTGAACGGCGCGGTCGTCGACGTGACCGATGCCGGCGGGTTCGGACCCGGCGTGTATCGCCTGATCGACTATACCGACTTCCTGGACGGTTCGGGCGCCATCTCGATCGGCAACAAACCCGTCGGCACGGCGCTTTCGATCCAGACCGCGGTCGACTATCAGGTCAACCTGGTCAACTCGACTGGGCTGACGCTGCAATTCTGGGACGGCGGCGATCCGGCGCTGTGGAACAACGGCGCGGTCAACGGCGGCAGCGGCACCTGGTCGAACAGCGGCGTTGGCTGGACCGACGCCAATGGTCTCGTCACCGCGCCGATGCAGCCCGTCCCGGGCTTCGCGGTCTTCCAGGGCACGCCGGGCACGGTGACCCTGCAGTCGACGCCGCCGGCGAACTTCTGGGAGGACCCCACGCCGGTCCAGTTCACCGGAATGCAGTTCGCGTCGGACGGCTATAGCCTTGGCGGCGACATCGTTTATCTCAGCCCTGGCGACCGCATCTTTCGCGTGGGCGACGGCACCAGCGCGGGTGCAGGCTACACCGCCACGATCAACTCGACGATCCAGGGTTTCGGCACGCTGGTGAAGACCGACCTGGGGACACTGGTGCTCACCCAGGCGAACCAGAACAGCGGCGGCGTCCGCATCGAGGCGGGCACGTTGCGCGTCTCCACCGGCGCGCTGGGCAGCGGCGCCGTCTCGATGACCGGCGGCGTTCTGGACTATGCCAGCGGTGCCGCGATCAGCAATGCGCTGAGCGGGACGCTGACGCTGAACCAGACCGGCGGCTCCGCGACTCAGTCGGGCGCGATCGGCAGCGGTTCACTCAGCAAGACGGGTGATGGCACGCTGACGCTGTCGGGAAGCAATAATTATTCGGGCGACACCGTCGTTCAGGCGGGTCGTCTCAATCTCGCCAACGCCGGTGCGGCGTCGAGCAGGAGCAGCTATACGGTAGCGAGCGGCGCCACACTCGCGCTGAGCGGAGGCCAGATCGGCGCGCTGTCCGGAGCGGGCACCGTGACTACCGGCGGGAACAATCTGGCGGTTGGAGCCAATAACGCCGACGGAAGCTATTCGGGAAGCCTGGCCGGTGTCGGCGCGCTTCAAAAGCTTGGTTCGGGCACTCAGATCCTCACTGGCGCGAATACCTACAGCGGCGGAACGGTGATTGTGGGTGGGACGCTGCAGATCGGCGACGGCGGCGCGAGCGGCTCGATCACCGGTCTCGTCATCAACAACGGCAGGCTGCGCTACAATCGAACCGGCATGCTCACCCAGTCGGGTGTGATTTCGGGCTTTGGCCGGGTGGAGGTATCGGGCGGGATTCAACTCACCCTCACCGCCACCAACACCTATACCGGCGGCACGACCATCGACAACGGAAGCCAGCTGTGGATTTCCGGCACGAACGCCTGGATCGCCGGTAACGTCGTCAACAACGGCGTGTTCACCATCAGCCGCGCAGGGTCGAACACCTTCACCGGCACGATTTCCGGCTCGGGCGTGTTCCAGCAGGGTACGGGTGAACTGATCCTCACTGCCGACAGCAGCTTCACGGGCCGCACGAACGTCGGCGGAACGCTGCGGCTCGGCGACGGCGGGACGACCGGATCGCTGGCGTCGGGCACGATCAACCTGATGTCGGGCGGCACGCTGATTGCCAACCGCTCCAACGATCTCGTGCTTTCGTCCGAGATCGCCGGTGCCGGCAGCTTGCAGCATGCCGGATCGGGCACGCTGGTCCTGACCGGCGCGGCATCGCATGGCGGCGGCACCGTGAGCGGCACGGGAACGCTGCAGATCGGCGATGGCGGGACCAGCGGGTCGATCCAGGGCGCGATCACCGCGGCCGGCGACATCGTGTTCAACCGGTCGGACGACCATGCCTTCACGGGCAGCATCGTCAGCGCGCAGAACGTGATCAAGCGCGGCGCCGGCACGCTGACGATGAACGGACTCTATTCGAACACCGTCATCGATTCGGGGACATTGCGCCTCGTCGGATCGGGCGCGGGCGGATTCGAGACGCTGTACGTCAGCCCGGTCGTGAACAACGGCGCGCTGGTGTTCGATCGCTCGAACGCGACGGTGATGGACGGCGTCATCTCCGGCAGCGGCAGCGTGGAAGTGCGCGGCGGCCAGCTGGTGACGTTGCGCGGAGCGAACACCTATACCGGCGGAACCGTGATCACGAGCGGTCAGCTCGTACTCAACACGGGCTCGGTTGTCGGCGATATCGTGAACCAGGACCGGTTGGTCTTTGCCAGTCCGGGAACGTTCAACGGAACGATTTCCGGGACGGGGACGGTTCGCGTCAGCGATGCGGCGTTCATGACGCTGACCGGCGCGCAGAGTTACACCGGCGCCACCTACATCGATGGCGGAAGCACGCTCAGGCTCGGCGGCTCGCTCGCATCCCGATCGATCGAGGTCGAGGGTACGCTGGTCGGCGAGGGTGCCGGTGATTTTACGGTGTCGGGCGCGATCAGCGGCCAGGGCGCCCTGCACAAGGCAGGCACCGGCACAATGGTACTGACCGGTGCGGTCCTGCTCGACGGCGGCGCGCAGATCACGGGCGGAACGCTTCAGATCGGCGACGGGGGCAGCACCGGATCGATTTCCGGAACGATCACCAACGACGGCGTGCTGGCATTCCATCGCGACGAATGGACGTTCGACAGCCGGGTCGTCGGGACGGGCGTGCTTCGCCAGATGGCCGGCAAGACGATCCTGACCAATCTCGTCCGGCCTGGCGGCGGCACGCAGATCCTTGCGGTCGGCACGCTCCAGGTCGGCAATGGCGGCACGATCGGTGCGCTCGAGAGCGATGTCCAGAACGATGGCGCGCTGGTGTTCGCACGGAGCGATTTCTTCAGTTTCTCCCATTCGGTGGCGGGCAGCGGCAGCCTGACCCAGGCGGGGCCGGGCACGCTTCGTCTGCTCAACGACAACAGCTATACGGGCGGCACGACGATCGCTGGCGGCACACTGCAGATCGGCAACGGCGGCACCATCGGCTCGATCGTCGGCAGCGTCGTGAACAATGGCGTGCTGGCCTTCCAGCGTTCGGACGATGTGACGTTCGGCGGGGCCATCAGCGGCACCGGATCGCTGCAGAAGCTGGGTACGAATGTGCTGACGCTGACGGGCGAGAACAGCTTCGCCGGGGGCACGACGATCCTCGGCGGCACGCTGCGGATCGGCAATGGCGGCACGACCGGCACGATCACGGGACCGATCGCCAACAGCGGCACGCTGACCTTCGAGCGTTCGGACACGTCGAGCTATGGCGGCACGATCAGCGGCGCCGGGAGGCTCGTCAAGGCGGGCGCAGGCACGCTGGTGCTGACCGGCGATGCGCTGCACAGCGGCGGCACCACGATCGCGGCGGGCATGCTGCAGGTCGGCGGAGGCGGCACGACCGGCTCGATCGCGGCGGATGTCGTGACCAACGGCACGCTGGCGTTCAACCGCTCGGACCTGGTGACGTTCGGCGGCCCGATCAGCGGCACCGGGCAACTCGTGCAGGCGGGCAGCGGCACGCTGGTGCTGACGGGCGCGGCGACGCACAGCGGCGGCACGACGGTTGCCGCGGGCACGCTCCGCGTAGGCGACGGCGCGACCGGCGGATCGCTGGCGGGCGACGTGGTCACCAACGGCACGCTCGTCTTCGACCGTTCCGACAGCCACAGCTTCACGGGTGCGATCAGCGGCACCGGTCAGCTGGTGCAGCAAGGCAGCGGGACGCTGGTGCTGGCGGGAGCCGCCACGCACAGCGGCCGCACCACGATCGCAAGCGGCACGCTGCGCGTGGGCAACGGCGTGACCGGCTCGCTTGCGGGCGATGTGGTCAACGAGGGCGTGCTGGCGTTCCACCAGATGGGCGACGTCACGTTCGGTGGCACGATCAGCGGCACGGGCTCGCTTGAGAAGCTGGGCGCCAACACGCTGACGCTGACCGCCGATCACAGCTATGCCGGCGGCACGACGATCGCAGCGGGCACGCTGCGGATCGGCGACGGCGGGACCAGCGGATCGCTGGTCGGGGCCATCATCAACGACGGAACGCTGACCTTCGACCGCTCGGATACGTCCAGCTTCGGCGGCACGATCAGCGGCAGCGGTCAGCTTGTGAAGGCAGGCGCGGGCGCGCTGCTGCTCACCGGTGACGTGACGCACAGTGGCGGCACGACGGTGTCGGCGGGCATGTTGCAGATCGGCGGCGGCGGCACGAGCGGGTCGCTCGCCGGCGATGTCGTGACCAACAGCACGCTGGCATTCAACCGTTCGGACTTCGTCACCTTCGGCGGAGCGATCAGCGGCAGCGGGCGGCTGGTCCAGGCGGGCAGCGGCACGCTCATCCTGGCAGGTGCAGCGACGCACAGCGGCGGCACCACGATCGCGAGCGGCACGCTCCGGATCGGCGACGGCGGGACCGCGGGCTCGCTCGCCGGCGACGTGGTTAACAACGGGACTCTCGCGTTCGACCGCTCCGACATGTTCGGCTTCGCAGGCGCGATCAGCGGCACCGGCTGGCTGGTGAAGACCGGCAGTGGCACGCTGGTGCTGACCGGTGGCGTGACGCACAGCGGCGGCACGAGCATCGCCTCGGGCGCGCTGCAGATCGGCAACGGTGGCACGAGCGGTTCGCTCGCCGGCAATGTCGTCACTGCGGGTACGCTGATCTTCAATCGCTCGGACGACGTCAGCTTCGCCGGAACGATCAGCGGCACGGGCTCGCTGCAGAAGCTGGGCACCAACGTGCTGACGCTGACGGGCAACAACAGCTTCGCAGGCGGCACGACGATCGCGGGCGGCACGCTGCGGATCGGCGACGGCGGCACGAGCGGCGCGATCATCGGTTCGGTCTCGAACAGCGGCACGCTGGTTTTCGATCGTTCGGACACGCTGCGCTACGGCGGCGCGATCAGCGGCGCCGGCCGGCTCGTCCATGCGGGCTCGGGTACGCTGGTGCTGACCGGCAGCGCGCGTCACGACGGCGGCACGACCGTTGCCGGCGGTACGCTCCAGATCGGCGACGGCGGCACGACCGGCGTGCTGATGGGCCCCGTCATCAACAGCGGAACGCTGGTGTTCAATCGGTCCGACACCACCGACTTCTCGGGGTCGATCAGCGGTACCGGGAGCCTGGTGCAGGCGGGCAGCGGCCTCCTGCTGCTCACCAGCAGCCACAGCTTCACGGGCGGAACGCGCGTCGAGGCGGGCGGACTGGCGCTTGCCGGGATTTCGCTTCAGGGCGATGTTTCCGTCGTCGGCGGGATGCTGGGCGGCGTCGGCTCGATCGCGGGCCGGGTCACGATGGGCAACGGTACGCTTGCGGGCGGGCAGGGGCAGTTGCTCTCGATGGGCGCGCTTGCGCTCGACAGCGGTTCGACCGTTCACGTTGGGCTGGGCGCTCCGACGAGCGGCGGCGCGCTGTTCTCGGTCGCCGGCGACCTGACGCTCGACGGCACGCTCACCGTCACCGATCTCGGCGGCTTCGGCGCCGGGATCTATCGCCTGTTCGATTATGGCGGCACGCTGACCGACAACGGAATCGCGTTCGGCACGCTTCCCGCGGGCATCGTCGCGGCCGACCTTTGGGTGCAGACCTCGACCGCCAACCGCGTGAATCTCGTCAGCACGGCGGGCGCGACGCTGAGCTTCTGGGACGGCAGCGCCGCCGCCAATGCGAATAACGGAGTCGTCGACGGCGGCGCCGGCACCTGGCGCGCGGATCTGCGCGGCTGGACCAGCGCGGATGGCAGCGTCAACGGCCGCTATTCGCCGAACCCGAGCTTCGCGATCTTCCAGGGAAGCGCCGGGGCAGTGACGGTGGACGGCAGCGGCGGCGCGATCGGCGTCACCGGCATGCAGTTCGCAGTCGATGGCTACAGCCTCTCGGGCGATACGATCACGCTTGCCGATCCGCAGTCGATCGTTCGGGTCGGCGACGGCAGCACCGCCGGCGCTGCCACGCGCGCGACGATCGCGAACGTGCTCGGTGGAGCCGGCGGGCTCGTCAAGAGCGATCTCGGCACGCTGATTCTTGCTGGTGCGAACAGCTATACCGGCGGAACGACCGTCTCGGGCGGTGTGCTGCAGATCGGCGATGGCGGCACGTCGGGCTCGATCATCGGCGATGTCGTGACCAACGCCACGCTGGCGTTCAATCGTTCGGACGCAGCGACTTTCGGCGGCGCAATCAGTGGCACCGGTATGCTGGTGCAGGCCGGGAGCGACACGCTGACGCTGACCGGCGCCGCGACTCACAGCGGCGGCACGACGATCGCGAGCGGCACGCTGCGGATCGGCAACGGCGGCATGACCGGCGCGCTCGCGGGCGATGTCGTGAACAACGGCACGCTGGTCTTCGACCGCGCCAGATCGGTCGCCTTCGGCGGCACCGTATCGGGCAGCGGATCGCTCGTGCAGGCCGGGAGCGGCACGCTCGTCCTCTCGACGGCGCACAGCTACACCGGCGGCACGCGCATCGAGCGCGGTTCGCTGGTGCTTTCGGGCGGATCGCTCGCGGGCGACGTGACCGTGGGCGGCGGCGTCTTCGGCGGCAGCGGCAGCGTTGCCGGGCGCGTTTTCGTCGGCAATGCCACGCTATCGGCAATGCAGGGGCAGCCGCTGACGATGGGCGCGCTCACGCTTTCGGCCAGGTCGTTCGTCGACGTCGGCCTGGGCGCGCCGAGCGGTGCGGCGGTGTATCGTATCGGCGGCGACCTGACGCTCGACGGCACGCTGGGCGTGCTGGATCTCGGCGGCTTCGGCAGCGGCATCTACCGCCTGTTCGACTATGGCGGCACGCTGACCGACAACGGGCTCGAGATCGGCGGCACGCCCACCGGCGTCGGCTCAACCGACCTGCGCGTGCAGACCGCGGTGGCCGGCCAGGTGAACCTCGTCAGCACGACGGGCGTGACGCTCAGCTTCTGGGACGGCGCGGCAGCCGCCAACATCGACAACGGAAGGATCGACGGCGGCACCGGCGTCTG
Organism: Sphingosinithalassobacter sp. LHW66-3; assembly: GCF_050703275.1. Taxonomy (GTDB): domain Bacteria; phylum Pseudomonadota; class Alphaproteobacteria; order Sphingomonadales; family Sphingomonadaceae; genus Sphingomonas. Next base: position 407,562 of record NZ_CP193482.1, read on the forward strand.
GCGCGCCGACGGCCTTGGCTGGACCAACGCCGACGGCACGCTCAACGGTCGCTACAGCCCCAATCCGACCTTCGCCGTGTTCCAGGGCGCGGCAGGCGCAGTGACGGTGGACGGCAGCGCGGGCGCGATCGGCGTCACCGGCATGCAGTTCGCTGTGGACGGCTATACCGTCACCGGCGACGCCATCACGCTCGCCGACGCGCAGACGGTCGTCCGCGTCGGCGACGGCAGCGCGGCGGGGGCGGGCATTCGCGCCACGCTGGCGAACGCGCTGGTCGGCACCGGCGGACTCGCCAAGAGCGACCTCGGCACGCTGGTCCTCACCGGCACCAACAGCTATTCGGGCGGGACGACGATCGGCAGCGGGACGCTGCAGATCGGCAACGGTGGAACCGTCGGCGCGATCACGGGCAACGTCGTCAATAACGCCACGCTCGCCTTCGACCGTTCGGATGCCTTCGTTTTTGGCGGTGCGATCAGCGGCGCCGGCGCTCTGGTGAAGGCCGGCGGCGGCACGCTGACCTTGACTGGAAGCGCGACCCATGGCGGCGGCACGACGATCGCCGCGGGCACGCTGCGCGTCGGGGCCGGAGGGACCACGGGGTCGCTCGCGGGCAATGTGACGAACAACGGCACGCTCGCGTTCGATCGTTCGGACAGCCTGACCGTCGCCGGCAACATCGCCGGCAGCGGTGCGCTGGTCCAGGCGGGCAGCGGCACGCTGGTGCTCGCCGGAGCCGCGACGCACGGTGGCGGTACCACCATCTCCGCAGGCACGTTGCGGATCGGCAACGGCGGCACGACCGGCTCGATCGCGGGCAGCATCGCCAATGCCGGGGTGTTGGCGTTCGACCGCTCGGACGCGGCGACCTTCGCGGGCACGGTCACCGGCAGCGGGCGGGTCGTGCAGGCGGGCAGCGGCACGCTGCTGGTCACCGGCGCGCTGGCGCATGGCGGCGGCACGGCGATCACGCAGGGAACGCTCCAGCTCGGCACCGGCGGCAGCCTGTCGGGTGTGGTCGATCTGGCGGGAGCGCTTGCCTTCGCACGTGCCGACGCGTTCGATTTTGCGGGCTCGATCAGCGGAGCCGGAACGCTTCGCCAGATCGGGGCGGGGGCGCTGACGCTCTCGGGCAACAGCAGCGGCTTCACCGGCGCGACTTTCGTGACCGCCGGCAGGCTCGCGGTGAACGGCGTGCTCGGCGCCAGCCAGTCGACGCTCGACGTGCAGGGCGGTGCCACGCTGGCCGGCACCGGAACGATCGGCGGGCGCGTGGCGCTGGCCGATGGCGCAACGCTGGCGGGTATTCAGGGGCAGACTCTCGCGATGGGGGCACTTGCACTGTCCTCGGGCTCGATCGTCGACGTGACGCTCGGCGGGTCCGGCACGCAGGCATTGTTCAGCGTCGCGGGCGATCTGACGCTCGACGGCACGCTCAACGTCACCGATCTCGGCGGATTCGGCGTCGGCGTCTACCGGCTGTTCGACTATGCCGGCGCGCTCACCGATCGTGGACTGGCGATCGGCACGCTGCCGGGCGGCAGCTCGGCGGACGATGCCTATGTGCAGACTGCGGTCGCGAACCAGGTCAACCTCGTCAACAGTTCGGGCGTGACGCTGCATTTCTGGGACGGCGGCAATGCCGCCAATGCCAACAACGGCAGCGTCGACGGCGGCTCGGGAAGCTGGTCGAACAGCGGCCGCAACTGGACCGGTGCCGACGGCCGCGTGAACAATGCCATGACGCCGCGACCCGGCTTCGCCATTTTCCAGGGCGCTGCCGGTACGGTGCGCATCGACGGCTCGGCAGGCGCGGTGATCGCGACCGGCATGCAGTTCGCGAGCGACGGCTATCGCCTTGCCGGCGACGCGCTGATGCTTTCGGGCGAGCGGGCGATCGTGCGGGTGGGTGACGGCAGCGCGACGGGTGCGGGCTTCACCGCTACGATCGACGCCGCGATCGGCGGCAGCGCGGCGCTGGTGAAGACCGATCTCGGCACGCTCGTGCTGACCGGGGCCAACAGCTATACCGGCGGCACGATCGTTCAGGCGGGCACGCTGGTCGGCAACGCCGCCTCGATCCGCGGCGATATCGACACTGCGGGCACCGTCGTCTTCGATCAGGCGGGCGACGCCAGCTTCGGTGGAGCAATTTCCGGCAGTGGCACGCTGGTGAAGCAGGGCGCGGGCGCGCTCCGGCTCACCGGGACGAACAGCGCCGACTGGTCGTTGCTGGCGGGCGATTTGGTGTCGACGAGCGCGCTGTTCACCGGCGATCTCGACATCGCGGCGAACGCGACGTTCACCTTCGATCAGGCGACCAATGGCGTCTATGCCGGGAGCATCACCGGAGCCGGCTCGATCCGGTTCCTCGGTGGCGGTGTGGTCCAGCTCACCGCGGCGTCGAGCGGCTTCCAGGGTCTGACGACGATCGGCGAAAGCGGCACAAGCACCATGCTGTCGGTCAACGGCACGCTCGGAGGACGGCTGTTCGTCGCCAGCGGCGGTACGCTGATGGGCAACGGCACCATCGGTTCGACCACGGTGGAGGGCACGATCGCGCCGGGCAATTCGATCGGCGCGCTGCGCGTCGACGGCGATCTCGTGTTCGGCGCGTCCGGCACCTATCAGGTCGAGTTCAATCCGCTGGGGCAGGTCGACCGTATCGACGTCACGGGAACGGCGACGCTGGGAGGAGCCCGGGTGGTCGCCATCGGCAGCGGCGGGAACTACGCGCCGCAGACCGACTATACCATCCTCACCGCTCAGGGCGGCGTGCAGGGGACGTTTGGCGGCGTGACGAGCGATCTTGCCTTCCTCACCCCCGCGCTCCGCTATGCGGCGAACAGCGTGGTGCTGCGGATGCAGCGCAACGACGTGTCGTTCGACCGGGTGGCGCGCAGCTTCAACCAGCGGAGCACCGCCGTCGCGGTCGAGGATCTCGGCTTCGGCACGCCGCTGTACACGGCGGTCGCCAACCTCTCGGCGGAGGACGCGCGCGGGGCGTTCGATCAGTTGTCGGGCGAGGATCATGTCACGCTGCGCGGTGCGTTGGTCGAGGACAGCCGCTTCCTGCGCGACGCGTTCGCTGCGCGCGGGGCGGTGGGCGGGGCCGTCGAAGGCTCCGCCATCTGGGGCCAGGTGCTGGGTTCGTGGCGAAGCGCCGAGGGCGATGGCAACGCTTCGGGATACGACCGTTCGGTCGAAGGACTGATCGCGGGCGTCGAAGGCGCGCTGGGGGCCAACTGGCGCATCGGCGCCGCCGCCGGATACAGCACGACCGAGCTGCGGACCGACGCCGGAGCCGAGCAGCTGGTCGAGACGATGCATGTCGGCGGCTATGCGGCGGGCAGCTACGGCGGGTTCCATGTAACGCTCGGCGCCGGCTATGCCGCGCACGAGGTGAATGCGTCGCGCCGCGTCGCGTTCGGAGCGATCTCGGATGCCGCCAATGCCGACCATGCGATGAGCACGGCGCAGCTGTTCGGCGAAATCGGCTACCAGCACGATTATGGTGGCTTTTCGCTCGAACCCTTTGCCGGGATCGCGCATGTCACCGTCTCCGGTGCGGCACTTCAGGAGCGCGCAGAGCTCGTGGCGCTCCGCACGCGCACCGATGGCTTCAGTGCCAGCTTCGGGACGATCGGCGTCCGCGCGTCGAGCGCCTTCGATGTCGGCAGCGTCGGCATGCATCTGGATGCCGCCGTCGCGACGCGGCATGTGCTGAGCGATCGCATCCCCTCGGCCGATTTCAGCTTCGGCAGCGGTCCCGCGTTCCGGGTCCGCGGGCTGGGCATCGAGCGCAGCCTGGCGACGGTCAATCTGGGGATCGGTGTGGACGTCGGGCAGCGGACGAGCATCCGCCTGGACTATGACGGCGCTTTCGGGAGCAGGAGCGAGGATCACGGCGTGCGCGCCGGGCTGACCGTTCAGTTCTGACGCAAGGCTCTGCGATCCGCTCGCATTGATAGTTCCGCGTGCGGAAGGGGGGCGCCAGAGGCCTTGCTGCCCCCTTCGGCTTTGCGCGCGCGAACAGCTGGACGCGCGGAGGCAACTCGAGGCGATCGCAAGCGGGAATTGCCGCGCCGACGGGCCGGGTTTCAGGATGTGCCGGGCTTTGTAACTCGAGCATGCCGAGCGCGGTCTGCTGGTCGGCCAGACGCGCGGGCGGGGGCATGCCATTGATTCGGGTGCAAAGCCTTGCTGGGAAGGCAATCTGGTGACCCCTACGGGAGTCTGGTCCTTTACCTAATGCTTTGAAACGAGGGAGAAATCCGCCCTTTCGGCGCGAGCGATACCATCAGAGATACCAGCAGATGTGTCGGATGCGATGGGCCATTGCGCGATTGAGGAATGGCGGCTGAGGGGGCGCTAGTCGCCGCCTTCGGGCGCGCCGATCAGTTGTGCTCGCGGGGGGTCATGTACCTCGCTGCTCGTCTATTCCTCCCGAGCCGATAGCCGATCTCGCCATAATCGAACGCATCGATCCGGTGCAGCAGGAACACCGCGCGCGGCAACGTTTCCAGCGTGTCGAGACGGCGGCGGAGTTCGTCCAGATCGTCTTCCATGTCCTTTCTCCCTGCCTGCCCCCCGTGCCTTGGGCGGCGGGGTGGGCGGCAAGAGCGGACCGGCAGCCCCGCCGTCAGAGGCGGGGCGCACCCGCGGGGCCGTAACATCGTGAAGGACCGGCGCAGCCGGTTGCGGCACGCCGCGGCGGGGCTAGAGGGAAGCGACCGCCCATCTCGCTGGCCGAGGCCTCACGCCGGCGCGGGAACCGCGCCGACCGCATTGGCTGGGCCGCAGGCACGGCGGGAGCGGAGCGACCTGGCTGCGCACCCGCGCGGCCATATCTCCATCGCAAAGCAGCTAAAGCGGCAAGAGATTCAAGCGCTTAGCGCCGATCCGGCAACAAAATAGCGCCAGAGTCTCGCTCATGGCGCCACCTGTCTCCATAAAAACGATGTGCAGACAATGGCTTACACCATAGGGGGAGCCATTCCTTTTATCTTGCCCTCCCTGTTCGTGACGCGAACCCAACGCACATCACAGTTATGCCCGCAAAGATTGCCCAAATTGCCACTTGGGGTAGTCCTACTGCATCCCGTACCGCCAGCAGAACAAGAAGGCTCGCGATGGGTGCACCAAGTAGAACATGAAGTCTACCAACCGGCCGCTTTCCAGATATCAGATCATACAGAACATAGGCCAGAAAAAGTCCAGTAAGCACCAGGGCGGCTACTAAACCTCTGTCATGATAGTTTACTTTGAGCAACTGAAAGCTGACAGCTGCGATAAGAACGATCAGTAATAACGGCCAATTACGAGTCATTCTGAAAGCCCGCATGCTGGATTTGAGAAAAGTTCAAAGGTTGCCTTCACTCCTCCGACGATAACGCTGGCTTGAAAATAGCCTGGTATAAATCTTCGTAGACCAAGGCGCGCGGCATGACCCCAAGTTCGAGGAAAGCGGCTTCCATCCAGCCTGCGCCCGTAATCTCCTTCGCCAATCCTCTCACGTGCCTCAAAGATGGATTTACCTGCGCCGGCAACTATCGAAATTGGGTCAGTGAAGCCCTCTAGCCCGGCTCCACCGACTGCTAGTAGACACTTCGTGAGATCAGTCCTTCTCGCGGTGACGACGATCTCTTCGCCCTCAACATTTTGCGGCACTGCCTGCTGTGCGGGAACGCAGCGACCGCGCCGCAGCCGTTCGCCCTCCTCGCATTCGATGATGGGCGCGGTTACGACTATGTCCGGTGCCACCCAGTCTCCAAACAAGTGGTCCACGAAAAGCCAACTTAAAAGGTCGAAGCCCCGTCCAGGATCTGGAGCTCTTCCAATTACGGTGATGTCCTTTTCCATCAGCCCCAGCGGATCCGTCGCATTGATCGGATCGTTCCCGACATAGGCATACATGTTCATGCCGTCGCTGTAGCCGATGGGGTCGGTCTGCAGGAACCTGCCTAGGCTGGGCGAGTACATGCGGGCCTTGTAATAGTAGAGGCCGGCTTCGGGAAGCCACGCCTGGCCGGTGTACTGGAACCGGCCGCTATTGTTCGCGCCCGGGATCCCGAACTCGTCGTAGCTGTTGATCCCGTTCGCGATCGGCGCGCCGCTTGCGTTGGTGACCGCGATGATCGAGCCGCGCTCGTCGGGGACCAGGAACCGCCGGTCGGCCGTTCCCGCGCCTTCGTACCAGACGAGCGGATCGTCGATCCCCGGCGCTGATACATAGCGCTTCAGCAGCGTGCCCGCTGTCGTACTCGCCGGCGATCTCAACGCCGTCATACAGGAACCGCGTCTGAGCAGTGCTGCCATAGCTCGTCAGGCGACCCAGCGGATCGTAGCTGAACGTCACGCCGTTCGACATGCCGGTGAGCAGATTGTCGAGATTATAGCCGTAGCCGATGGCGTTCGAACTGGTGAGGTTCCCGCGCAGGTCATAGCCGATCGGACTCGCTCCGATCGCCGTCAGCCGCGCCGCGGGTCTCAGCCGCTTCGATCGCGATCACCGGCAACGCCGCAAGGGAAAACAGCCATTTACGGCACATTCTGGGATGCCTTGGGAAGGCAATCTGGTGACCCCTACGGGACTCGAACCCGTGTTTTCGCCGTGAGAGGGCGACGTCCTAGACCGCTAGACGAAGGGGCCGTGCTTGTGCGGAAGCGGGGCACTTAGTGGCGCCGGTCGCCCCCGTCAAGCGGGCGCACGCCGCAGGCCGAGCCAGCGGCGCGCCGCCGGCCAATGCCGCAACAGCGTCGCCTCGATCAGCAGCACGAGCAGCAAGGTCGCGCCGAAGAGCGGCATCAGCAGCCCGAGCAGGCAGATTGCAGCGACGAGCAATGGTCCGTAGCGCGGTCGCGCGACTGGGGGCGGGGCGCCGAGCTTTCCTTCTGGACGCCGTCGCCACCACAGCACGAAGCCTGATAGCGACAGCGTGGCGAGGCCTAAGGCAGTGAGCGTGCCCAGCAGCTGGTTCACCACGCCGAACAGCGCGCCCTCATGCGCGGCGATGCCGGTTCCTACAGCGCGATCGATCCAGTGGCGCTGGGCGAAGTCGCGGCGGGAGACGATCGCGCCACTGCTGCCGTCGACCGAAAGGTCGACGCGCCGCGTTCGATCGGCTGCCTCGGACGAGACGCGCCATGGTTCCCCGGCCGCCGCTGGGGGCACGATGAGCAGTGGAGGCGCAATCCCGAGCGGGGCGACCGTGGCGCGAACCCGCTCCAGCTGCGCGAGGTCGATCGTCGGCGGTGCGTCGGCTCCACCATGCCCATGCACAGCGTGATCGGGCGCAGGTGCTTTTCGGAAGCTGCCCGAGGCCCAGTCCTGTGGACCGTCCAGCGTCCCGGTGATGGTGCGTACCTCCTTGAAATACGCGCCCCAGAACGCCGACCAGGGAAGCCCGGTGGCGATCAGGAACAAGCCGAGCAGCGCAACCCAGATGCCCACCGAGGCGTGAAGATCACGCCAGAATCGCCTCCCGCCGCCGCGTATCCGCGGCCAGAGCACGCCTGCCAGCGACCTGCCGCCGCGCGGCCACCAGAGATACAGGCCGGTGAGCAACATCGTCACCGTCCAGCAAGCGGCGATTTCGACGACATGGCTGCCCCATCCGGTCCAGCCCGTGCCGAGCTTGCCGTGGAGGTCCGCGATCATCGGCATCAGCCGCCGATCGTCGCGGACATGATGCATCACCTCGGCGGTATAGGGGTTCACCCACACGCGCTCGGTCTTCGCGTCGGAGCGGCGTATCAGGATGCGCGCCGCCGAATGCGGGGTCTGCGGAAGCTGGTATTTGGCGAGGGTGCCGCCCGGCACCACCGCCAGTGCCGCCTCGACCTGCCGGCCCGCGCTTTCGCGCGGACCGACAGCCTCGATTGTCTCGAAGCGATGTTCCAGCATCGCCTCGATCTGCGGTTTCCAGAGATAGATCGTGCCGGTGACCGTCAGCCACAGCACGAACGGCATCGTCAGCAATCCGGCGTAGAAATGCCACCGCCACACGGCGTTGTACCAGCCGGCCCCCGCCACGCGCGCCATCAGAACGCCGCCCGTACGCCGCCGAACACGGCGCGCCGCTCGACGGGGTAGAAGATCGCGTTCGCAGGCGAATAGGCGACCACCGCGCCGATATCGCCCACCTCGTCGCGGTCGGTGAGGTTGCGCGCGTCGAGGAACAGCGTCAGCCCTTCGCGCACACGCGCTTCTGCGGTGACCCCGAGCAGCACATAGCCATCGGGGCGGAAGCTGTTGGCGTAGTCCGCAAAGGCTCCGCGCGGCAGCCACTCGACGCGCGGCGCGACGTGCAGCGCCTCGCTGCCCAGCACGAGTTCACCGCGATAGAGATGCTCCGGGACCACGGGCAGGCGATTGTCGCCGAACTGCGGATCGTCGCGGAACCGGAAGTCATTGTATTGATAGACTTGCCGTAGCGTCGCCCAGCGCGCGAAGGCGATGTCGAGCCCTGCCTCGACTCCCTGGTGGCGCGTGTCGCCTGCGTTGAACGTCGCTGCGGGAACGGCAGGCGGATTGACGTTGAACTGGAGCAGTTCATCGTTCAGGTCCGCGCGATAGACGCTCACATCGAAGGTGACGGGTCCGATCCTGCCGCGGCCGCCGATCTCCGCCGTCCATCCGCGCTGTGGATCGAGCGCGACGAAGCTGCCGGTCGGGATCGTCGGGCCGCTCTGCGCGAGCTCGCTATAGCCGGGCAGCTCGTGGCTGCGGCTGTAATTGGCGTAGAACTGCACATCCTGCGCGGGTTCGAACAACAGGCCCAGCTTGGGCGACAGTTCGTCGTAGCTGACCTCGTCGAACGCGGCGGCGGGGAAGACGAGTTCCTGCTCGCGCATGCCCGAGGTGAATACCGCGCCGGCGACCAGCGTAAGCCCGCTCACGGCCTCCAGGCGCGCTTCGGCATAGGCGTCGACCGTCCGCGCGGCGAGGTCTGCATCATAGGTGGGCGCACCGCGCCGGCCGGCGTTGTTGACGAAGCGCTTGGAATCCACCGTGCCGAAGCGCGCGCTCACGCCCGCGGTGAGCCTCAGCGCGCCGAAGCGCTGGTCGAGCCGGGCATAGAGGCCCCAATCGGTGGATTTATAGTCGAGCACCTGGAAGATGGGATGATCGAGCTGCTTGGCGTTGAGGAACACACCCGCGTCAAGGTGTCCTTCGCCGATTTCGAATCGCGTACGGTTCTGGAGGCGGATCGAGTCGATGTTGCGCCCCTGATCGCCTACGCTGTTGCCGGCGCGCGGCGTGTTGCGCACCGCCGTATAGGTGAGCGCGCCCGGCAGATCCTGATCGAGCGATTGGGCACTTGCGTAGAAGCGAGTCTCGACGTCATCGGTCAGCCGGATGCCGACATTGCCGTTGAAGCGCAGGCCGCGCCGGTCGGCATGCTCGCGATCTCCGTTCGACGTGTCGGCGGCGAGCGAGAGATAGGCGTCGCCGCGTGCATCTGCGAAGCCCACGCTGACGAGGCCGCGCAGCGTTTCGAAGCTGCCGCCGTCGATGCGGACGCGCCAACCGTTCGCGCTGCGCCCGGTCGGCGTCACGCCGTTGATCGCGCCGCCCAGCGTCGAGGCGCCGTAGCGCAGCGCATTGGCGCCGCGGAACACCTCGATGCGCTGGAGGATCGTGGGGTCGAGTTCCTGAAAGTCGCCATTGTCGTCGGCGAGGTTGATCGGCACGCCGTCCTGCAGCAGCGTAAGCCCGCGCATGTGATAGCCGCGGCTGATGCCGGATCCGCGGATCGAAAGGCGCACTTCCTGGCCGAACCGCGGCTGCGCATAGACGCCCGGGGAAAAGGCGAGTGCCTCGCGCAGCGACACCGCGGCCTGATCGGCATAGTCGGTGGCGGGAACGACGTCGGCGCCGCCGGGGGTTTCCTGAACCTGCTGGATGGCGGCCTGAGTGATCTGCTCGGCCGAAACGATGATCTCCCGTTCGTCGGGAGTCTGGGGGCTCTGCTGGGCGGCGGCGGGTGCCGCGATGCCCAGCAGCAACGCGCCGCACAGGGCGCGGGCAATGGCGTGCATTGACTGAATTCCTTCGCATGACTGGAGCGCCGCGCGCGGACTGCGCACGGCAAGGGGTCAGGCGAAGGCGGGGGGGCCGGTGGCGGGTGGGGGAGGGGCGGCGAGACCGCGGCCGGGCGCGGGGCCGGTCCGATCCGGGAAGGGGACGGCCCGATCAGCCGAGCGGGACGGGGCGCTTGCGGGCGGCGCCTGGGGCAGGCTGACCGCGAGCGCCATGCCGGCGAAGGCGCAAGGCGAATCGGCGCCTGCGTCGGGCGCCGGGTCGCCGTCCGGCGCGGGTATTGCCGCTTCGAGCAGGGCCCGGGCCGAGTGGACTGCCGGGGCGCCGGGAAGCGCGTTGCAGAGCGCGATCCGGACCGTTCCGGCATGCGCCTGCGGCATCCATCCGGCGGGGATGGCGATCCGCACGAGCAGCGCGCAGGCGACGAGCGCCAGCACCAGCCGACCGCCAAAGCCCCCTTTGTTCCACACGTTGCGCATCTGGCCGGCCCCTTGCCGCCGATTTGTGCCGAACGCAAGCGGCATGGACCGGCGCCTGCGAGAGATCAGCCGCAGGGCGTGGGCGAAATGCCCTGCCGGGTCTGGCGGATCGGCAGCATCCTTCCGTCGGCATCGTAGCGCAGCGGCTCGACCGCCACGGCGCGGCGGAATTCGGAGCCCGGCACACCGTCGATCGTCAGCGTTCCATCATGATAGAAGAAGTACCAGTTGCCTTTGAACTCCTCGATTCCGGCATGGATGGTGAAGCTGTTCTGCGCCGCGCCGGTCAGCTCGCCGCGATAGGTCCAGGGGCCTTCCATCGACGGCGCGGTGGCATAGGAGATGTGCTCCGCGGTCTGCTCGCCTTCGACGAACGAGGCATAGGTCATGTAATAGAGGTCGCCGCGCTTGTGCAGCCACGGCCCCTCGAGGAAGTTGGTGAGATGCAGCTCGCGCGGCGGCCCGTCGAGCTCGATCATGTTGGGCTTGAGCTTCGCCAGATAGAGATTGGAATTGCCCCAGGCCATCCAGGGCGTGCCGTCGTCGTCGATCAGCACGGTGGGATCAATGTCGCTCCAGGCGCGCCACGTTTCCGGATTGTCGCGCACCAGCGCCGAGCCGCGCGCGTCGACGAAGGGGCCGGTGGGGCTGTCGCTCACGGCGACGCCGATCGCCTTGCCGGGATGGCTGTCGTCATGTTCGACGGTGACGTAGAAATAATATTTCCCGTCCTTCTCGACCATTTCGGCGGCCCATGCCTCGCCCTCGGCCCAGGCGAAGTCGGTGGGCTTCAGGATCGCGCCGTGATCGGTCCAGTCGCGCATGTCGCTGGTCGAATAGGCGACCCATTCGTCGATCCGGAATCCCTCGTCGCCCTCGTCGTGCCCGGCATAGACATAGAGGCGGTCGCCGACGGCGAGCGGCGCCGGATCGGCAGTGAAGCGATTGCGAAAGATCGGATTGCACGCCCCCGAGGGCGCGGCGGCGGCCGAGGCTGCCGGTGCTGCCGACGCGACGGGCGCCGCAGCGGTGGCGGCGTTCGGCCCGGCCGTGCTGGTGCACCCGGCAAGCGCCAGCGCCCCCGCGAGCAGGGTGGCGGCGGCTGCGCGGCGCGGCGCGGCCGGAACGGAGGCGAACGGCAGGACGGAACGATGCGACACCAATGACTCTCCCTTGGTTGTGGCGCCTTCCCCGCGATTCGCGACGCGGGGGCCGGCGACCCGGCCCCCTAAGCACCGGCTCGGCCCGCGCGCGTCAAGAGCCGGCGGGGCCGATCGCGCGGTGCGCGGCGCTTCGCTTCGCAGTTTTCGCGTCGATCCTTTTCGAAAGTTGCCGATGCCGGACATTTTCTAACAACCGCGGACGCGTGGCGGGGAGGCCGGGGAGGAGGCGGGCCGCGGCGGCACGGCGCGCGCGGCGTGCGCCCGGGGCTCGTGCGCCGCGCGGCCATAATGGTCGCGGAGCTGGACGCGCCAGTCGACCGGCTCCGACCAGTGGAACTCGGGCGCGTCGCGCTCGCGCCGCCGCGCGGATGGAGCGGGCGCGGCATGCGCCCGTCGGGCGCGCAGCGCGGCGATCAGCAGCCGCTCGTTGACGCGCTCGCGCCAGCCGATGATGCGCCCGCGATACAGGACGGGCACCCGCTCGGGATCGGAGAGCGTGCCGAGCGCGGCGCCCAGCGCCTCGTCGCGCGCGCGATCGAGCGCGGCATCCCAGGCGGCGGCGAAACTCTCCGCCCCCGGCCGTTCGCGCAGCTGATAGGCCGAACGCGCCGATTTCCCCACCGACCGCGCCGCCCGCGCGACGACCCCGCTGCGCGCGAGCGCGGCGACGAAGGCGATCTGACGCTCCGAAGTCCAGCCGCCCGCCGTCACCCGCGCGAGCGGGACGGGCGCGAAGAGGAGGAGGTCGTCGGGAGTGGCGGAGCGGTACATAAGGGGAACATGGCAGATTTTGGGCGTGTAGGAAAGGGGCGGGTTTGCGCCTCAGTTTCGGTCGATCGACAGCCAATTTCCCGCGCTTGGAAGTGGACGTTCAAAATTAAGACCGGGTCTGGCGACTTACCTGCCGGTCAGTGCGGCAACGAGGAACGCCCGCTTGTGCCAACACCGGCCATTGGGCAGTAGCCAAAGCGTATTGCCGACGCTAGAACAGGCCGGGAACAAGGGGGCATTATGCTGCTTAAGACGGTTCACGTTCAGCACTTCAAGCACGTTCTTGATTCAACAGAGGTCGCAATTCAGCCAGACGTTACCTGTTTGGTGGGCAAGAATGAGTCAGGTAAGACCGCCTTTCTTGAAGCACTTCGTCGCCTGAACCCCGCCCAAGGTAACGTCGATTTCAACATCGGTCGCCACTATCCCGCATGGCTGGAAAAGACTCATCGCCGGCAGGGAAAGGACCTAGAGCTAGTCCAGCCCATCGAAGCGACTTTCGAGTTGCAGGATGCCGATAAGGCCGCCGTCAGCGCGGTATTTGGCGAAAGTGTTCTCACCTCTGACGAATTCACGCTAAGCCGCAAATATGACAACGAGCAGCTTTACACTTACAAGGCGGACGAAGCTAAGGCGGTCGCCAATATTCTGGCCGACCTAGACCTGCCCAAGAGCGTGACGGAAACTACAAAGAGCATTACGACTTTTACCTCGTTGCTCTCCGCCGCTGAGAAGCTCACCGCCAACGAAGAAGACGAGCAAATCAAGGCTTCTGGAGAGGCGATTACGGCCAAGGTGACAGCGGCTCTTGGTGAGGGCCTCGATTTCGGAGCCAAGATGCGCGCAATCCTCAAGACGCGCATTCCCAAGTTTTTCTATTATGCCGAGTACAGCCGCCTTCCCGGCATCGTCAAAATTCGGGAGTTGCTGGAAGCGGACGAAGACACCCTTGATGTAGATAGGGCGACGGCGCGTTCGCTGCTGAGTATGGCTGGCGCAGACGACGACTATCTGCTCGACCCGGAGTACGAAACTCGAAAGCGGGAACTGGAAAACGTCGCTAACGCCATCTCGCAGGATGTGCTGACCTATTGGACGACCAATACCGAGCTTCGCGTTCTCATAGACATTACGCAGAAGACGGAAGCCCGGCAGAACGGCAATCATGCAGTGCTCGATGAAATGCACGTGCGAATGTACGACAACCGGCACATGCTTTCCCTGCCGTTTGACGAGCGATCATCTGGCTTCCAGTGGTTTTTCTCGTTTCTGTCGGCATTTTCGCGGTACGAGTATGACGATACGCCGGTCATCATATTGCTTGATGAACCCGGCCTTGGCCTACACGCGCGCGCCCAAAAGGATTTCCTCCGCTTCATTGACGAGCGGTTGGCGAAGCGATGCCAGGTCATTTACAGCACACACTCCCCCTTCATGGTCCAGCCCGGCCTGCTAGAGCGGGCGCGGGTCGTCGAAGATAAGGGGCGCGAGACGGGCTCGGTCATTTCCTCAGACGTGCTGACGACCGACCCCGATACCTTGTTCCCCCTGCAAGGTGCCCTTGGTTACGATATCGCGCAGCACCTCCTGATCGCCCGAGACAACCTTGTCGTGGAGGGGCCTTCTGACCTTGCTTACATGTCAACTATCTCGGCCCACTTGAAGGAGAACGGGCGAACCGGGCTCGACGATCGCTGGGGAATAATCCCGGTCGGTGGGGCCGACACGATCCCTACCTTCGTCGCGCTTTTGGGCATCCATCTGGACGTGACGGTGCTGGTTGATGCCCGGAAGGAGGGACACCAGCGGCTCGCGACCTTGGCGCAGAACGGCTTCTTGAGTGCAACGCGGATTGTTACAGTCGGTGAGCTCCTGAACCGGAAAGCGGCAGACATTGAAGACCTCTTCACCGCCGCCGACTACCTTCTCCTTTACAACGCTGCCTTCGGTAAAAGCATCGCGGAAGGGGACCTGAAAGGCACTGATCCGCTGGTGCGGAAGATCGCGCGCCTAGAGGAAGTTGATCGGTTCGACCACAACCGGCCAGCCGACAGGTTCTTGCGTGATAAGGCAACCTTCCTTCCCCAGCTCTCGAGCACCACGCTCGACAACTTTGAGAAGCTCTTCGTCCGCATTAACGATACCCTGACCAAGCGTTAGGCGCAAACGAGTGGGCCGGTTTTGCGCATGAGCGGACATTCAGACCATCGTGTCGGAATGGCGCATTGTGGGTCGGCAGCCGACGCGGCGTGAACATCAGCTATCCCCGCGACCCAACTTCGAACCGACTTTCGCCTAACGGCCCACAACCCGCCGCCGCTCCGGTTACGGAGCTAAGCCGCCACCTTCCGCCGCTGCGCCATTTCCTCGTTGAGCATTTCCGCCAGCAGGAACGCCAACTCGAGCGACTGGCCGGCGTTAAGGCGGGGGTCGCAGTGGGTGTGGTAGCGGGCTTCGAGGTCCGCTTCGCTCACGTCGATCATGCCGCCGGTGCATTCGGTGACGTTCTGGCCGGTCATCTCGCAATGGATGCCGCCGGCGAAGGTGCCTTCGGCGCGGTGGACGGCGAAGAAGCCGCGGACTTCGTCGAGGATGCGGTCGAAGGGGCGGGTCTTGTAGCCGTTGGCGGCCTTGACGACGTTGCCGTGCATCGGATCGCAGCTCCAGACGACCGGATGCCCCTCGCGCTTCACCGCGCGGACGAGGGCGGGGAGGGCGGCCTCGATCCTGTCGTGCCCGTAGCGGGTGATGAGCGTCATCCGGCCGGGGGTGCGCGCGGGGTTGAGCGTGTCGAGCAGGCGCAGCAGCGCCTCGGGATCGAGGCTGGGGCCGCACTTCATCCCGATCGGGTTGCCGATGCCGCGCAGGAACTCGACATGCGCGCTGCCTTCGAACCGGGTGCGGTCGCCGATCCAGAGCATGTGCGCGCTGGTGTCGTACCATTGGCCGGTCAGGCTGTCCTGCCGCGTGAGCGCCTGTTCATAGGGGAGCAGCAGCGCTTCGTGGCTGGTGTAGAAATCGGTGGCGTTGAGCTGGGGCACGCGATCGGGATCGATGCCGCAGGCGGCCATGAACTCGAGCGATTCGCCGATGCGATCGGCGACGTCGGCGAAGCGCGCGGTCCACGGGCTCTTGCCCATGAAATCGAGCGTCCATTTGTGGACCTGATGCAGATTGGCGTAGCCGCCGTTGGCGAAGGCGCGCAGCAGGTTGAGCGTCGCCGCGGCCTGGCTGTAGCCCTGAATCATCCGCTCGGGAGCGGGAATGCGCGCTTCGGGAGTGAAGGCGGCGCCGTTGACATTGTCGCCGCGATAGCTGGGCAGCTCGACGCCGCCGATCGTCTCGGTGGGTGCCGAGCGGGGCTTGGCGAACTGGCCCGCCATGCGGCCGAGCTTCACCGTCGGCAGCTTCGAGGCGAAGGTGAGCACCACCGCCATCTGGAGGATGACGCGGAAGGTGTCGCGGATGTTGTTGGGGTGGAACTCGGCGAAGCTCTCGGCACAGTCGCCGCCCTGGAGCAGGAACGCCTTGCCCTCGGCCACGCGGGCGAGCTCCTCGGTGAGCATCCGCGCCTCGCCCGCGAAGACGAGCGGCGGGAAGGAGGCGAGCCGCGCCGTGGCGGCATCGAGCGCGGCGGGATCGGGATAGTCGGGGAGCTGGCGGGCCTCGGCGGACTTCCAGCTGTCGGGGGACCATTTGGCCATGGCGTCGTCTCCGGCGCGATAGGGCAGGAACCAGTCGGCATGATGGGCGATGCCATTGGCGGCGATCTGATTGACGGCGGCGCCGGTGGCGCGCTTGCCATGCTCCTCCCAGCCCTGGACGGTGGAGCCGGGCGCACCATACCAGGCGCCGAAGGCGGCGCGGGAAAGGCCGCGCTCTTCGCGGAACCTGCGGATCTTGTGGCCGGCGAGCGTCGTCATGCGACGCGGCTTACTCCGGGAGAGTAAGGGGCGTCAACTCAGATCGGGTAATTCAATAGCCGGCAGCGAGATCGACGACGTTCTTCATCGGCTTTCCGGCGCGGAAGGCCTCGAGATTTTCGAGGAAGAGCGCGGCGGCGCGCTGGAACATGCGCGTCTGGCTGCGGCCCGAAAGGTGCATCGTCAGTATCGCGTTGGGCGCCGACCAGAGCGGGTGCTCGGGCGGGAGCGGCTCGGGCGTCACCGTGTCGAGGAACGCGCCGGCGATGCGGCGCTTGGCGAGCGCCTCGACCAACGCGTCCTGATCGACCATGTCGCCGCGGGCGATGTTGACCAGCCAGGCCGAGGTCTTCATCGCCGCCAGCGCGTCAGCGCCGATCAGCGCCTGCGTCTCGCCGGTCGAGGGGGCGGCGAGGATCACCCAGTCATAGTCGCCGATGCGGGCGCGCCAGGCGTCGGGCGTGAGCGTGCCGTCGCGGCCCGAGCGCGTGACGCCGGTGACATCGACGCCGAACGCGGCGAGGCGATCGCCGATCATCCGGCCGATCGTGCCATAGCCGACGATCAGCGCGCGGGTGTCGTAGAGCTCGAGCTTGCCGGGCGCGTCGGTGGTCCATTCGCGGCGATCGGCGAGGCGGACGACTTCGTCGAAGCGCTTGGCGGCGGCGAGCACGCCGAGCACGGCATATTCGGCGACCGCCTCGGCATTGATGCCGGTGCCGTTGGTGAGGATCGTGCCCTGCGCCTGCATCCGATCGAGATCGAACGGATCGACTCCGGCATAGAGAGTGAAGACCCATTGGAGCGCCTGGGCGCGGGCGAGCGTCTCGGCGGTGTAGCGCGAGCGCTGCATGTCGACCCAGGCGATGTCGGCATCGGCGATCGCTTCGCCGGCATCCTCGCGATCCTGGAACCAGTGGACCTGAAGATCGGCCGGCAGGCGCGGCTCGAGCAGCGGGCGGGCGAGCGCGGGGAGAACGGCCTTCATAGCTGCACCTTCCATTCCCAGCCGAGCGGGTCGCCGTCCATGACTTCGACGCCGGCGGCAGTAAGTTCGTCGCGGATCGCGTCGGAGCGAGCGAAGTCCCTTGCCGCGCGGGCGTCGCGGCGCTCGGCGAGCTTCGCTTCGATCGCCTCGGCCGCGAGCGCGGCATCGGCGGGGCGGACGCGCAGTGCCTCGCGGGTGAGCGTGCGCAGCTCGAGCCCGAGCACGGCGTCGAACGCGCTCAGGAGCGCGGCCTTGACGCCCGCGGCGAGGCGCTTGTCGGCGAGCATCGTTTCGAGCACCGGGAGTGCCTTGGGCGTGTTGAGATCGTCGGCGACCGCGGCGTCGAGCTGCGCGAGATAGTCGCTGCCGCGCTCCGCGGCCTCAGCCTCGGTTCCGGCGGGGATCGCCTTGCGCGCCGCCATCACCAGCCGCTTGAGCCGAGTGAGCGCGGCGAGCAGATTTTCCGGGCTGAACTCTAGCTCGCTGCGATAATGCGCACTGAGGCACATCAGCCGGTAGGCAAGGGGATGCACGCCGCGATCGATCAGCGACTGAAGCGTGGCGATGCCGCCCTTCGACTTCGACATCTTGCCGCCGCGATCGACGAGAAAATTATTGTGCATCCAGAAGCGGGCGCCGCTGTCGGCACAATCGCAAAAGGCCTGGTTCTGCGCGATTTCGTTGACGTGATGGATCTCGCGATGGTCGATCCCGCCGGTGTGGATGTCGAACGGAAAGCCGAGATACTGGCGGCTCATCACCGAACATTCCAAGTGCCAGCCCGGCGCCCCGCGGCCCCAAGGCGAATCCCACTCCATCTGGCGCGTTTCGCCGGGCGGCGTTCGGCGCCAGATCGCGAAGTCCTGCGGATGGCGCTTGCCCGCGACCGGATCGATGCGGCCTTCGCCGGCGTCGTCCTGACCGCCCGCGAGCTGCCCATAGTGCGGCACGGTGGTGCTGTCGAAGTAGAGGCCGCTGTCGATCTGATAGCAGTGCCGCTCCGCGATCGACTGCGCGAATTCGATCATCCCGGCGACATGATCGGTCGCGGTCGGCATGTGCGTGGGGGGTACGATGTTGAGATCGGCGAGGTTCGACTTGAACACCCCGGTATAATGCGCCGCGATGTCCCAGGCGCTCATCGCCCGCGCCTTTGCCGCCGCCTCCATCTTGTCGTCCCCGGCGTCGGCATCGGAGGTGAGATGGCCGACATCGGTGATGTTGACGATATGAGTGACGGCATAGCCCTTCCAGCGCAGCATCCGGGCCAGCGTGTCGGTGAACACATAGGCGCGCAGATTGCCGAGGTGCGGATCGCTGTAGACGGTCGGTCCACAGGAGTAGATGCGGACGCCGCGCTCGGGATCGAGCGGGGCGAACGGCTCGAGGCGGCGGGAGAGGCTGTTGTGAAGCGTGATCGGCGTGCCGGACATGGCGGCGGCATTAGCGCGGACACCGCCGCGTCACAAATCGCATTCACAAGGCCAATCAATCTGCGCATCCTTGCAAGAAAGCGAATCGGGGCGGGTGCTTTCCGGATCGGCGTCTGGAGAGTTGAGCATGGACAATGTCGCGATCCTGGGCGGAGCCGCAGCGATCATCGCGGCCGTGTTGCTGGTCCGCTACATACGGCGCCAGCGGGCGATGGAGCGCCGTGCGCGCCGGCGCAAGAGGCGCATCGCGCGCGAACACGCATGGAACCGGGTGTTCGGACGACGGCCACGACGGCTGACCCATCAACCGGCGGACGACCCGACCGCGGACCAATAGGCCGGGCCGGGGGCTAGTCCTCGCCGAGCCCGGCGCGGACCATTGCCGACCAGATCTCGGCCGGATCGCTGCCTGCCGCCCGGCCGGCGGCGACCATTTCCGGAGTCGGTTCTCGCAGCGTGCGGAGCACTGCCTTGGCGCGCTCGACCTCCTGGTCCCAGCTCGCGTCGATCTGGCCGCTGACAGCCGCGGCGATGGCCGCGCCGCCGTTGGAAGTCTGGCCGTTGGGGCTGCGTGCCTCGGCGCAGATCACGCGGGCGACGCGCTCGATCGGCGAAGTGACGGAGATATCGGTCATGAAGCTGGCTCCGGGTTCCTGTTCGGCACTGCAACGCGCGGCCCGACGCGGCCGTTCCGAACGCGTACCGCTCAGCTGTTCAGCGCGTTCGAGGCGAACATCATCAGCGCGAAGCCGAGCGCGAAGCTGACGCTCGACCATTTGCGCGGCGGATCGGGCGCATCGCCTTCCGACAGCGTATCCTCGACCGTCGCAAGGAGCAGCACGCCGGCGATGAAGGCGAGGACGAGCGCCTGCGAGGAGCTGTCGCCCGTTTCCAACCCGAGATAGCCGATCGCGGCGGCGACCGGCGCGACCACCGGAAGCGAAGCCATGGCGATCCAGCGCATCTTCTTGCCGGAGTTGCGCAGATTCGCGGCGGCGGCAAAGCCGGTGGGAATATTCGCGACGACCTGGCTGGCGGCGAGCAGCGCGCCCAGACTGGCGGCGACCGAGGAGCCGGCGCCGGTAAGAAAGCCATCGGTGAAGAGATCCACGCCCACCGCGGCCACGACCATCATCGCACCCGTGCGCACGCTTGCCTGAAGATGTCCGACGAGCCTGGCAATGCCGATCGAAACGAGCGCGCCGACAAGAAAGGCGAGTCCGACGCTCCACCCGCGCGCGTCCATCAGCGCGCGCGGCATCAGTTCGACCGCGACGATCGCGATGGCGATGCCCGCAGCGCCATGGAGCGCGACGCCGACGATCCAGCGCGCAGGCTTTGTCAGCAGCGCGATTCCACTGCCGATCGCGTTTCCGAGCCCCGGCAGCAGCGCCAGGGCGAGTACTGTCCAGAACTCACCCATCGGGGGCTGAACGGGCGAGTTCCGGATCGGTTCTGTGCTTTCCTAAAAAGATCGCCACTCAGGCGGCGATGGCATGCTGCCAGGCGGGCTTGCCGCTGGTGCGGATCAGGCCGGTGCCGACAGTGCCCGTCGCCACGAGCGGCACGGCAGTGGAGCAGTGCGCGCATTCGGCGGTCATGCGGCCGATGATCCACTGCGACCCGCCACAGCCGGGGCAGTGATTCGCCTCGTCGGGGCGATAGGCGACGCGATACCCGGTGCGGGCCTGACGGATGCCAAAGTCGTACATCGTATGTCTCCCTGTAACCGGGGCAATGAACGAGCACGAATCAGGAATGGTTCCGTGAACGAATATTCAGAAAGTCAACAGGCGAGCGATGTGTCGTTTAAGCAACACGACAAGGCGAGTGGGCGATCCGCTCCTGCTTCCGGACAACGCCCGGGGCAGGCGCAGGTTTCGCGGCGCAACGAGGGAGCGCGCCGCCGGCGCGTGAGGGGGCGTGAACGCATCGAAGGGGAAGAAGATGGAGGCCCGAGCCGGAATCGAACCGGCGTATACGGATTTGCAGTCCGCTGCGTCACCACTCCGCCATCGGGCCCCAATCCGCGGGAGATGCGCAGCACGCGTGTTGCCTGTCAACATCCAGCTTTCGAAAAACGCTCGAGCGGTCGCTTGGCGGCGCCGCATCGCCGCGATACAAGCCCGCATCAGCAACAAGTGTATTGCATAGCTAATACGGTTATGCGACAGGGCGGATGATGATGATGGTTTCTGCCGATACGCCGCAGCAGGGCGACGAGCGCTTCGCCAAGATGCGCCACGCGATGGTGGCGAGCCAGCTGCGCACCAGCGCGGTCAACGACCCGCGCGTGGTCGAGGCGATGGCGCGGGTGCCGCGCGAACGCTATGTTCCCGAAAGCGTCCGGGCAGTCGCCTATCGCGACGGCCTCTTGCCGCTGACCGCGGGGCGGAAGCACAATTCGCCGCTTGCGACCGGGCGCCTGCTGACCGAGGCCGGCATCCGTCCCGATGACAAGGTTCTCCTGATCGGCGCTGCGGGGGGCTATACGGCCGCAGTGCTGGCGCTGCTCGCGCGAGTGGTGGTGGCGCTTGAGTCGGACGACGCGCTCGTCGCGCATGCCCGCGCCGCGCTTGCCGACGAACCCCGCGTCGCAATGGTGCAGGGCCCGCTCGAAGCAGGCTGGGCCGCGGGAGCGCCGTATGACGTGCTGCTGATCGACGGCGCGGTCGAGCAAGTGCCCGAGGCAGTGCTGGCGCAGCTGAAGCCGGGCGGGCGAGTCGCGACCGGGCTGGTCGATCGCGGCGTCACTCGGCTGGCCGCCGGCCGGCGCAGCGAGGGCGGCTTCGGCCTGACCGATTTCGCCGATTGCGAATGCGCGATTCTTCCGGGCTTCGACCGGCCCCGGCAATTCCGTTTCTAGGCAGAAGTAGAGCGATGCGACTATCCAGATTCCTGCTCGGCACCGGCCTGGCTGCGCTTTCGGTGCCGGCGGCGGCGCAATCGGTGGCACCGGTGACTCCCATCCGGGAAGTCGTGCCGCAGGACGAGGCGACGACCACGCTGCGCGAGGCGATGACGCGCGCCTATAACACCAGCCCCGAACTGACCGGCGAGCGCGCCAACCTGCGCGCGATCGACGAGAATGTGCCGATCGCGCGCGCGGGCGGGCTGCCGAGCCTGGATTCGACGGGCGGCGTGACCGAGAATGTGTTCGACAGCGGATCGACGGCGGGCCCGGCACGGCAGGCATCGGTGGGCCTGGACCTTTCGGTGCCGATCTACAGCGGCGGTTCGGTGCGCAATTCGGTGCGTGCCGCCGAGACTCGAGTGGAGGCAGGGCGCGCCAATCTGCGCGGCGTGGAGACCAATCTCTTCGTCGATGTGGTCGCCGCCTATCTCGACGTGATCCGCGACCAGGCGGTGGTGCGGCTGAACCTGCAGAATGTTCGCGTGCTCGAAGTGAACCTGCAGGCGACTCGCGACCGGTTCGAAGTCGGCGACCTCACCCGGACCGACGTCGCCCAGTCCGAGGCGCGGCTGGCGCTGGCGCTGAGCCAGTTGCGCGCCGCCGAGGCCGAGCTGATCGCGAGCCGCGAGACCTATATCCGCGTGGTCGGCGCGCCGCCGGGCACGCTGGCATCGCCCCCGCCGCTGCCCGATCTGCCCGATTCGCCGCAGCGGGCAGTCGCCGTGGCGCTCGAAGAGAATCCGTCGCTCGACGCGGCGCGGAGCCTGCGCGAAGCGAGCGAATTCGATGTCGATGTCGCACAGGCCTCGCGGCGCCCCCGAGTCGCGATCGGGGTGGGGACGGATTATTACAGCTATCTCGGATCGGTCGGCGGGCAGGCGGCGCTGGCGGGGTTCGACAATGACGGCATTTCGACTTCGGCCGGAGTGCAGCTCTCGCTCCCGCTGTTCCAGGGCGGCCGCCCGGCGGCACAGGTGCGCCAGGCGCAGGCACGCGAATCGGCCGCGATCGAGCAAGTGACGCTGGCCGAGCGGACGATCGTGGCGCAGGCGCGGTCGGCCTTCGCCCGCTATCGCTCGGCACTGCGCGTGATCGAGGCGAGCCGCATCGCCGTGGAGGCAAGCCGGCTGTCGCTCGAGGGCGTGCGCGCCGAGAATACCGTGGGCACGCGCACCATCCTCGACATCCTGAACGCCGAGCAGGAGCTGCTCAACGCGCAGGTGCAATATGTGACCGCCGAGCGCGACGCCTATGTCGCCGGCTTCACGCTGCTCGCGGTGATGGGCCGCGCCGAGGCGGAGGATCTGGGGCTCGACGGCGGCGCGCTGTATGACCCCACCGCCAATTACGAGCGGGTGCGCGGGCGCTGGAGCGACTGGGGCAGCGATCCCGATCCCGAGCCGGTGGCGACTTCCACCGTCGACACCGCGGCACAGACCCCCGAAGTGGCCGAAACGCTCGACCCGCTGCTGCAGCGCCCCGTTGACAGCATGTACCCTTATCCCGCAGGTGAGGCGGCCGACACGCCGAACTGAGCGAAAGGGTGCTCGATATGGGAGATATCAGTACCGAACCGTCGATGGAGGAGATCCTTTCCTCCATCAAGCGCATCATCGCCGAAGAGGGCGAGGGTGGCGGCGGAACGCGTGCGCGCCGGACGCCCAAGGCGGCGCCCCCCTCCGAACGCCGCGACGAGGACGAAGTGCTCGAACTGAACGAGCAGCTCGCCGCGCCGCCGCGGCCCGCGCGCAGCGAAGCACCCGCCCAGCCCGCGCCGCAGCAGGCGGACGCCGACGAGTCCGAGGGGATCGGCGATGTGGCGACCGCCGCAAGCGACCTGGAGACGATCGTCTCGCGCCGCGCGGCCGAGGCGAGCCGCGGTTCGCTGGAGGCATTGTCGCGGATGATCGTGAAGCCGCAGACGCCCGGGGGCGACACGCTGGAGGGCCTGGTGCGCGAGATGCTGCGCCCGATGCTCAGCGACTGGCTCGACGCGCATCTTCCCGCGATCGTCGAGAAGATGGTGGCGCGCGAAATCGCACGGATCACCGGACGCGAAGGCTGATCGCGCAGCCACAGACTTGTCTTGGCGAGCGCCCCGGCTATGTGCCGGTGCCATGACCGACTTGCCCAAGACCTTCGACCCCGCGGAAATCGAGCAGCGCTGGTATGCGCATTGGGAAGCGGAGGGGCTGTTCCGGCCCGACCGCCCCGACGCCGAACCCTGGACGCTGGTGAACCCGCCGCCGAACGTGACGGGCAACCTGCACATCGGCCATGCGCTCGACAATACGCTGCAGGACATCCTCGTCCGCCACGCGCGACTGACCGGCAAGGATGCGCGCTGGGTGGTGGGCATGGACCATGCCGGGATCGCGACGCAGATGGTGGTCGAGCGGCAACTCGGCGAACAGCAGCAGAAGCGCACCGACTTCACGCGCGAGGAATTCGTCGCGAAGGTTTGGGAATGGAAGGCGCAGAGCGGCGGCGCGATTACCGGCCAGCTGCGCCGGCTGGGCTGCTCGATGGACTGGGCGAACGAACGCTTCACCATGGACGAGGGCTTTTCCAAGGCTGTCCTCAAGGTGTTCGTCGACCTCTACAATCAGGGGCTGCTCTATCGCGACAAGAGGCTGGTCAACTGGGACCCGCATTTCCAGACCGCGATCAGCGACCTGGAAGTCGAGACGCGCGAGCAGAACGGCAAATTCTGGCACCTGCGCTATCCGCTGGCCGACGGCAGCGGACACGTTCGCGTCGCGACGACGCGGCCCGAGACGATGCTCGCCGACATGGCCGTGGCGGTGCATCCCGACGACGAACGCTACCGCGAGCTGATCGGCAGGCAGGTGAAGCTGCCGATCACCGGGCGGCTGATCCCGATCGTGGCGGACGTGCATGCCGATCCGGAGCTCGGATCGGGCGCGGTGAAGATCACGCCCGGCCATGACTTCAACGATTTCGAAGTCGGGAAGCGCGCCGGGATCAAGCCGGCGGAGATGCTGAACATGCTCGATGCCCGGGCGGCGATCTGCCAGACCGCCGACGGGCTGATCCCGCAGGAGCTGATCGGGCTCGACCGGTTCGACGCGCGTGCGCGGATCGTCGAGCGGCTCGATGCCGAAGGGTTGCTCGAAAAGGTGGAGGATCGCGTGATCGCGACTCCGCTCGGCGACCGCTCGGGCGCAGTGATCGAGCCGTGGCTGACCGACCAATGGTATGTCGACGCGGCGACGCTGGCCAAGCCGGCGATCGAGGCGGTGCGATCGGGCAAGACCAAGATCGTGCCGAAGGCCTGGGAAAAGACCTATTTCAACTGGATGGAGAACATCCAGCCGTGGTGCGTCTCGCGGCAGCTGTGGTGGGGGCACCGGATCCCGGCGTGGTATGGAGCTGACCCGGCGATCTACGCTGCAGCCGCTCCCAGCGCGCGCGATGTGCTGCTTTCTGCCTTGAGCGAGAGTGAGCGAGTTGTTGCTCTCACTGACGAGGACGTGCGACGTACCTTCGCCGAACTCTACGGCGTAGCTGAATCCGCAATTGAGTTAGTGCGCGATGGGCCGGGCACGGGCTTCGGCGGGTGGGGCTATAAATTTGATCCTACCCGGCGCTACGTTTTTCAGGATCCCGACGTGCTCGACACCTGGTTCTCGTCGGCGCTGTGGCCGTTCGCGACGATGGGCTGGCCCGACCCGGGCGAGTGGCAGCAGCGCTATCCCAACGACATCCTGATTTCCGGCTTCGACATCCTGTTCTTCTGGGATGCGCGGATGATGATGCAGGGCTTGCACTTCCTGGGAGAAGTGCCGTTCAAGACCTTGTATCTGCACGGGCTCGTCCGCGCCGCCGATGGCGCCAAGATGTCGAAATCGAAGGGCAATACGGTCGATCCGCTGGGGCTGATCAACCGATACGGTGCCGATGCGCTGCGCTTCTTCATGGCGGCGATGGAAAGCCAGGGCCGCGACATCAAGATGGACGAGAAGCGGATCGAGGGATACCGTAACTTCGCCACCAAGCTGTGGAACGCGGCGCGTTTCGCCCAGGCGAACGGCATCGGCGCGAGCGCGACGATCGAGCCGCCCGCGGCCGAGCTGGCGGTCAACCGCTGGATCGTCGCCGAGACGGTGGCGACGGTGCAGGCGCTCGACCTGGCCATCGCCGACCTGCGCTTCGACGAGGCGGCGAACACGCTCTACCAGTTCGTTTGGAGCCGCTTCTGCGACTGGTACCTCGAGCTCATCAAGCCGGTGCTGCAAAGCGATGCGGCGCCGGGCAGCCTTTCCGGCGACGAGATGCGCGCCGCGGCGGGCGTTCAGGGGCCGGTGAAGGAGACGCGCGAGGTCGCGGGCTGGGTGCTCGACCAGATCCTGGTGATGCTCCACCCGTTCATGCCCTTCATCACCGAGGAATTGTGGCATGCGATGGGCGCGCGCGCCTATCCGCTGATCGTGGCGAAGTGGCCGATGCCCGATGCGCGCGCGCTCGACCCGGAGGCGCAGAAGGAGATCGACTGGCTGATCCGGCTGGTGAGCGAGATCCGCGCGGCGCGCACCGAGCTGAACGTCCCCCCGGGCGCGCGGCTGCCGATGCACGTGCGCGACGCCGATGCGACGACGCAGGCGCGTCTGGCGGGGCAGGCGGCGGCGCTGGCGCGGCTGGCGCGAGTCGACCGGAACGACACCGAGGCGGGCGCGGGCGGCGCGGTGCAGATCGTGGTCGACGAAGCGACCTATGTGCTGCCGCTGGAAGGCGTGATCGACCTCGGCACCGAGCGCGCGCGGCTCGCCAAGGCAGTCGCGGCGGCCGAGAAGGAACGCGATTCGCTGGCCGGGAGGCTGGCGAACCCGAGCTTCGTCGAGCGCGCCAAGCCCGAGGCAGTCGAGAAGGCGCGCGCCGATCACGCCGAGAAGGCAGCGGAAGCCGAGCGGCTGACGGCGGCGCTGAGCCGGCTGGGATAGCGATCAAGGGAGCGGCGGGGCGCGGCGCTAACGCGGCACGAGCACTTCGATCGCGCCGGGCACGACTTCGACAGTGACCGGCGTGCGCGCCAGCACTTCGCCGTCGAGCGAGATCGGCAGCGGCGGATCGGTGGCGATGCGCAGCGCGGTGCCGCGGACGGTGACTTCGTCCTCATGCGCGGCGGGCAGGGGAAGGAGCTTGCCCGCCCAGTTGAGGACCAGTCGCCGCCGCGCGCGGCCGCGCACCGCCTGGACGACGATCGTACCGTCGTCGGCGTGCGCCGATTCGACCAGCTCGGTGCCGCCGTGGAAGCCGGTGTTCGCGATCCGCACTTCGACCGCGCGAAGGCGCTCCGAGACGCCGTCGCCTTCGATACGCAGATCGAACGGGCGGAAACGCGCGAAGCGGAGCGCGGCCCAGGCGAGGTAGCCGGCGCGGCCGAACCACCGCTTGAGCCCTTCGGGAACGCTGCCCGCGATCAGCGGCGAGAGGCCGATCGCGGCCATGCTGACGAAATGATGCGACTCGATCCGGCCGAGATCGATCCGGCGCCGCCGCCCCTCGACCGCGAGCCGCGCGGCGGCTTCGAGATCGAGCGGGACGCCGAGCCCGCGCGCGAAGCTGTTGGCCGTGCCGAGCGGCAGGACCGCGAGCGGGATGCCGGTGCCCACCAGCAGCGGCGCCAGCCTGCTGATCGTGCCGTCGCCGCCGCCCAGGATCAGCAGATCGGGCGCGGCGGCGATCGCGGCTTCCATCTCGGCCCCTAGCCGTGCCGGGTCGCTCACGGCGCGGGCGTTCACTTCGATCGGCAAGCGATCGAGCGCGGCCCGGATCAGCGGCCAGTCGCCGCGGCCGCGGCGCGAATGGGTGTTGACGATCAGTTCTGCGGAAAGCCCCATGCGGCGCACAACGCTCCAACAGCCGAATGCGTGCCGCTTGCGTGGCTGCGATCGGCAGGATAGCGCGAGGCCATGTCCAGCTATCCCGCGCTTCGCCTTCGTCGCACCCGTGCCGCCGACTGGAGCCGGCGGATGCACGCCGAGACGGTGCTGACGGCCGCGGACCTCATCTGGCCGCTGTTCGTGACGGCGGGGGAGAGCGAGGAGCCGATCGGCACGCTGCCGGGCGTGTCGCGCTGGCCGATAGGGGGAATCGTCGAGCGGGCCCGCGAGGCGCGCGATCTGGGGATTCCCTGCGTCGCGCTGTTCCCCAACACGCCGCCCGAGCTGCGCAGCGACGACGGCGCCGAGGCGCTGAACCCGAACAATTTGATGTGCCGCGCGATCCGCGCGATCAAGGAGGCGGTGCCCGAAGTGGGGGTGCTGACCGACGTGGCGCTCGATCCCTATACCGCGCACGGCCACGACGGGCTGGTCGACGACAATGGCTATGTGGTGAACGACGCGACCGCCGAAGCGCTGGCGCGGCAGGCGTTGGTGCAGGCCGCCGCCGGTGCCGACATCGTCGCGCCCTCGGATATGATGGACGGGCGCGTGGGCCGTATCCGCGAGGCGCTGGAAGCGGGCGGCTATGCCAATGTCCAGATCATGGCCTATGCGGCCAAATATGCCAGCGGCTTCTATGGCCCGTTCCGCGAAGCGGTGGGCAGCAGCGGGCTGCTGAAGGGCGACAAGAAGACCTATCAGATGGACCCGGCGAACGCCGAGGAGGCGCTGCGCGAAGTGGCGCTCGACCTCGCCGAAGGCGCCGACAGCGTGATGGTAAAGCCGGGGCTGCCGTATCTCGACATCCTTCTGCGCGTGAAGAATGCGTTCGAAGTGCCTGTATTCGCGTATCAAACCTCGGGCGAATACGCGATGATCGAGGCCGCCGCAGCGACCGGCGCGGGCGAGCGCGACGTGCTGGTGCTCGAAACGCTGATGGCGTTCAAGCGCGCGGGCGCCTCGGGCGTGCTCAGCTATCACGCGGCGCATGCGGCGCGGCTGCTGAACCGATGACGCCGCACGCCGAGGCGGCGGACGTGGCGATCGCGACCGAGCGGCTGAACGTGCGGAGCTGGCGCGAGGCCGACCGCGCACCGTTTCACGCGCTCAACAGCGATCCGCGGGTGATGGCGACGCTGGGGCCGGTGATGACGCGGGCGGAGAGCGACGCGCTGGTCGATCGGCTCGCCGCCGCCGAAGCGGCGCGGGGCTGCACCTTCTGGGCAGTCGAGCGGCGCGCGGACGGCGCGTTCCTGGGCTTTTGCGGCGTGCGCTGGAACGCGCAGGAGATCCCGATCCGCGGCATGCTGGAGATCGGCTGGCGGCTCGGCCATGCGCATTGGGGCAGCGGCTATGCCAGCGAGGCGGCTGCCGCGAGCCTCGACTGGGCGTGGCGCGAGACCGAGGCGGCCTGCGTGGTCGCGATCACGTCGGAGACGAACACGCGCAGCCTGGGGGTGATGGCGCGGATCGGGATGGAGCGGCTCGCCGACGGCGACTTCGACCATCCCGCCGTACCGGCAGGCGACCGGCTGCGCCGCCATCTGATCTGCCGCATCGACCGGCCGGGGCGCGCGGCATGATCGCGACCGAGCGGCTGCTGCTGCGTCCGCCCGCGCCGGACGACCGGGCGGCGCTGCACGCGATGTGGGCCGATCCGCGCGTGATGGCCGAGCTGGGACCGCTGAAGTCGGCCGCAGAAAGCGACGCGACGATCGCGCGGCACCAGGGCTATCGCACGCCGCACGGCCTGGGCTTTTGGGTGACGGCGTTGCGCGAGACCGATCGGGCGATCGGCTTCTGCGGCCTCAAGCCGGGCGCCGAGGATACGCCGGCGGCAGGCGAGGTCGAGATCGGCTGGATGATCGCGGCCGAGCATTGGGGACATGGCTATGCCCGCGAGGCGGCGGAGGCGAGCCTTGGCTGGGCCTGGGCGAACACGCCCGCCGCGCGGGTGGTGGCGATCACTTCGGCGCGCAACGCCAAGAGCCGCGCGCTGATGCAGCGGCTGGGGATGGTCCATCTTCCCGAATGCGATTTCGGGCATCCGCTCTATCCGCCCGGCGATCCGCTGCGCGCGAGCGTGCTCTATGCGATCGAGCGGCCCGCCGAGCGATCGGTTCATCCCGCGGCAAGCAAGCGCGGCTCGAGGCTTTGGGACATTTGAAGGGGGAATCTGTGACCGAAGGCGACGGTGCGACTGCCCCCGCGCGCACGATGCGCTGGCCCTTCGTGGCGGCGATCCTGGCCGGATCGTTCCTGCTGTTCCTCGTCCAGCCGATGGTGGCGCGGATGGCGCTGCCCCGGCTGGGCGGCGCGCCCGCGGTGTGGAACTCGGCAATGCTCGTCTATCAGGCGCTGCTGCTGGGCGGCTATGCCTATGCCCACTGGCTGGGGCGCGTGCCGGTGCGGATGCAGGCGGCGATTCACCTGGCTGTGCTCGCGGTGGCCGCGCTGTGGCTGCCGATCGGGCTGGTCGCGATCGACCTGCCGCACGACGCCGAGCCGGCGCTGTGGGTGCCCTGGCTGTTCGGCGCGTCGATCGGGCCGCTGTTCTTCGCAGTGGCGGCGCAGGCGCCGCTGATCCAGCGCTGGTTCAGCGCGGCGACCGGCGGGCGCGATCCCTATGCGCTCTATGCGGCGTCGAACGTGGGCAGCTTCGGCGGGCTGATCGCCTATCCGCTGCTGGTCGAGCCGCTGCTCGCGCTCGACCAGCAGAGCTGGCTGTGGACCGCGGGATTCGCGCTGGTCTTCCTGCTGATCGCCGGCTGCGGGCTGCTGCTTCCGCGCAGGGAAGCCGGCGCGCGCCACGTGCCGCACACCAGCCCCGCGCCCGGCTGGCGCCGCGTGCTCCACTGGATCGCGCTCGCCTTCGTGCCCTCGGGGCTGATGCTGGCGACCACGACCTTCCTGACGACCGACATCGTCGCGGTGCCGCTGCTGTGGGTGTTGCCGCTCGGCCTCTATCTGCTGAGCTTCACCGTCGCCTTCGCCAGCGGGCGGCTGCTCGCCGAGCTGATGGCGAAGTTCGCGCCGGTGACGCTGCTGTTGTTCGGCGCCACGCTGATCGCCGGGCATCAGGACTATGCCTATCTGAACGCCGCGATCGGGCTGGCGCTGCTGTTCATGGTGGCGGTGGCGCTGCACGCGCACATGTATGCGCTGCGCCCCGAGCCCGATCGGCTGACCGGATTCTATCTCGCCATGTCGGTGGGCGGGGCGCTGGGCGGCGTGTTCGCCGCGCTGATCGCGCCGGTGGTGTTCGACTGGACCTATGAATATCCGTTGCTGATCCTGGCGGCGGGGCTGCTGATGCCACAGGAGCATCTGTTCCCCTTCCTCGAGCGGCTGTGGCGCGGCGGCACGCAGGCGGTGCGGATCAAGACGCTGGCGGTAGCGCTGATCGTGATGCTGCTGGTGTGGCTGGGGCTGAGCAATCCGGGCGGCGTGCTGGGGCCGATGAGCGAGAATCTCGCCTTCATCCTGGTGGCGCTCGTCGGGCTGGTGGCGATCGGGCAGCGCACTGCGTTCCTGATCGCGCTGGCTGGGGCGCTGTTCCTGTTCGGCGGCTATCGCGCGATCCAGTTCTCGCTCGCCGATGCGCGGACGCGCAGCTATTTCGGCGTCTATACGGTGACCGAATATCTGGGCGAGCGGCGGCTCGCGCATGGCACCACGCTGCATGGCGTTCAGCTGGCCGGCGCCGATTCGACGCTGCCGACCAGCTATTATGTGCCCGGATCGGGCGTGGGGCAGGCGATGGAGATGCTCGAGCCGCTCTATGGCCCGCACGCGCGGGTCGGCGTGGTCGGGCTGGGGACCGGGACCCTGGCCTGCTACGCGCAGCCCGGGCAGCGCTGGCGCTTCTTCGAGATCGACCCGACCGTGGTCGAGATCGCCCGCGATTCGGGCAGCTTCACGTTCCTCGAGGAATGCCTGCCCGATCCCGAGATCGCGATCGGCGACGCGCGGCTGCGGCTCGCCGAAGCGCCGGCGAACAGCCTCGACCTGCTGGTGCTCGACGCCTTCTCGTCGGACGCGGTGCCGATGCACCTGATGACGCGCGAGGCATTCGATACCTATTCGCAGGTTCTCGGCGACGACGGGCTGCTGCTGGTGCATATCTCGAACCGGTTCCTCGCGCTGGCGCCGGTGGTGTCGCAGGCGGCGCGGCTCGGCGGATGGCACGCCGCGCGGATCGTGTATGTGCCGAGCGCAGCGGAAATGGCCAAGCAAGCCACGGTTTCGGACTGGATCGCGCTGTCGAAGGACCCCGAGACGCTCGATCGGCTGACGATGGATTCGGCGCAATGGCAGCCGCTCGACCGCTATCCGGGATTCACGCCCTGGACCGATGATTTTGCGTCGATCCTCCCGCTGCTGCGTGCCTTCAACCCCGAGCTGAAGAACGACTGAGGCCTAGAGGCCCAGCGCGGCTTCGAGCGCAGCGATTCGCGCGCCCTGCGCCTGTGAGACTGGCTGTGCGGCTTCGATCGCGACAGTGAGCGCCGGATAGGACGGCTGCCCCGCGACACCGCGCGCGATCGCGAGCTGCTCGAGCTCGACCAGAATGTTGAGCGCCGGCGCGCGCAGCGTGTCGAGCGTGGCGAGCGCGGCCTGCGCATCGAGCCATGCATCGCTTCCCGGCGCCGTGCCGCGCGCGACCGCGATTCGCGCTTCGGCGGCCTGCGCCGCGGCCGCAAAGGCGCGCTGCGCCTCGTCGAGCTCTGCGGCGAGCGCGGCGATGCGCGCGTCAAGCGCGGCGTCGGGCGTGGCCGGGGGAGCCGGTGCGGGAGACATACCGGCCGCATCCTCCAGCTCCACCGCGCGCGGCAGCAGCGAGGGATAGCGATCGGATTCGGCGCTGCATCCCGCGGTGGCGAGCAGGACGACGAGCGGAAAAACGAAGCAGCGCATGGATCAGGGTCTATGCGTCGTAAAAAGGCGAAGCAACGGGCTTGCGCTCTGCCGCGGACCTTTCTATGTCCCGCCCTCCAATGCGCGCCCGTAGCTCAGCTGGATAGAGCATCAGACTACGAATCTGAGGGTCGGACGTTCGAATCGTTCCGGGCGCGCCAATTTGGATCCAAAGCAAACGCCTGGCACCGCTGCCTCCGTTCCCCGGGGGCGGCGGTTCGCATTTCGGGCAGCGCGCTTTGCGGCCTGCGGTGCGAACCTGTTTCGGGATGACTGCATCCACCCGCTGCGCGACCTCGCGCAGAGCGGCAAGGCAGCGCGAGCTCCGGGTGCCGAGGCTAACGGCAATTCCGATCGGGCTGGAAATTGTTCAGCCGCCGCCGCAGGTTGGCGTGATACGCCTCGGTGGTGCCCGAGAGGTTCTCGGGTTTGGCGAAGCTCTCGATCGGCTTTCCCAGGCGCGCCAGCGCCAAGGTCCATTTGCGATCGTTCGATATCGTGCGACCGAGCAAGCCCTGACGATCGAGATCGATCAGCCGTGGCAATGCCGATGATCCTTCCGGACCGAGCCGGCAGAAGCCGATCCGCGCAGCGTCCGCCAAGGCAGCGTCGGCCTTTTCGTCGTCGGTGAGTTGTCGCCGGGGGCCCGCCCGCACCGCAGCCAAGGTGCGCGCGTGAACTTCGATGATGTCGAGCAGCAGAGGCACGGCGCCGGCACCGCGGTCAGCCTGCCGGGCAACGAGGCCGCTCGCCCGGCGGCGGGCGACGGGGTCGGAAAGCAATGTCGCAGATAGGGTCAGGCGGTCGGCGGACTGGCGGGCAGGACGACCATGATGCGCAGGCCGCCGATCGGCGAGCGGCCGGCTTCGATGCGGCCATGATGCGCCTCGACGATCGCGCGGGCAGTGGCGAGGCCGAGGCCGGACGCGGTCGCCATATCCTCGCGCGCTTCCGTCATGCGGTAGAAGGGTTCGAAGAGTCGCTGGGCCAGTCCGACATCGACGCCGGGGGCGCTGTCGTCGATGATCAGCCGCCATGCGTCGCGCGAGCCTTCGAGCCCGAGGACGATCCTGCCTCCGGCGGGGGTATAGCGCAGGCTGTTCTCGATGAGCGCGCCGAACAGCTGCTCGATCCGCTCGCCGTCCCACTTCACGAGGATCGTATATTCGGGCAGCGTGCTGGTTTCGAGCCGGACGCCCATCGCCAGCGCACGCTTGGAATTGCCCCAGACCGCATTGTGAATCAGCGCGCGCGGATCGACGTTCGCGAAGCGGACAGGGAGACGCCCCAGATCGGCGAGCGCCACTGCGCTCAGATCCTCCGCCATTCGCGTGAGCCGGCGCTGGTCGTCTTCGAGCGCCGTCATCAGCTCGGCATCGATCGGCGGCTCGGAAGCGGCGAGGAGGCTCAGCCGGCCGCCGAGCTCCTGCGTCGGGCGCTTGAGCTCGTCGGCGATGGAAACGAGCCAGGTGCGGCGCGCCGCTTCGACGCGGCTGAACTGGCGCGCGATCCGCTTCAAATTGCGGATCGTTCCGGCGATCTCCCGCGGCCCGCGCTCCTCGAACTCCACTTCGTCGTCGCCCTGAACCACGTCGCGGCTCATGCGATAGAGTTCTTCCTGCGGCCGCGCCCAGCGGCGGGCGATCTCATATGCGGCGACGAGCAGCGCGACGAACAGGCCGAGGACGATCGCCGCGATGCCGATATATTGCGTGGCGAGATAGCGGCGGTCTTCGCTAGTGAGCTGCGGCGGGCGCACCACCCGAGCGAGGGCGACCGTCTGGCCGTTCAGCACCACGGGGCGCTCGACGCGCGGCGGGGCAGTGGTGCTCGGCCCGGCGATCGGACGCCCGTCGGGGGTGACCAACGCAACTCGGCCACCCAAGCGCTGGGGATCGCGCATGTCGAGCTCGGGCATCAGCAATTCGAGGGGGCGGCCCGCGCGAGCGGCCTCGGCGGCAAGGGCGGCGAAAGCCTCGAGCCGTTCGCTGTCGCGCGCGGCGAGCTGGGCCATATAGGAACTGTGCATGTTCCAGACGAGCAGTCCGCCGGGAACGGCGGCCGCGAGCAGCGCCTGCCCGGCGAGCGTGAGGAACAGTCCGGTAAACAGCCGCACGCTTAGAATCTCCCCCCCGAGAGCATGGTGAATCGCCGGTTAGTCGTCAAAGCCCCGCGCGACAATCGGCTTCACCATTTCTGATTGTCGAGCGAATCCAGGATGCGCCCCCCCGCCATGAACACCGCGATCGGGCAGACGAAGAAGAGCAGCCAGCCCCCGAAGCCGGGAAACCGCTCGAGATAGTGGAGGCCGCGCTCCACCGCTCCCATGCTGAGGCCGTAGATCACGAGAAAGGCTTCGAACTTGGTCTTGATGGTGAAAAGGCGCGCAATCCTGTGCAACATGCCCGGAGTTAAGCAAGTGCCGCGCCAAGTGCGGAAAACCGCGAGACCAGGTTAATGCTTTTGGTTACCTGTCAATTAATTCGACAATTCCGAGCAGATCGAGCAACGCACGGCGCGCATCTGCAATCCGCGACAGGAGCGCGGGATCGGCGATCCCGTCGAAGGGAATCGCCTCGGGCCAATGCGCGGCGATCACTGCGCTGATCGCATCGAGCCGGGCCTCGTCGACAAGAAAGCGCGGATCGATGGTGGCGGGATCGGCGACGACGCGCAGACGCAGACACGCCGGCCCGCCGCCGTTCGCCATCGACTGGCGGACATCGACGACTTCGAGGTGCCGGATCGGCCCGTTCCCGGCGACATGCTCCTCGAGCCAGTTCCAGACGCTGGGGGTCTCGCGTGCCTCCGAGGGCAGCACCAGTGCCTGACCGCCGGCGGGGAGCGTCACCAGCTGGGCGTTGAAGAGGTAGGAGGCGATCGCATCTTCAAGGCTCACCCGCGCCGCCGGAACCTCGACGATCTCGACCTGCGGCATGGCGGCGCGCAGCGCGTCGTGTGGAAGCCCTCCCTGTCGGCGAACGCCTGTTCATGGGCGAACAGCACCGTCCCGTTGGCGACGGCGACGACATCATTATGAAAGGCGCCGGCGGCGATCGCCGCGTCCGATTGCTGCACGAACAAGGTGCGCGCCGGATCGAGCCGGTGGCGGCGCGCGACCGCGGCACTCGCCTCGCGGTGCTGACGCGCCGGAAAGGGGCCGCCGGAAACGCCGTAGACGAAGACCTCGACGCCCGGGAGATCGTGCGCCGGCGCGAGCCGCATGTGGTTCGCCGCGCCTTCGTCGCCGAACGGCGGCGGCACCGGCGCGTGCACCCGGAACGAATCCCCCGCGAAGGCGAGGCGGAGCTGCGCCAGCGTCTCGGGCCATTCGTGGCTGCGATGCGGCATCGTCACCAGATTGGCGACGGTGAGATGGCAGCGGCCGTCCGCGGTGTCGGGCGCGGGCGAAACGGTGGCGGCGTTGGCCGCCCACATCGCCGAGGCGGAGAGCGCCTGCGCTGGAGATGCGGCGGCGCCTCGGCATAGCGGGTGGCGAGGCTTTCGAGCCAGCGATGATCGGGGCGCGCATGCGGCAGCAGAATGCCCTGCGGCAGCCCGAGCGCGAGATTGGCGCGCATCTTGGCGATCCCCTGCAACGCCGCTTCACGCGGATGCGAGGTGAGGCCGCGGTTGCGGGTGGCAGCGAGATTCCCGGGACTGAGGCCCGCATAATTGTGCGAGGGGCCGATGATGCCGTCGAAGTTGATCTCGGTAAGCATCAGCGCCGCCCTCCGCACGACGGGTCAGCGCGCGACATGCAGCACCTCCGCGCCTTCGGCGATGTCGAGCGTCTCGGCGCAGAGCGGGTCGAGCGCGAGACCGGCGTCGCCGTGCTCCACCTGGCCATAGGCGCAGCGGAAATCGGCGAGCGTGCCGGTGGCGACGAGCGACGGCTCGCCGCCCTCGCGCACCGCCGCTACCGTGCCGGTGCGGGCTTCGCGCACCGTTTTCACCTGATCGGTGCGTGCGGTCATCGTCGGGCCGCCGTCGAAGATGTCGACGTAATTCTCATAGGCGAAGCCTTCATTCTCCAGCATCCGCATCGCCGCGCGGCCGCTGGGGTGCGGCACGCCGATCACGTTGCGCGCGCTCTCGGTGAGCATCGCGGTGTAGATCGGATGCTTGGGCATCAGATCGGCGATGAACTGATTGCCGTGGATGGCATTGAACTGATCGGCTTCCTGAAAGCTCATGCCGAAGAAGCGGCCCGCAACGCCGTCCCAGAAGGGCGAGCCGCCGGCTTCGTCGATCACGCCGCGCAGCTCGGCGAGGAGCCGCTCGGCGAAGCGGGCGCGATGGCGGCGGATAAAGAGATAGCGGCTGCGCGCGAGCAGCAGGCCGAGCCCGCCCGCGCGCTCGCCGGGATGGAGAAACAGGCCGCCGACTTCGGAGCAGCCCTCGAGATCGTTGACGAGGCCGAGGATTTCGGCGCGGAATGTGCGTTTCAGCTCCTCGCTGTGCTTGGTCACGGTGGACAGGCGATAGCTGTAGAAGGGCCAGCGCTGGCCGACCTGCGTGAAGATCTGGCAGGTGCCGCGAACTTCGCCGGTCCTGGCGTTTTCCAGCACCAGCACGAACAGCTCGTCGGCGACCACATCCTCGGTACGCGCGAAGGCGATATGGCTGCGCGCGAGCTTCGCCTTCAGCGCGTCGCGCTCGGGCGGCAGATTGGTGAAGCCGCCGCCGGTGAGCTTCGCCATTTCGTAGAGATGCTGCAGGTCCTCGTCGCGCGCGGCGCGGATGCGGAAGCTCATGGGGCTCCTTTGTCGATCAGCCGGAGAATGGTGAGCGCCGAAAGTGCGGCGCGTTCGGCCAGGCTTTCGGGAATGAGATATTCGTCGGACGAATGGATCGCGCCGCCGCGCGCGCCCATCGTATCCACCACCGGCACGCCGCAAGCGGCGATGTTGTTGCCGTCGCACACGCCGCCAGTGGCTTTCCAGGCGACGGGCACGCGAGATCGGCGCCGGCCGCCTTGACCAGCGCGAACAGCCGCTCGGCACCCGGATCGAGCGGCTTGGGCGGGCGATTGAAGCTGCCGTAGCGTTCGATTTTCACATCGTGGGCGGAGGCGACTTCGGCGAGCGCGGCGTCGATCGCGGCCTGGGCGGCGTCGATCGCCGCAGGGCTGCGCGGGCGGAAGTTGACACGCAGGATCGCGAGCTCGGGCACGACATTGTTCGGCCCGCCGCCGTCGATCCGAGCGGGATTGACCGACAGCCCCTCCTGCTTCGCCGCGGCGAGGCGGAGCGCCAGATCGGCGGCGGCGACGAGGGCGTTGCGCCCCTCCTCGGGATTGCGGCCGGCGTGCGCGCTGCGGCCGCGGACGACGAGCGCAAAATTTCCGGTGCCGCCGCGCGCGCCCGCGAGCGTGCCGTCGGGAAGCGCGGGCTCGTAGGTGAGGGCGGCGGCCTTGGCTCGTGCGGCGCGGGCGAGCAGCGCGGCCGAGCTGTGCGAGCCGGTCTCCTCGTCCGAGTTGAGGACGACCTCATAGCCGAACCGCGCGGCGAGCGGGCTTGCCTCGCATGCTTCGAGCGCGGCGAGCATCAGCGCGAGCCCGCCCTTCATGTCGGTGGCGCCGGGGGCGTTGAGATGCCCGTTGTCGAGCCAGCGCTCGGACTGGAAGGGGTGATCGACCGGGAACACCGTGTCCATATGACCGGTGAAGAGAAGCTGGACCGGCGCTTCGGGACGGACCGTGACGTGCAGGTGGCGCCCGTGGTCGAGCGCCTCGACGCGGCCGTCCAGCGTCACGCTCTCCACCGGATCAGGCTCCTCCAGCGTCAGGTGGCCGGGCAGCGCGGAAAAGGCATCGGCGAGCGCGTCGACCATGCGCGCGAGCCCCGGCAGGTTGCGCGTTCCGCTGTTGATCGCCGCCCAGGCACGGGTCCGTTCGAGCATCGGCGCGGCGCGTGCGCGCTCGACGGCATCGGCTTCGACGGAGGAAAGTTCTGTCATCGCCGGGGCACTAGCCCGAAATCGCGGCAAGGTGAACCGGCAGCGGCGCCTAGAAATCCACCACCACCGACGCGCGGGTCGTGGTGTCGGTGCTCACGCTGCCGGCGGGCGGCGCGCTTTCATACTGAAGCTGATAGGAAAGCTGCCCCGAAACCGGGCCGAAAAGCTTCGCGCGAACCGCCGTCTTGCTCAGCAGCGTGCTGTTGGCATTCTGGATATAGGCCGAGGCGTTCTGCAGGAAGGTGATCGTCGGCGAGAGCTTCCAGTCGAGATCGAGCGAGCCGCGGCCGCCCACCGTGCCTTCGGTGGTCCCGTCGGTGAAATTGGTCTGTCGAAACGCGGGGCCGAGTTCCAGCTCGACGGTGAGGCCCGAGCCGCGGACAGGGACATAGCCGAAGCCGGCCGAGAGCGAATAACGCTCGTCATAGCCGAGGAAACGGTCGCTTTCGAACTGTGCGGCGCCATAGACGTAGCTGCGGTCATCAATCTTGTAGTTGGGCTCATAGGCTGCGAGATAATGTTCGCGGCTGATAACGCCCCGGCTCTCCTGATAATCGACCTGGAGCCGCAGCTTGTGACGCCACTTCAATGCCTCGCGCCGCATGTCGAGCACGCCGCTGAGGCCGGTGGTGTGGGTGTTGCCGGTGGTGGCATAGCCGCCGAGTTCGGCGCGGCCCTTCACCAGCTCGAAGAAACCGGCCTGGCGCAGTTCGCGCTCGTGCGCGCGGCGGCGCTCGGTGCGCCACGTCTCGACCAGCGTCGCCACTGCCTCGGCGCTTTCGGGCGAGACGCCGCGGGCGTAGCGCATCAATACCGTGACGTCGCTGTCGCTGCCCGCTTCCATCGCAGCGTCGAGCATCGCCCGGATCGGCTGCGGAATAGTCTCCGGATCGCTCGTATTGGCGAGCAGCAGCGGCGCTGCGAGGAAAAGCAGGATACGCACGGCGAAGCTTTTAGGCACCGGGTTGCGGCGGGAAAAGGGCAGGCTCAGGCGGCTCCGCCGTTCCGCGCGAGCGGCTCGGCGAAGATTTCGAGCAGCCGCCGATAGAGATCGACCTTGAAGCCGACGATGATGTCCGGGAGTTCGGCGGGATCGGCCCAGCGCCAGGCGCGGAATTCGGGCTCGGGCGTGCGGATATCGATGTGATGGTCCTCGCCGGTGAAGCGGAAGAGGAACCAGCGCTGCCGCTGGCCGCGCCACTTGCCGTTCCAGACGACGCCGATCATCTCTTCGGGCAGATCATAGGTCAGTTCCTCGGGAGCCTCGGCGATCAGCTCGACATGATGGGGACGCACGCCGGTTTCCTCGCCCAGTTCGCGCAGCGCGGCCTGATAGGGATCCTCGCCGGGATCGATCCCGCCCTGCGGCATCTGCCACGCCTCGAGCACCGAATCGAGCCGCTGGCCCACGAATACGCGGCCGTCGCGATTGACGAGCATGACGCCCGCGCAGGGGCGGTAGGGAAGATCGGGCCTGGTCATCGCTTCTGTTCCTCACGCGCGCCGTGGCGAGTCGCGGGCCGCTCCTGCCAGCCCGGAAGTGCCGGCACAATTGCCGGCGTCATTCCGCCGCCTGCGCCATCACCCGCTGCGCTTCGGCTTCGCGGATCAGCCCCCGCAACGCGACGAGCGCGCCGGCGACGTCGCCGACGCTGGACGGAATGGCACGGCGGAGCGTGATGAAGCCGTGAATATTGCCGACCGCCTCGCGGAAGATCACCGGCACGCCCGCCTCGATCAGCCGTCCGGCATAGGCGCGGCCCTGATCGCGCAGCGGATCGAGACCAGCCGTGAGCACCAGTGCCGGCGGCAGGCCGTGCATCTCGCCCTGGAGCGGCGAAGCGCGCATGTGCTGGATATCGGCGCGATAGGCGTCGCCGAACCACTTCATGCCGTCATTGGTGAGGAGGAAGCCCTCGCCGAACAGCTGCTGCGAGCGATATTCGGTCTGGAGATCGACGGCGGGGTAGATGGGGAATTGCGCGATGATGACCGGCACTGCCGCCGGGCGATCGCGCAGCGCCATCGCCGTGACCACGGTGAGCGTGCCGCCCGCGCTGTCTCCGGCGAGCACGAGGCCAGTGACGTTGCGGCCGAGCGCGTCGGGGCTGGAGGCGATCCAGCGGGCGGCGGCTTCGGCATCGTCGGGCGCGGCGGGCCAGCAATGTTCGGGCGCGAGCCGATAATCGACCGAGATCACCGGCAGGTCGAGCGCGTGCGACAGCTCGGCACAGAAGCCCACGTGAGTCGCGACCGAACCGATCACGAACCCGCCGCCGTGATAAAAGACGAGGGCCGGGCCGGGCTCGCGATCGTCGCGGCAGTCGAACAGGCGTGCGGGGATCGGTTCCTGATCGCCGGGGATTTCGAGCGCGCGATCGACCGCGCAATCGCGGACGGGAAGATCGGCGAGATCCTTCATCGCGTCGAACTGCGCGCGCGCCGTCGCCGGATCGACTTCGTGCATTCGCGGCGTCGGCATCTTTTCCAGCATGTCGAGGAACTGGCGGACGTCGGAACGAACGAACGGATCGGACATAGGCGATACTCCAATGATGCGACCGGTTCGTAGAGGAGGCGGGCACCGCTGGTAAATGGCCGTGCGCGAGGCCCCGGCAAAGCGGCCGTTGCATCGGCCCTGCGTTTTTCTACCTTGGGAGAAGCGCTCGGCAGGCGTAATGCCACGCAGGACAAGACGAAAAGAACGACAGCAGGAACCGGCACATGGCAACCGCCACGCATCAGCTGACGCCCGAGGAGGCCTCGGCCAATCCGCCGCCCGAGGCGGTCGTCGTCCGCTTCGCAGGCGATTCCGGCGACGGCATGCAGCTGACCGGCGGCCAGTTCACCCTGTCGACCGCGCTCGCCGGCAACGATCTGGCGACCTTTCCCGACTTTCCCGCCGAAATCCGCGCACCGCAGGGCACGTTGTTCGGCGTTTCGGCCTTTCAGATCAACTTCGGATCGACCGAGATCGATACCGCCGGCGACGCGCCCGACGTGCTGATCGCGATGAACCCGGCGGCGCTGAAAGTGAATGTCGAGGCGCTCAAGCCCGGCGGGCTGATCATCGCCGACGAAGGCGAGTTCGGCGACCGCAATCTCGCCAAGGCGAAGTACGACTCCAATCCGCTCGAGGACGACAGCCTGGCGAAATGGCAGCTGATGAAGCTGAACATCTCGCAGCTGACGCTCGATGCGGTGAAGCCGTTCGGCCTGGGCAACAAGGAAGCGTTGCGCTGCAAGAACATGTGGACGCTGGGGCTGGCGCTCTGGATGTTCGATCGCGAGCGCCAGCCGATCGTCGACTGGCTCAAGGCCAAGTTCACCAAGGCGCCCGAGCTCGCCGAGGCGAATATCGCGGCGCTCAACGCGGGCCACGCCTATGGCGAGACCGCCGAGCTGGGCGGGCAGGTGGGCCGGCTGCACGTGCCTGCTGCCCCGGCCGAACCCGGCCTCTACCGCACCGTCACCGGCGCCGAATCGATCTCGCTCGGGCTGGTGGCGGGCGCGCAGCTCGCGTCGCTGCCGATGTTCTTCGGCGGCTATCCGATCACCCCCGCCTCGGCGATCCTGCATCACCTGAGCCGGCTCAAGGAATATGGCGTCACCACCTTTCAGGCGGAGGACGAGATCGCGGCGATCGCGGCGGCGCTGGGTGCTTCCTATGCGGGATCCCTCGGCGTCACCTCTTCCTCCGGGCCCGGCATCGCGCTGAAAGGCGAGGCGATGGGGCTGGCGATCATGACCGAGCTGCCGCTCGTCATCGTCAACAGCCAGCGCGGCGGCCCTTCGACCGGGCTGCCGACCAAGACCGAACAGTCGGACCTCTACCAGGCAGTCTATGGCCGCAACGGCGACGCGCCGATGCCGGTGTTGGCCGCGCGATCGGCGGCCGATTGCTTCGACGTGGCGATCGAGGCGGTGCGGATCGCGACACAATATATGACCCCGGTGATGCTGCTGACCGACGGCTATATCGCCAATGCCGCAGAGCCGTGGAAAGTGCCCGACATGAGCGGCTATGCGCCGTTCCCGGTGCAGTTCCTGACGACGCCGCCGGCGGAGGGCGAGACCTTCCTGCCCTATGCGCGCGATGAAAAAGGCGCGCGCCCCTGGGTGAAGCCCGGCACGCCCGGCCTGCTCCACCGCATCGGCGGGATCGAAAAGGCGACCGGGACCGGCAACATCGACTATTCGCCGGGCAACCATCAGGCGATGACCGACGCGCGCCGAGAAAAGGTAGCGAACGTCGACGTGCCCGATCAGGACGTCGCGCTGGGCGACACCAGCGGCAAGCTGGTCGTGGTCGGCTGGGGCTCGACCTATGGGCCGATCTATCAGGCCGTGCGCCGCGCGCGCCGCAAGGGCCTCGACGTGAGCCACGTCCACATCCGCCACATCTGGCCGATGCCGAAAAATCTGGGCGCGCTGCTGAAGGGATACGAGAATATCCTCGTACCCGAGATGAACACCGGCCAACTCAAGACCGTGCTGCGCGACCAGTTCCTCGTCGATGCACGGCCGCTCAACAAGGTGTCGGGCCAACCCTTCCGCATTGCGGAGATCGAGGCGGCGATCGGCGCGTTTTTCGACGGCGTGCCGGACAACGAGGGCGGGGAAGTGCGCCCCGACGACAGCCAGTTGCCGAGCCCCGAGGCAGTGAACCCGTGACCGGAACTGCATTGGCCTTACTTTACTTTCCCCTAACTTTCCGAGGCTCCGGCCATGAACGAGATGACGCCCGTCAAGACCAGCCCCAAGGACTGGGAAACCGACCAGGAGGTCCGCTGGTGCCCGGGCTGCGGCGACTATGCGATCCTGAAGGCGGTGCAGCGCACCATGCCCGAGATCGGCGCCACGCCGGAGAACACGGTCTTCATCAGCGGCATCGGCTGCTCGTCGCGCTTTCCCTATTATATGGAAACCTATGGCTTCCACACCATCCACGGCCGCGCGCCGGCGGTGGCGACGGGAGTGAAGCTCGCCAATCCCGATCTCGACGTGTGGATCATCACCGGCGACGGTGATGGCCTGTCGATCGGCGGCAATCACACGATGCACATCCTGCGCCGCAATCTCGATTGCCAGATCCTGCTGTTCAACAACGAGATCTATGGCCTGACCAAAGGGCAATATTCGCCCACCAGCCGCGAGGGGACGCGCTCGCCCTCGACTCCGTTCGGATCGGTCGATCATCCGGCCAAGCCCTGTGCCTTCGCGCTCGGCTCGGGCGCGCGGTTCGTCGCGCGGGGGATCGACGTCAACAAGAAGCTGCCCGAAGTGCTGAAGGCCGCGCATGCCCACAAGGGCGCGGCGTTCGTCGAGATCTTCCAGAATTGCATCGTCTACAACGACGAGGTTTTCGAGCCCTTTACTGCCAAGCCGAACGCAGTCACGAACCAGCTGTGGGTGGAGGACGGCGCGCCGCTGCTGTTTGCCGGCGGCACGAGGGGGCTGGCGCTCGATCGCGATACGCTGACGCTGAAGGTTGTCGAGGTGAACGACGGCGAGTGGGAAGCGGCGGGCGTGCTGGTGCACGACGTGACCAACCGCACCATCGCGCATCTGCTGGTCGAGATGCCGTTCGGGCCGTTCCCGATGGCGCTGGGCGTACTCTATGACGATCCGGCGGCGACGTTCGAAAGCGCGGTCGTCGCGCAGCACAGGGCGGTCGCCGAAGGAAAGCCGGCCGACCTGCAGAAGCTGGCGGCGAAGGGCCAGACCTGGATGGTGGACAAGGCGCCGCACGCGCTCTGACGGAACAAGCGGGGCCCTCCACCCATTCTTCCCTCCGGGTTTTTCGCAGAGGAGGAGAGAAGATGCGTTTTTCGAGCAGAATCGCGATCGGTTGCGCGACACTGGCCGCCGCCGGCGTGCTGGCGGCATGCAACGCCGAGCCAGAAGTCGAGCCCGTCGAAACGACGGCGCTTGAAGACAACACCTATGTCGCCGTGCCGGTGCCGGTCGACATGATGAACGTCACGCTGGCGCCCGAGCAGCAGCAGCGGCGCTCGGGGCTCGACCAGGCCGGCTATTATCGTGACGTGCGCACGCTGGAGGACGAGTATCTCGCGACTGTCGAAGCGACGCCGATCCCCGGCGGCACCGGCAACATGAGCGGCGGAAGCGACATGGCGTCGACCGACTCCGGCGGAACGATGAGCGGCAGCGCGGGCTCGACGAGCAGCGACACGGCCACGATGAGCGACTCCACCGGCAGCACGATGAGCGGCTCGGCCGGGAGCATGGCCAGCGGCGGCATGGACACCGGCCGGATGACGTTCGAGGAGCTCGACCGCAACGACGACGGCCAGCTTTCGGTCGCGGAGTTCGCAATCTATGCGGTGGGTCTCGATCCG
This sequence comes from Sphingosinithalassobacter sp. LHW66-3, assembly GCF_050703275.1. GTDB lineage: Bacteria > Pseudomonadota > Alphaproteobacteria > Sphingomonadales > Sphingomonadaceae > Sphingomonas. The sequence goes on from NZ_CP193482.1 coordinate 452,425, forward strand.
AATGCGCCCAAGCCGAACGACGAGACGATGCCCTATGCCCGTCCCGAGCAGCTGAATCGCGCGGCAGACGGCTTCTTCTACTATGACACCAACGGCGACACCTATCTGCAGCCCGACGAGTTCGCGGCGGCGCGCCAGAACATGAGCTGACCGGGAGAAACCGGCACAAGCGCAGCGACGCGTCCTCCCCCGGCGGGGCGGGCGCGTCGTTCCGTATCGGGGGATGCGACAACGATGACGAAGCCCGTGCTGCTGTGGCTGCGCCAGGATCTGCGGCTGCACGACCAGCCCGCGCTCACCGCCGCCTGCGGAGAGGGGCCGGTGATTCCGGTCTATGTGCTCGACGATGAGACGCCGGGCAGATGGCGGATCGGCGCGGCGCAGCGCTGGTGGCTGCACCACAGCCTCGCCGCGCTCGCCGACGCGCTGAAAGACAAGGGGGCGCGGTTGATCCTGCGCCGCGGCCGGGCGGCCGAGGTGCTCGGAGCGCTCGCCGGGGAAACCGGCGCCGAGCGCATCCACGCGATCCGCCATGCCGAACCCTGGTGGCGCGCGGCCGAGGACGCGCTGGGCGAGCGGCTGTCCCTGCACGACGGCAATCACCTGGCGCCGCTCGGCGCGGTCACTACCGGATCGGGCGGACATTATAAGGTCTATTCCGCTTTCTGGCGGGCGCTGGGCGAGCGGATGCCGCCCGGCGACGCTCTCCCGAGCCCGCACCGCATTCCCGCACCCGAGCGATGGCCCGAAAGCGAGGCACTGGCCGACTGGAAGCTGCTGCCCGAGAAGCCCGACTGGGCCGCCGCATTCGGCGACGCCTGGACGCCGGGCGAAGCCGAGGCGCACCGGAAGGCGGAGCGTTTCGCGGCGCAGGTCGCCGCCTATAGTGCCCAGCGCGATCTGCCGAGCGCGGACGCGACAGCGCGCCTGTCGCCGCACCTGCATTTCGGCGAAATCTCGCCGCGCAGCCTGTGGAACGCAGTCGCGGCGGCCGACGCCGGCATGAAGTTCCGCAAGGAGCTCGCCTGGCGCGACTTCGCAAGCAACCTGGTGCTCGACATGCCCGATTATGGCGCGCGCAACGGGCGCGCCAGGTTCGACGCGCTGCGCTGGCGGAGCGGAGCGGGGCAGAGGCGGATCTGCGCGCGTGGCAGCGCGGCCGCACCGGCTATCCGATCGTCGATGCGGGGATGCGGCAGCTGTGGGCGACCGGATGGATGCACAACCGTGTTCGGATGATCGCGGCAAGCTTCCTGGTGAAGCACCTGCTGATCGACTGGCGTGAAGGCGAACGCTGGTTCTGGGACACGCTGGTCGATGCCGATTACGCCAACAATGCCGTGAACTGGCAATGGGTTTCGGGCACCGGGATCGATTCGAACATGTGGGGGCGGATCATGGCGCCGCTCGTCCAGTCCGAGCGGTTCGACGCCGGCGCCTATATCCGCGAGTGGGTGCCCGAACTGGCCGCGGTGTCCGCAGCGGCGATCCACGATCCCGAGGCGGAGGGATGCCGCCCCGCGGCCTATCCCGCGAAGATCGTGGCGCATCGCGAGGGCCGCCAACGCGCGCTGGAGGCCGCGGCGCGGCTCGGCTGAACGAGGGTTGCCGCAAATCCGCTTGCCCGCGCGCGGCGTCGCGTGCATCTAGGGCGGCGATGAGCGCACCGGTGCGGAACAGGGGCCGTCGGTACGGAGGGGGACGTTCGGGCGCATCGCCGGGCGGCTGGTTGCTGGTGCCCTTCGCTCCCTTCTTCCGCAGGATGCTCGACCAGCTCGATGCGCGCATGGAATTGGGCGCGCTTCAACTCACCCTTCCCGACGGGAGCGGGCGAATGCTGGGTGGCCGTGCGCAGGGGCCCGCAGCGGTCGTCGAGCTGCGCAGCTGGCGCGCGCTGCTGCGGCTGGCGCTCGACGGATCGAGCGGCTGGTACGAAGCCTGGGCGGCGGGCGAATGGGCGAGCCCCGATCCCGTGCAGCTCTTCGCGCTGTTCAGCGCCAACCGCCGCACGCTGGCGCGGCAGGCGCGGGCGAGCGGACTCGCGCGGCTCGCCAAGCGTGCCGCGCATTGGCTGCGCCGCAACAGCCGGATCGGGGCGCGTCGGAACATCGAATATCATTACGACCTGGGCAACGACTTCTACGAGGCGTGGCTCGATCCGGGCATGACCTATTCGAGCGGGCTCTATGCCGCTCCCGGCCAGTCGCTCGAGGAGGCGCAGGCAGCGAAGCTGGAGGTGATGTTGGCGCGGACCGGGACGGCGCCGGGCGACACGATCCTGGAAATCGGCTGCGGCTGGGGATCGTTCGCGGAAACCGCTGCGCGGGCGGGGCGCAAGGTGCACGCCATCACGCTTTCCAGCGAGCAGAAGCGCTTTGCCGAAGCGCGCATGGCACGGCAAGGGCTGGATGGCGTCACCATTTCCCTTACCGACTATCGCGAAGTCGACGACCGCTTCGACGCGGTCGCCAGCATCGAGATGGTCGAAGCGGTCGGCGAGGAATATTGGAGCGCCTATCTGAGTGCCGTCGCGCGCGCGCTGAAGCCGGGCGGCAGGGCGGCGATCCAGTATATCAGCTTCGACGATGCGCTGTTCGCCGGCTATGCCCGCAACGTCGACTTCATCCAGACCTATATCTTTCCGGGCGGGTTGCTGATCCACGAAAGCCGCTTCAGGGCGATCGCCGAGCGCTGCGGCTTGCGCTGGGAGGATCGGGTGTCGTTCGGCGCAAGCTATGCCGAGACGCTGCGGCAGTGGCGGGCGAATTTCGACGCCGCAGTGGCGGCGGGCCGGCTTCCGACGGAATTCGACAGCGGGTTCATTGCCTTGTGGCGCTATTATCTGATGTATTGCGAGGGCGGGTTTCGCGGCGGGAGTACCGATGTCGCGCAAGTCACGCTGATAAAGGAGAGATGATGCGGACGTTTCTGATGCTGTCGGCGCTGGCGCTGGCAACCCCGCTGGCGGCACAGGACGCGCCGGTCACCGCCGTGCCGCAGAGCGAAGCCGAGCAGAGCCGGCTGCGCCAGGTGGGTGCCGAGGTGCTGTTTTGGTCGCAGGAGCAGCGCGACGCGAACTTTCCGAACATGGAGAAGGTGTTTCCGGTGCATGTCGTCGAGGCGTCGGCGACGCCCCGGCCGCTGCCGCCGGGTGCGCCGCTGCCGATCGACGCCGCCGCGCTCGACGCGTTCATCGCCGAGCAGAATATCGCGGGACTGATCGTGGTGCAGGACGGCAAGGTCCGGCTCGAGCGCTATGCGCGCGGCTATGGTCCCGAGGGGCGCTGGACGAGCTTCTCGGTCGCGAAATCCTTCACCTCGACGCTGCTGGGGGCGGCGATCGCCGACGGTTATATCGACTCGGTCGACGAGCCGGTGACCAAATATATCCCGGAGCTGGCCGGCAGCGCCTATGACGGGGTGAGCATCGCGCAGCTGCTGACGATGACCTCGGGCGCGCGGTGGAACGAGGACTATACGGACCCGAATTCGGATGTCGCGCGCATGTTCCTCGAGCCGGTGCCGGCGGGGGAAGACCCGACCGTCTATTTCATGCGCCGGCTGGAGCGCGAAGCCGAGCCGGGCAGCAAATGGGTGTACAAGACCGGCGAGACGAATCTGATCGGCGTGCTGGTGCGCAACGCCACCGGCAAGAGCCTGGCGGAGTATCTGAGCGAGAAGGTCTGGCAGCCCTATGGCATGGAGACCGACGCGGTGTGGATGGTCGATCCGTCGGGCAACGAGGTGAGCGGCTGCTGCCTTTCGGTGAGCCTGCGCGACTATGCCCGCTTCGGCCAGTTCATCCTGGAAGGCGCGCCGGGCGTAGTGCCCGAAGGATGGATGGCCGATGCGACTCGGGCGCACGCGACGGTGCGGCCAGGCGGCTTCGGCTACGGCTATCAATGGTGGACCTATCCCGAAGGCCGCTATGGCGCGCAGGGGATTTTCGGCCAGACCATCACGATCGACCCCGAGAGCCGCACGGTAGTGGTGATCTCCGGCGCATGGCCGCGCGCGAGCGATCCGGCGCTGTGGGCGGAGCGGGCGGCGTTCGTCGACCGGCTGATCGACGCGACCGACGCCGAGTGATCGCCGCCACTCGGGCTTAGTCTACTCGCTCGAAATGCCCGACTTCGAAGCCGTTGACGGCCAGCGCGAGAATGCGCTCCGCCACGGCTTCGGGGGGTTTGAGGCTCTGGGGATCCTCGCCGGGAAAGGCGCGCTCGCGCATCTTGGTGCGCGTGGCGCCCGGATCGACGATCGCGACCCGGATGCCGGTGATGTGGCGCACTTCCTCGCCATAAGCGAGCAGCAGCGTTTCGAACGCGGCCTTCGACGCGCCATAGGCGGCCCAATAGGCGCGCGGATTGCGGCCGACGCTGGAGGTGAGGCCGATCACCCGCGCGCCGCCCTCCGCCTTGCGGAGCAGCGGATCGAACGACGTGAGCAGTGCCGCCTGGGCGCTGACGTTGAGCGTCAGCACCTGTGCGAACTCCTTCGAATCGATCGCCGGAACGGCCGCGAGCGAGCCGAGCATCGCGGCGTTGAGAACCAGGATATCGAGTGCGGGCCAGCGTTCGGCGACGGCAGCGGCGAGCCGCGCGATCGAATCCTTTTCGGTGAGGTCCATCGGAGCGATGGTGGCAGTGCCGCCCGCCTGATGGATCGCTTCCTCGACTTCCTCGAGCGCGCCCGCGGTGCGCGCAGTGAGGATCACGTGGGCGCCCCGCGCCGCGAGTGCCTTGGCAGTGGCGGCGCCGATGCCGCGGCTGGCGCCGGTGACGAGCGCGACCTTACCGGAGAGTGACGTTTCGGACATGCGCGCCGCCTAGGGGCTGTCAGGCGACCGGGTCAAGCAGGCCGAACTGCCCGTTGGTCTCGCGCTCGTCCTGATCGGTGAGCGACGTGGGATAATCGCCGGAGAAACAGGCGTCGCAATAGCTGGGGCGGAAGGCCGAGCGGCTCTTCTCGCCAAGCGCCTTGTAGAGCCCCTCGATCGAGACGAAGGCGAGGCTGTCCGCCTTGATGTGGCCGGTCATTTCGGCGAGGTCCATCTGCGCCGCCAGCAGCTTCGAGCGCTCGGGCGTGTCGACGCCGTAGAAACAGGGATGTTTGGTCGGCGGGCTGGCGATCCGCATATGCACTTCGCTGGCGCCGGCATCGCGCATCATCTGCACGATCTTCGACGAGGTGGTGCCGCGCACGATCGAATCGTCGATCAGCACGATGCGCTTTCCGGCCACGACCTCTCGGTTCGCGTTGTGCTTGAGCTTGACCCCGAGATGGCGGACCGCGTCGGTCGGCTGGATGAAGGTGCGGCCCATGTAATGCGAGCGGATGATCCCCAGCTCGAACGGGATGCCCGACTGATGCGCATAGCCGATCGCCGCCGGAACGCCCGAATCGGGGACGGGGATCACGATGTCGGCCTCGACCGGGGCCTCGATCGCGAGCTGGGCGCCGATCGCCTTGCGGACCGAATAGACCGATTGCTCCGCGGCGAGCGAATCGGGCCGCGAGAAATAGACATATTCGAAGATGCACGGACGCGGCGCATGGGGCGGCAGCGGGCGATGCGACGTCACTTCGGTGCCGCGGACTTCGATGAGCTCGCCCGGATCGACGATCCGCTCGAACTCGGCGCCGACCACGTCGAGCGCGACGGTTTCCGACGCGAAGATCACCGCGTCGCCGCGGCGACCCATCACCAGCGGACGAATGCCGAGCGGGTCTCGGCAGGCGATCATGCCCTCGGGCGTCATGATGATCAGCGAATAGGCGCCCTCGACCTGCTTGAGCGCGTCGACGATCTTGTCGAGCAGCGTGCGATAGCCCGAAGTGGCGACCAGATGGATGATGACTTCGGTGTCGGAGGTCGACTGGAAGATCGAGCCGCGCGAGATGAGCTCGGCACGCAGCCGCATTGCATTCGAGATGTTGCCGTTGTGCGCGACGGCGAAGCCGCCGCTCGCCAGCTCGGCATAGAGCGGCTGGACGTTGCGCAGCGACGTCTCGCCCGTCGTCGAGTAGCGGACATGGCCGCAGGCGACGGTGCCGGGGAGGCGGCGGATCACTTCCTCGTCGTTGAACGTCTCGCCGACCAGCCCCATCGCGTGGCGCGTGTGGAAGCCGTAGGAATCGTGGCTGGTGATGCCCCCGGCCTCCTGGCCGCGGTGCTGGAGTGCGTGCAGGCCGAGCGCAGTGAGCGCGGCAGCACCCTCGGCTCCTGAGACGCCAAAGACGCCGCATTCCTCACGCAGCTTGTCATCATCGAACGGATTGGTGGTCAGCATCGGCCCTCGGGGGAGATGGTGTCGCGCGGCATATAGGGATCGCGGACGCGTTTGTCGCCCTTTTGTCACACTCGTTTGAACTCGGGGTGAATTCAGGAGTTTTCCGCAGGGAAAGGAGGGTTTCCCATGGCCAAGGACCACGGCAGCCAGATCAAGAACGACGACACCTATGAGGCGTTGCGCGACGAAGGCGCCTCGAAGGAGAAGGCTGCGCGAATCGCCAACGCGCAAGCCAACGACTCGATCAGCCAGCGCAAGGGCACGCTCGACGAGCGCAGCAAGGACGAGCTGTACGACGAGGCGAAGGAGATCGGCATCGAGGGCCGTTCCAAGATGGACAAGGGCGAATTGATCGACGCGATCCGCAACCATTGAGCGCGGCATTGAGCGTGGCGCCGGATCGCGTAGAGACGGGCGCATGGACGAGATGCGCGAGAAGGGCCTGGCCCTCGACCCGAAATGGAACGCCGAAGGTCTGATCACTGCGGTGGTGACCGATTCCGCCAGCGCCGCCGTGCTGATGCTGGCGCATATGGATGCAGAGGCGCTCGCGCGCACGGTGGAGACCGGCGAGGCGCATTTCTGGTCGCGCTCGCGCAAGCGGTTGTGGCGCAAGGGCGAAGAGTCGGGAAATGTGCTGCGCGTCCGCGAGGTGCGGATCGATTGCGATCAGGATGCCGTGTGGGTGATCGCCGATCCGGCGGGACCGGCATGCCACACCGGTGCGGCGAGCTGCTTCTACCGCCGGATCGAAGGCGATCGGCTGGCGCGAGTCGAATGAGGCGAACCGCTGCCGTGCTGCTTCTGCTCGCGGGCTGCTCGGACGGAACGGCGCCGGGCGATCGCAATGCCGCCGCGCCGACAGCCGATCTGGAAACCGCCGCCATCGAGCGCGGGCTGGTGCGCGATCCGGCCGAGACCGAGATAGCAGGCCTGTATGCGCGCGACGGCGACCGGCTGTGCATCGTCCCGGACGGCTATGGATATCGCGTCGGCGCCTATGTCGATTACGGCGACGGGATCGGCTGCAGCGGAAGCGGGCGCGTGAGCCGGGCCGGCGACACGATGCGAGTCGAGCTTGGCGAGGGATGCAGTTTCGACGCCGAATTCGACGGCGAGCGCATCCGCTTTCCCGGGCAAGTGCCCGGCGCCTGCGGCGAACGCTGCACCCAGCGCGCATCCTTCGCCGGATTCGAAGCGACTCGGCTGAGCGAATCCGAAGCGGAGGCAGCGGCGCTGCGTGATCCGCGCGGGCGGCAGCTCTGCGCCTCGGAGGGTTGACGTTCACGTAAAGGTAAGCTAATTATCCTCCATGTCCGCCGCACCGGATCTTTCGGGCTATGCGCCCATTGAGCCGCGCACCGACCGCGAGCATTTCTCGATCTCAGACCTGTGCGCCGAGTTCGAGGTCACGGCGCGCGCGCTGCGCTTCTATGAGGACGAGGGGCTGATCGCGCCGGAGCGGCGCGGGACGACTCGTGTCTATTCGCATCGCGATCGCGCGCGGCTCGCCTGGATCCTTCGCGGCAAGCGCGTGGGTTTCAGCCTGGCCGAGATCCGCGAGATGATCGACCTGTACGACGTCGACGACGACAGAAGCGTGCAGCGCCAGGTGACGCTCGAGCGTTGCCGTAACCGCATCGACTTGCTCGACCGGCAGAAGCAGGACATCGACGCAGCGATCGCCGAGCTGGCGGCGTTCGTCGATCTGCTGGAAAGCCAGCCCGACCCTAACGCCTGAGGAACCATCACATGCCGCAATATACGCCGCCCGTGCGCGACACTCGCTTCATCCTGGACCGGGTGATCGGCCTCGACCGCTATGCGGAGCTGTCCGGCTTCGCCAACGCCAGCCCCGACATGGTTTCGGCGGTGCTCGACGAGGGCGGCAAGTTCGTGGCCGAAGTGCTGTTCCCGCTCAACCAGTCCGGGGATCAAGAGGGCTGCACGCGCCATGACGACGGCAGCGTGACGACTCCCGAAGGCTTCAAGGAAGCCTATCGCCAGTTCGTCGAGAGCGGCTGGGGCACGCTTTCCGCTCCGGCCGAGTTCGGCGGGCAGGAAATGCCGCACGTCGTTTCGACTGCGTTCCAGGAATATATGATCTCCGCCAACATGGCGTTCGCCATGTATCCGGGGCTGACGCACGGCGCGATCGCGGCGCTGCTCGCCAAGGGATCGCAGGAGCAGAAGGAGAAGTACGTCCCCAAGATGGTGTCCGGCGAGTGGGGCGGCACGATGAACCTCACCGAGCCGCAGTGCGGCACCGACCTGGGCCTCATCAAGACCAAGGCCGAACCGCAGGCCGACGGCAGCTATTCGATCAGCGGCACGAAGATCTTCATCTCCTCGGGCGAGCACGACCTGACGGACAACATCATCCATCTGGTGCTGGCGAAAACGCCTGGCGCGCCGGACAGCACCAAGGGGATCTCGCTGTTCGTGGTGCCCAAGTTCCTGGTGAACGACGACGGATCGCTCGGCGAGCGCAATGCCGTCTCGTGCGGCTCGATCGAGCACAAGATGGGCATCCACGCCAATTCGACCTGCGTCCTCAACTATGACGGCGCCAAGGGCTGGCTCGTCGGCGAGGAGATGAAGGGCCTGGCCGCGATGTTCATCATGATGAACGCGGCGCGGCTCGGCGTGGGGCTGCAGGGACTCGGTATCGCCGAAGTCGCCTATCAGAACGCCGTCGTCTATGCCGCCGATCGCCGCCAGGGGCGGGCGCTGACCGGGCCCAAGGAGCCCGAGGAAAAGGCCGATCCGCTGTTCGTCCATCCCGACGTGCGCCGCATGCTGATGGAAGCCAAGGCACTGACCGAAGGGCTGCGGGCGCTGTGCCTGTGGGGCGGCCTTCAGGTCGATCTGGCACAGGAGGCGCAGGACGAGGAGGCGCGGCAGCTTGCCGACGATCTGGTCGGGCTGCTGACCCCCGTCATCAAGGGCTATGGCACCGACATCGGCTACAAGGTCGCGACGGATGCGCAGCAGGTCTATGGCGGCCACGGCTACATCGCCGAATGGGGCATGGAGCAATATGTCCGCGATGCGCGGATCGCGATGATCTACGAAGGCACCAACGGCGTGCAGGCGATGGATCTGGTCGGCCGCAAGCTGGCGCAGAACGGCGGTCGCGCCGTGCAGGCCTTCTTCAAGGTAGTGACCGACGAAGTCGCGGCGGCGAAGGAGATGGCCGAGCTGAAGGACTTTGCCGAGCGGCTCGAGAAGGCGCTGGGCGACCTGCAGGGCGCGACCATGTGGCTGGCCTCGAACGGCTTCCAGAACCCCAATCACGTGGGCGCCGGCGCCTATCCCTATATGAACCTGATGGGGACGGTCGCGCTAGGACTGATGTGGCTGCGCATGGCGAAGGCGGCGACCGAGCAGCTGTCGCAGGGCGCCGAGGACGCCAAGTTCCTCGAGGCCAAGCAGATCACCGCGCGCTTCTTCGCCGAGCGCATTCTGCCGCAGTCCGAAGGGCTGCGCCGCCAGGTGGAGAGCGGCAGCGACGCAGTGATGGCGCTTGATGCGGAGATGTTCGCCGCGGCGTGAGCCGGTACGGTTTTGCTTGAGATGAAGCGGCGGCGGCGGCCATAAGCATGGCATGACGCTGCCGCTCGTCCCGCTGGAACCGCTCGAGCGCGGCTATCTTACAGTTCTGCGCGTGCGCGCCGCGATCGGGGCGCTGATCCTGCTCGTCGCCGCCGCACTCGGCGACGTGCTGTTGCTTCCCGAGCTGGGGCTTGCGCACGGCTGGATCATCGCGCCGGCGGCAGCGGTCGCCGTGTGGACCACCATAATCGCGCTGCCGCGCAGATGGCGCCGCTGGGGCTATGCCTTCACCGGGCGCGAGCTGCATGTAGCGCGCGGCTGGCTGTTTCGCGCCCACACCATCGTTCCGGTCGTGCGGGTTCAGCATATCGATGTGGCGCAGGGCCCGATCGAGCGCGGCTGCGGCGTGGCGACGCTGGTGCTGCACACGGCTGGGACCGATGCCGCCACCGTGGCGCTTCCGGGCATCACGCGCGCGGGGGCCGAGGAGATCCGCGACGCGATCCGCGCCCAGCTGACGGAACGGCCCTGGTGAGCGAGGACGCCGACGGCGCGCCGCGGCGGCTGCACCCGTTCGCGCCCGTCCTCACCATCCTCCGCAACGCGCCGTCGAACGTCGCCGGACTGCTGGCGGCGGGCGCCGTGGCCTTCCAGTCGATCGAGTGGGCCTCGCCCGCGGTCGTGATCGCCCTTGCGGCCGCCGGCGGCGCGATCTGGCTGCTGTTCGCCTGGCTGGCGTGGCGGCGCTTCACCTATCGCGTCAGTGCCGACGAGCTGGTGATCGAGCGGGGCATCGTCAGCCGGCATCGCCGGTCGATCCCACGCGAGCGCGTGCAGGACGTGGCGATCGAGCAGGGCCTGCTCGCGCGGATGCTGGGGCTGGCCCGTGTGCGCTTCGAAACGGGTGGCAGCGAGACCGACGAGGGCCTGCTCGAATGTGTCTCGCTGGAGGAGGCGCGGCGGCTGCGAACGGTGGTGCGCGGCGCCGCGCCGCGGCAGCGCACCGCCAGTGCCACGGAGGAGGAGGAGCCGGAGGAGCGCCTGCTCTACCGCCTCGCGCCCGGCCGCTTGCTGCTGTTCGGGCTGCTCAGCTTCTCAATGCTGTGGGTGGCGGCGCTGTTCGGTGCGGTCGAGCTGTTCGGCGGCATGTTCGGCGCCGAAATCGCCGATCTGGCGGATTGGGTCGAGGACAGCGAAGCCGAACTCCGTGCCCGGATCACGGTGCAGGTGGTGCTGGGGTTGGTTGCCCTTGCGGTGGTGCTCGGCGTGCTTTCGGGGCTCGCCCGGACGGTGGTGCGGGACTTCGGCTTTCGCCTGACGAGCGCGGAGGGGCGGCTGCGGCGCGTGGCCGGACTGGTGCGGCGCAGCGAGACGGTGGTGGCGATCCGCCGCATCCAGCTGGGGCTGGTGCGGCGCGGCGGACTGACCGGCGCGTTCGGCTGGGGAGCGCTTGCCGTCCAGACGCTGGGCGGCAGCAACGACGCGTCCGGCAGGCAGCGGCTGGCGCCGTTTGCCCGGCGCGAGGAGATCGCGGCGCTGATGGCGGAGGCGGGCCTGCCCGCGTTCGAGCGGCTGGCGCTGCGGCCGGTTTCGTGGCGGCACGTGCCGCGCGCGATGGTGCATCACGTGCTGCTGCCTGCGCTTGCGCTGGGTGCAGCGGTCTTCTTCTTCCCGCCTGCCTGGCCGATTCTATTTCTGCTGCCGTTCCTGCTCGGCGGTGCGCTGCTGGGCCGCCGCTTCCACCGCTACGGTCTGCTGCCCGAGAGCTTCCAGGTCGCCCGAGGCGTGTTGGCACAGCAGGACTGGGTGGTGCCCTATGGCCGAATCCAGACGGTGACAGTGCGGCAGGGGCCACTCCAGCGGCTGCTGGGAGTCGCCACCGTCGGCGTCGATACTGCCGGAGCGGCGGGGCTGCTGCGGCCGGATGTGACCGATGTCGCCGAAGCCGATGCAGTCGCGCTGGCGCGCGAATTGATCGAGCGCGTCTAGGGCGCGGGGGCGGGTGCGGCCGGGCTGGACGAGGCGGCCGGCGCGGGCACGGTGAACCGCACCGGCGGACGCGCCGCCGGACTGGGCGCCGGCTGAGGTTCGCCGCGGCGGCGCACCCCGGCGAGCGGCGCCGGTGCGGCGGCGGAGTCGATCGCGGGCGGCGACGGCTCGGGAGTGGAAGCTGCGAGCGGCTGCGCGCGCATGCACTGGAGCGGGCTGGGCCGCTCGAAGCGGTTGCAGTTCCACAGCGCCTTGGCGAAACCCTGGCGCTCGTCGCGCAGATAGCTGAACGCCATCGACGCAACCTGTTGCGAGCTGAGCGGCAGGCGCGACGGCGTGCTCGCGCGGTCGGTCCAGGCCATGAACTTGCAATAGGGACGGGCGCCGCACGTCCGGATCGCCAGCGCCGCGAAGCTGTCCGCGCCGATGGCGGGATCGAGCGTCACCAGAAAGCTGTTCGAGTCGCCGGCCAGCGGGCGCGGCACGGCGGCGTCGGGGAAGTCCTCGGGAGCGAGCACGTCGCCTTCGGCGATCTCCTCGGTTCCATCGCCGGCATGGAGCGCCGACAAGCGGGCGAGACGCGGCTCCATCGGCTCGCTTCCGGCATAGCCTCGGCGGAACGCGCCGGGCGTTCCCCACCAGCCCGTCCAGCGGAAGAAGAGATGCGTATTCACCTCGGTGATCTTCTCGAGACTCGAACTCCAATAGGGAACGACCCAATCGGTGTGATAATGGGTCGCGTGGCCGACGGGCGAATAGACCTCGCCATGCAGCGCCGCGCGGGCGATGCCGCGGGCGCGCTCCCAGGCGGCGGGCGAGGGCGCGCGCGCCAGTGCACCGTCGCAGGTGAAGGTGAACTGGCATCCCGTGCTGCGCTCGGCACCCTGGAACACGACGCCGCACACGCTGTTCGGGAAGGCAGGGTGGCGCACCCGATTCAGGACGACCTGCGCGACCGCGCGCTGGCCCACGGGATCATCGCCCGCTTCGTAATAGACGGCGGAGGCAAGGCAATCGACTGCCCGTGCCTGGTCGGCGGCGTCGCCGAAGATGCGGAACGCGGCCGCCGCCGGATTGGGCGCAGTGGAGAATGGTACGGAGGCGTTGATCGAACGCGCGTCGTCGGGCGTCACTTCCGCCAGGGCAACCGGCTCGACCGGAGGCAGCCGGGTTTCCGGGATGACCGGCTTGCGGTCAGCCGCCGTGTCGGCTGCGGCAACCGCGGACGAATCGATCCGCGGCGTCGTCGCGACCAGCGTGGTGGGGACGGCGATCGCGAGCATGCCGACGAGCGCCAACACCGCAGCAAGGTGCGACGGGACGTGATGTTCGCTGCCCGGCGGCACGTGGCGTTGCCAGAGCGCATCGAGGCGCCGGAGCAGGTCGGGCAAGGGAACAGGCAAGAATCGCTCCGTGCGGGGCAGGCGCCCGTCCATAGCGCAGCGGCCGCCCGGGCGGAACAGAGCCGCGCGCGCCCTGCCGCACGACGGCCAGTGCTCAGCGCGAGCGGATGTTCAGTCGGTCCAGACGCCCCGCGCTTCGCACAGATCCCACTGGTCGGAGGCCTTCAGGCGACACGCCGCACCCGCATTGCCCCGCTCGCACGCCCGATTCTCCCGGCGGAAGCGGTTGTAGCAGCTCTCGGGCCGTTCGGTGACGCCGGACACGTCCGGATCGAACCCCGCTCGAACGACTTTTGCCTGATCCCGCGGCACCGAGCGCGCCGCCACGACGGCACTGGATGCAGCCGCGCGAACCTCCCGAACGCCGCTCGGCGCATCCCCTCCGAAAGCCAGCGGCCACCCGAGAAAGACGGCCAGCATGACGGTTATACAGATCATCGCATTTCGCACGAGTTCCCCCCGGAAGTCTCAAGCGTTGTCCCCCGACTCGGCTATTCTATCGTTAAGCAGGGGTTCATGCGAGTCTCTCAGCTTTCCGGAAGGAACTCCGGAACCGACAAATAGCGCTCACCTGTATCATAATTGAACCCGAGGACGCGCGAACCCTCCGGCAAGTCGGGCAGCTTTTGCAGGATCGCCGCGAGCGTGGCGCCCGAGCTGATGCCCACCAGCATGCCTTCCTCGGACGCGGCGCGGCGGGCCATATCCTTGGCGACCGCGGCATCGACCTGGATGGTTCCGTCGATCGAGCCGGTGTGCAGATTGGTGGGGACGAACCCGGCGCCGATGCCCTGGATCGGATGGGGGCCGGGCTGTCCCCCCGAGATCACCGGAGAGAGTTCGGGCTCGACGGCATAGACCTTCAGTTCCGGCCACTCCTTCTTCAGCGTCTCGGCGACGCCGGTGATGTGCCCGCCGGTGCCGACGCCGGTGATGAGGACATCGATCGGAGAGTCCCGGAAATCCTCGAGTATCTCGCGTGCCGTCGTGCGGACATGGACGTCGATGTTGGCCGGGTTCTCGAACTGCTGGGGCATCCACGCACCCGGCGTCTGCGCGACGAGCTCGTTCGCGCGTTCGATCGCGCCCTTCATCCCCTTCTCGCGCGGGGTGAGATCGAAGCGCGCGCCATAGGCGAGCATCAGCCGTCGCCGCTCGATCGACATGCTTTCCGGCATTACCAGAACGAGCTGATAGCCCTTTACCGCGGCTACCATCGCGAGGCCGACGCCGGTGTTTCCGCTGGTCGGCTCGACGATCGTGCCGCCCGGCTTCAGCTCGCCCGACTTCTCGGCGGCCTCGACCATCGCCAGAGCGATGCGATCCTTGATCGAGCCGCCGGGGTTCGACCGTTCGGACTTGATCCAGACTTCGGCATCGGGAAACAGCCGCTGGATGCGGATGTGCGGCGTGTTGCCGATGGTGTCGAGGATCGTCTGGGCCTTCATCGCATGCACCTCCTGATGTTTCGTTGGCGTGCGACTTGGGGGGAGGAAATGGCGAACGCAAGGTGCGCGGCGGCTCAGCGCGCGCAGTCCATCCAGCGATAGGCGACCATGCCCGCGCCGCCGGCCGCCGCGAAGCTGAGATAGTAGGAGGCTCCGACGAAGATCAGCAGCGGGCCCAGCAGTGCGTGCCACAACATGCCTTCCAGGAAATAGCCGCGCACGCGCGTTTCCCCGTGCAGCTCGAGGCGATTGCGGATGCGCGGCGCGAGCAGCGAGAACAGGATCGCCAGATAGGTCGCGACCAGCACGGCGCCGGCGCCGAGCGGCTCGGGCAGGAGCGAGGACTGCGGCAGCCAGCCGGCAGTGGCGCGGCTCAGCCAGATGAACACCATCACGGCGACCATCGCGCCGATCACGCGCGTCTCCGCGCGCGGGCCTGTCCGTGGCTGAGGAGTTGGAGGAATCGAGCTGTCGGACGCGGTCAGCGCGTCGCGTCGGCGCCACCGCGTGCGCTGGGTGGTGCGTGCGGCGAGGCCCTTGTCCGTGTGAATGCTCCCCATGCCGCGACGGTACACGGCAGAGCCGAAGGATCGGTAAAGGCGATGCCGCTATTTGGCCGGGGAGGGCGTGGTGGAGGTGAATTCGAAGCTCTCGGGCGGATCGAAGGTGCGCGCGCGGCGCAGCTCGGGGAAGATCCGCGCCCAGAGACCGGTAACGAGGATGGCGCCGATGCCGCCGCCGACGACCGCCGCCACCGGGCCGATGAGCGCGGCGAGGAACCCCGATTCCGCTTCGCCGAGCTCGTTCGAGCCCGAGATGAAGAGGGTGGAGACCGCGCCTACCCGACCGCGCATCTCGTCCGGCGTATAGAGCTGGATGAGCGACTGGCGGATATAGACCGAGACCATGTCCGCAGCGCCGAGCACGAAGAGCGCCGCCAGCGAGAGCAGCACGGCAGGAGCGAAATCGTGGCCGACCGCGCCCGGCCCGATCAACGGCTCGAGCACCGGCCCGGCAAGCCCGAATACAACGGTTGCCGCACCGAACGCGCCGACCGCCAGCAACATCTTGCGCCCCACCTCGGTACGAAGCGGACGCCAGGAAAACAGCAGTGCCGTCACCACCGCGCCGAGCGCAGGCGCGGCGCGAAGATGGCCGAGACCATCGGCCCCGACATGCAGGATGTCGCGGGCATAGACCGGCAGCATCGCGGTGGCGCCGCCGAGCAGCACCGCGAAGAGATCGAGCGAGATCGCGCCGAGCACCAGCCGGTTGCGACGGACATAGCGCAGCCCGTCCACCATCTGCGCCCAGGGATTGCGCGCGCCCTTGATCGCGCGGCGCGGAACCGGCGTGATGAGCATCAGCATCAGGAAGGAAAGCGTGAACAGACCGCTCGACACGGCATAGGGCAGCCATTGCGCGGCGGCATAGAGATAGCCGCCCATCGCCGGCCCGATCACCGATCCGCCCTGCCAGGCGATCGAACTGAGCGCGATCGCGGTGGGCAGGATCGCGGCGGGAACAAGGTTCGGGGCCAGCGCCTGGAGCGCCGGGCCGGCGAAGGCGCGCGCCACTCCGAGGAGCGCAGCGATGGCGAACAGCGCGGGAAGCGTGATGGCGCCGCTATAGGTGAGCCAGCAGAGCGCGAAGGCGCACCCTGCCTCGAGCGCGACCGCGCCGCGCGCGATCCAGCGCCGGTCCACACGGTCCGCCACCCAGCCGGCAACCAGCGAGAGCGCCAGCAGCGGCAGGAACTGCGCCACGCCGATCAGGCCGAGCTGGAAGGACGCCTCCTTCACGCTCATCGTCTCGCGGGCGATGTCGTACACCTGCCAGCCGATGACGATCACCATCGCCATCTGCCCCAGCGTCGCGCAGAGCCGCGCGACCCAATAGGCGCGGAAGTTGTGGACGCGGAACGGATGCGACGGTGCGGTGGCGGACATGACGATCGCTTAGTCGCCGCTGCTGCTGCTCGGCAATCGCGTTTTTTTGCGTCCGGGAGCGGATTTCGGCGAGTCGCGGGACTGGCGCCGCGCTGCGCAAACTGCCAGCATCCTGCGCAAAGCGATTCGGAGAGACTGCATGCGCATCAGCCTGTGGCTCGGCGCGGGGCTTCTGGCGCTGGCGGCCTGTTCGCCCGGCGACGAAGTGGCGGTGACGGGCAATCAGGTCACACCCAGCGCCGCGACGGCGAGCTGGGACGAGTTTCGCGACGCGACCATCGAACAGTGGTTCGTGATCGATCCCTATTTCGCGGTCTATCAGGGCCGCCACGAGTTTGACGGCAAGCTGCCCGACTGGAGCGCCGAGGGGCTTCGCGCGCGCGGCGAGTTCCTGAAGGGTGTGATCCGCCAGGCACGGGCGTTCGGCGGGCTGACTCCCCAGCAGCGGTTCGAGCGCGACTATCTGGTGAAAGCGGCCGAGGGGCAGCTCTTCTGGCTGGAGGATGCCGATCAGCCGCAGCGCAACCCGGCCTGGTATGTGGGCGGCGGACTCGATCCCAACGTTTACGTGGCGCGCGACTATGCTGATCCGCTGACGCGGATGCGGGCAATGATCAATTTCCTGAAGGCAGTGCCCGCCGCGACCGAGCAGATCCGCGCCAATCTGTCGACGCCGCTGCCCGCGAGCTACATCGACTATGGCGTCGCCGCATTCGGCGGCTTTGCCGATTATTACGTCGGCGACGCCAAGCAGGCGTTCGCCGGCGTGGGCGACGCCGGGCTGCAGCGCGAGTTCGACGCCGCCGCTGCCGAAGCGAGCGCGGCGATGCGCGGCTTGCGCGACTGGATGGCCGCGCAGCGCGGCAATGCCTCGCGGGATTTCGCACTCGGGCCCGAGCGGTTCTCCCGGATGCTGAAGCTGACCGAGGGCGTCGACGTGCCGCTTGCCGAACTGGAAGCGGTGGGCCGCGCCGACCTGCGGCGCAACCAGCAGGCGCTGGCGCAGGAGTGCGCACGCTTCGCGCCGGGCCGGACGGTGCAAGCGTGCATCGCCAAGATGAACGCGATCAAGCCGGAAGGAGGCCCGGTGGCGGCGGCGCGGCGGCAGATCCCCGAGCTGCGCGCCTTCCTGACCGAGCAGGATCTCGTGTCGATCCCCGGGACCGAACAGGCCGCGGTGCGGGAGAGTCCGCCGTACAACCGGCAGAACTCGGCCTATATCGACATTCCCGGGCCTTATGAGGACTCGCTGCCCTCGACCTATTACATCTCGCCGCCGGACCCGAGCTGGCCCGAGGCGGTGCAGCGTGCCTATGTGCCGGGCGAGCCGGATCTGTTGTTCACCACCGTCCACGAAGTCTGGCCGGGGCACTTCCTTCAGTTCCTCCACGCCAACCGCGTCAGCTCGCCCGTCGGGCGGCTGTTCGTCGGCTATGCCTTCGCCGAGGGGTGGGCGCATTATGCCGAGGAACTGATGTGGGAAGCGGGGCTGCGCGACGGCGACGCGGCCACCCATATCGGCCAGCTTTCGAATGCGCTGCTGCGCAACTGCCGCTTCCTCGCGGCGATCGGCCTGCATGCCCAGGGGATGACCCAGGCCGAAGCGCAGCGGATGTTTCAGGAGCAATGCTATCAGGACGAGGGCAACGCCCGGCAGCAGGCGGCGCGGGGCACCTATGACCCGGCATATCTCAATTATACGCTGGGCAAGCTGATGATCCGCAAGCTGCGCGACGACTGGACCGCGACCCGCGGCGGACGGGCGGCGTGGAAGCAGTTCCACGACCGTTTCCTGAGCCACGGCGGTCCGCCCATTCCGCTGGTGCGCCAGGCGATGATGGGCGAGGATTCGCCGCGCGCAGTCTTCTGACGCGCGGCGGTCATCCGGCCGACAGCGCCCGGACCAGTTCTTCCTTCGACATGCCCGAACGGCCGGGCAGGTCGCGCTTCTTCGCTTCCTCGTAGAGCTCGGCCTTGCTCATCGCGGCGTAGTCGGGCGCGGCAGTGGCGGGCGCCTTGGCCTTTTTGGGGGCAGGCGCGGGCTGAGCGGCGGCCGGATCGACTGCGGGCGCGACCTTGGCGGGTGCGGATTTCGGCTTGGCGGCGGCCGTCTTGGGCTTGGCTGCCGGCTTCGGCGCAGCCTTCGGCGTGGCGACTGCCTCCGCCTTCGCGGCCGGCTTTGCCGCAGGCTTCTGCTTGGGCTTTGCGGGCACCGGATCGTGGCGTGGGCCCCCGACCGGGGCCGGCGGCGCCAGCTCCTCCGGGCGTGCCGCAGGCGCGGGTGCAGCGGCGGGTTCCGGAGCGGCAGCGGGTGCAGCAGCGGTCTCCGGAGCGGCAGCGGGGGCAGGGGCGGGAGGAGCTGCGGGAGCGGAGTGCGACGGCGCTGCGTCCGTTTCCGAACCGCTGCCCGTGACGAGCGCCTTCAGGCGTTGCCAGATGCTGGGGCGGGGGCGGTCGGTGTTCGGCATCGCAACTACTCTCCGGATCGGCTGATGAAAGGATGCAGGTCTTCTAATCGGACTTCCGCCCGCGGCCAAAGCGGAACTTCGGCTGCGGGCCGGAGATCGCGTTCAGAGTCACATTCCGCCGCATTCCTCGGCCAGATAGAGGAAGACGGCGTGGAGCATTTCGGCATCGTCGCGGCTGGCGAAGCTGAGCACCGAGCTTTCGCCGGAGGCCATATGGTCGGCCTGGAGATGGACATGCCGGTCGCCGCTCCAGCGGACGTCGCGCACCTGAGCCCAGTTGATCCCGTAATAGCCGACCGGTCGGCTGTTGGTCTGTTCGAGGACCGTAGGGGTTTCGAGCCGAGTGAAGCAGCGCTCAGTGGAAGTGGCGCCGGTGACTCGGCGGACCATGTGCCAATGGCCCGCGCTCCCCGCCTTCCCCAGGCTGTTGCGGATCGTGACGCCGCTGCCGCCGGCGAAAAAGACTTCCATCGATCCCTGAAGCTGCTCGACCGTCTGGGCGGCGGCGGGCGTGGCGAGCGATATCAGTGCAGCGGAAACGGTTGCTGCAAGCATGCGTATCATCGTCATGGCCCCCCCTGGATCGATCCGCACACTAGCAGTAAATCCCCTGCCGAGCGCAAGTAAAAGGCGCAGCCAAGCCGCCGGGCAAAGCAACGCATGTCATGCCGTGCAGCCGATGCAGCGCGGTACGGTCGTTCTCCAGCCGCGGGGGCACGATGGCGATTTGCCGGCAAATCCATGGAAACGAGCGCCACGTCGCGCGGGGGTGGCGCGCGAAAGCCACGGTTTTCCGACGAAGGTCACACGAAAGTCGCACCTCAACGCGCATGCGCGCCCGCACGCGGGTGCGTGCGCGCGCAAGCGCTCGGCAATGACAGCGAGAGACTCGAAAAACGGCATCCGCCGATCCATGCGACAGGCGGACGCGTGTAGGACAGCGAAAAAGCGCGCGGCGGGCGGGCGCCCTTAGCGGCGATTGCCACCGCCGCGGCGCGGGCCGCCGAAGCCGCCGCCGGCCACCTTCTCGCGGAAAATCAGCCGGCCCTTTTCGAGATCATAGGGCGACATTTCGACCACGACGCGATCGCCGACGATCGTGCGGATGCGAAACTTCCGCATCTTTCCGGCGGTATAGGCGATGATCGTGTGATCGTTTTCGAGCCGGACGCGGAAGCGGCCGTCGGGCAGCACTTCCTCGACCTGCCCGTCGAAGGTCATCAGTTCTTCCTTGGCCATCAGGCGGTAACCTCTGCCATCTCGGCGCCGTGCGCCCGCTGAAGCTCGGTGATGCGATCGGCATAGCCGTCGGCAAGGCCGAGATGCGAACGGCGTGCCTCGGGCGAGGCGGCGGCATCGGCGCGCATGAGCGATATCTGGTGTCGGTAAAGCAATTGGTTGAGGTCCATGACGGTCTCCCTGTCGGCAAGCGGGAGCACGTACAGTCTCTCCAGTCGCAGGCGGCTATGCGTTTCGAAGGATTCGGTTTTGCCAGCGATGGAGCGGGTATAGCATATGGCGCCGCGATTGTCGAACCGCTGCTGCAGCGCAATGCCGATCAGGCGTTCGCGCTCTCGCGTGCCAGATGCTCCTTGTACAGTTCGATGAACTTCGGAAATACCCCGCGCAGATAATAGGCGAGCAACGGCAGATCGTCGGGCTCGCGACCTTCCTGCCGGGCGTAGCGGGCGATCAGCGCGTCGCTTTCGGTCTGCCAATCGCCCGGTGCGGCCTCGACTGCGGGATAGCTGGGCTCGATCCCCGCCGCTTCGAGCTTGCGGCGCAACTCGGCCTCGGCATCGTCGCCCTTTTCGAACACGATGAATTCGAAGCGATCGGCAATGCCCAGTTCGGTGAGGGCGATACGCAGCTTGAGGCAGAAGGGGCAGCTGGCGAGCAGCCAGGCGCGCGGGCGGAACTGCGGGTTCATGGCGACTCCATGCGTGGTCTGTTCCACCCGAGAACGCCCGGCGCGGCGTTCGGGTTCGACACGGGTGTTGCTGCACTGCAACATCGCGTATAGAATGGGGGTATGAAGCTACCCGTCGACCAGGACCGCCCCGAGCCCGCCCCCAACTCCAGCGCCGTCGTGCTGGAAGCGATCGTGCGGCGGCGGTGCCTCTCCGTGACGTATAACCGCAAGCGGATGATCCTGGCGCCGCACATCCTCTACATGCGCAACGGCAGCCCGCATCTCGACGCGGTGACCATTTCGCTCGAGATGATGGCGCCCAAGGTCGTGAAGGTCGGCACCTTCAAGCTCGATGGCCTGAGCGAGCTGCGGCTGACCGAGCGGGAGTTCGCCGTGAGCGACCTGTTCGACGCGGCCGACCCGAAATACGCCGGCGGCGCGTTGCTGGTGGTGGAGTGACAAGCTGCGCTCCGTGATTCTATGCGCTCGCATAGGCTCGCTACGACTCTCGGATGGCATTGTTGCTTTGGACCTAGTACAGTTGTCCCTCGAAAGGCACCGTTCCACGACCGAGATTCGGTGAATGCTCAATGAAGATTTTTCTGCCGAATAGCGCTGACCTTCGGAATATCACTGGGTTTCTAAAGCAGTTTGATCCGGAGGAACCGGACAAGTTGGTTTTCAGTATGCACCCTCGGTTTGTCGCTGTGCACCCTGTGGTCCTCGCTATGACTGCTTGCCTAGCAGAAATGGTTCACAGCCGCGGTGGCGTTGTGGAAGGGGAGGTCGCCAACGTTGCTTCCTTGCCCTACATGATACGCATGAGGCTGTTTGAATTTCTCAGGATAGACCCGAAGAGAGCAATTAGAGAGCATGATGAAAGCGGACGGTTCATTCCGATAACACAGATACAGACTACTGATGACCTTAAGGCGGCGATTACGGACCTCGTTCCACTTTTGCATGCATCGGCTGAAGTTTCTGACCCGATCCGATACGTGTTTTCAGAAATGGTTCGGAACGCGCTGGAGCACGCACAGTCTGAGGTAGGTGTATTCGTTTGCGCTCAGTACTATCCTGATAGTGGCCGTGTTGCCATTGGAATAGCCGATGCCGGTCAGGGAGTTCTTGGATCAATGTCGCGATTCCATCAAGTAGAAAGCGATAGAAGCGCAATAGCTCTCGCGTTGCAACCGGGGATTTCCGGAGCAACGAGCAAAATAGGTGGTAACGAATTCAATGCAGGGGCCGGCCTGTTTTTCACAAAGTCCATTGCAACGTTATCACGTAACTGGTTTTTTTTATACAGTGGTTCTAGTATGTTCCGCTTGATGCGGACTCCCAAGTCGCAGATGCCTGCTCTTCAGGCTGATCCGCTCAAAGATCCGCACAAGTTTGCTGAGGTGTCTCCTTGGCCGGGAACCGTGGTAGCAATGGACTTCAGCGTCGAAGGAGGCGTGGAGTTCGAGGAATTGCTCACAAAAATTCAGGAAGCTTA
Source organism: Sphingosinithalassobacter sp. LHW66-3 (assembly GCF_050703275.1). Lineage (GTDB taxonomy): Bacteria > Pseudomonadota > Alphaproteobacteria > Sphingomonadales > Sphingomonadaceae > Sphingomonas. Next base: position 474,940 of record NZ_CP193482.1, read on the forward strand.
TCACATCGACGTTCGGCATAAGAAAGATTATGCAAAGAAAATAAGGTTCTCCTGATGATAGTGCCAATGTACGCGAGAGTTGGCGACTTTGGTGAGGACAAGGATGCCGCCGCTGCGATTCGCCGAGACACCATTGCTCCAAGAGTAGAAAAAGGACAGGGCGTCACCTTGGACTTCAATGGTGTGAATCTTGTTACCCAATCATTCATACATGCACTTATAAGCGCGGTTCTAAGGCAGCGTGGAGAAGAGGTTCTTGGTTTGATTTCTTTCAAGAATTGCGGCGGTTCGGTTCGGGGTATTATCGAAACTGTGGTGCAGTATTCATTGGACAGCCCTGACTAAAATCACGTTAGCATCCCCTTGTGAGGTCAGCTTACCAGGCCCGTAGGGCCATTCCTATTAAACGCGCCCAAACGTGTTGAGGTAGATTTCTCGGATATCGCCGACGCCAAATTCTTGGCGGAGAGCACGCAAGCGGAATGACAGGGCCTCGCGCGCCCCGTCCGCTATTTCAGCGCCGCGAAGCGTTCGACGTCCTCGATGCGGCCGGAGACGATCAGCAGATCGTCGCGGCGGACCACGGTGTCGGCCTGGGCATAGGTGAAGCTGGCGTGGGGCGACTTGAGCCCGACGACGGTCACGCCATGCGACTTGCGGATGTCGCTGTCGGCCAGGGTGCGATCGTGAAGGATCGCCGGTGCGCGAGTCTTCACCAGCGCGAAATCCTCGTCGAACTCGATATAGTCGATCATCTTGCCGGCGATGATGTGCGCGACCCGCTCGCCCATCCGCGCTTCGGGATAGATGACGTGATGCGCTCCGGTGCGCTCGAGGATCCGGCCGTGGCGCGCGTTGTTCGCCTTTGCCCAGATCACGTTCATTCCGAGATCGACCAGCGCCATGGTGGTGAGCACGCTCGCCTCCATGTCGGTGCCGATGCCGACCACCGCCGCCTCGAAGTCGCACACGCCGAGCTGGCGGAGGGCGTTGATGTTGGTCGAATCGATCTGAACCGTCTGTGTCAGCTTGTCGGCCATCGATTCGACGAGCTGCATGTCGGCGTCGGCGCCCAGCACCTCATGCCCCATGTGCATCAGCGATTCGGCGACGGCGCTGCCGAAACGGCCGAGGCCGATCACCAGAATCGTCGAGCCGCGACGCTGGCGGCGGCGGCGGGAGAACAGCTTAACCAACGATCGGTTGCTCCTGTGGATAGCGGATGTGGTTGCGCACCTGCCCCAGCGCGAGACCGGTGGCGACGGTGATGGTTCCGACGCGGCCGACGAACATCAGCACGATCAGCACCAGCTCGCCCGATGGCGGGAGGCTGGCGGTGATGCCCATCGAGAGCCCGACCGTGGCGAAGGCGGAGATGACTTCGAACAACACGGTATCGAGGCCGTGGGTGGTGGTGCCGAGCAGGATCGCGGTCGCCACGCCGATCAGCGTGAGCGCGAGCAGGATGACGGTGAGCGCCTGGCGCTCGACATGGCTGCCGACGCGCCGGCCGAAGATCACCGCGTCGCGCTGACCGCGAATTTCGGACCAGACAACGATGCCGAGCAGGAAAAAGGTAGTGATCTTGATCCCGCCCGCGGTGCCGGCGCTGCCGCCGCCGATGAACATGAGGACATAATTGGCGAGCACCGTTTCGCTGCGGATGGCCGACACGTCGATCGCGTTGAAGCCGGCGGTGCGGGTGACCACCGAATGGAACATGCCGTTGAGCAGCTTGTCGCCCCAGGCCATCGGCCCGAAAGTCGCCGGATTGCCCCATTCGGACGCCGTGATCCACACGAAGCCGCCGAGCAGCAGGATCACCGTTCCCATCAGCGTGATCTTGGTGTGGAGCGTCCATCGCGCGGGCTCGCGCCGGTTCGCCCAGAGATCGCGCAGCACCGGAAAGCCGAGGCCGGAGACGATGATCGCGACCATGATCGGCACGAGGAAGAGCCAATCGGTCTGGAGCCCGATCAGGCTGTCGCTGTAGGTCGAGAAGCCGGCGTTGTTGAACGCCGAGACCGAATGGAACACGCCGTTCCAGAGCGCGGTACCGAGCGGTTCGCCATGCCCGAGGTGGAGGCGCAGCGCGAGCCACAGCGCCAGCGCGGCCTCGACCAGCAGCGTGACGCCGAGCACCATGCGCAGCACGCTGGCCGCATCCGCACGATCGAGGCGGCTGCGCTCGACATCGGTGACGAGCCGGTCGCGCAGCCGGAAGCCGCGGCCGGCGAGGAGGCCGAGCAGCGTCGCCGCGGCCATGATGCCGAACCCCCCGATCTGGAACAGCAGCAGGATCACCGCCTCGCCGAAGCCGGTCCAGTAGCTGGGGGTGTCGACGACGATCAGCCCGGTGACGCAGACCGCCGAGGTGGCGGTGAACAGCGCCGTCAGGAACGGCGCGCCGCCGGGCCCTGCGCGGGCGATCGGCAGCATCAGGAGGATCGTTCCGATCGCCATGGCCGCGAGGAAGGCAAGCGGGACCACGCGAGTGGGGCGCGTGACGACGGACTTCATGCGACGCATCGGCGCGCGCTCTACGCCTCTGCCGAGCGCATGGAAACAGCTAGTTCACGCGATGCTGACGAAGCTGTCCATCACGCGCTTGCGGCCGGCCTGCTCGAAATCGATCTCGAGCTTGTTGCCTTCGATCTCGACGATTTCGCCATAGCCGAACTTCTGGTGGAAGACGCGCTGGCCGAGCGACAGATCCTCGCGCGGCTTGGCGCCGAAGCTGACGGCGCTGGCGCGGCTTTCGAGGACGCGCGTGGGCTCGCGCGAGAAGCTGCGCGGCTTCCACGCGCCGCCGGGGTTCTTCACGTCGACGCCCGCCGCGCGCTGCCAGCCCGGGCCACGGCCGGTGCCGCGGCCGACATCGGCGAAAGGATCGGCGCGCTCGGACCAGTTGGCGCGCCACAGGCTCTCGCCGCCGGTCATGGTGGTCTCCGCCTCGACGTGTTCGGGCGGCAGCTCGGCAACGAAGCGGCTGGGAAGGCTGCTCGTCCACTGGCCATAGATGCGGCGGTTGGCGGCATGGAGGATCACCGCGCGACGGCGCGCGCGCGTGATCGCGACATAGGCGAGGCGGCGCTCCTCCTCGAGACTGGCGAGCCCGCCCTCGTCGAGCGCGCGCTGGCTGGGGAAGAGGCCCTCCTCCCACCCGGCGAGGAACACCGTGTCGAATTCCAGCCCCTTGGCGGCGTGGATCGTCATGATCGTCACCTTCGCCTCTTCGGCATTGGCTTCATTGTCCATGACCAGGCTGACATGCTCGAGGAAGGCGCCGAGCGTCTCATATTCCTCCATCGCGCGGACGAGCTCGGTGAGGTTTTCGAGCCGGCCGGCGGCCTCGGCCGAACGATCGGCCTGCCACATCGCGGTATAGCCAGATTCGTCGAGGATGATGCCCGCGAGCTCGGCGTGCGAGGGCGCCGAGCTTTCGCCCGCGGCGCCGTCCTCGTCGTCGCCGGCGCGGGAGGACAGCATCGCGCGCCAGCGGGCGATGTCGCCGATCAGATTGCCGAGGCTGCGCCGCGCCTGGGGCGTGAGTTCGTCGGTGTCGAGGATACGGGCCGCGGCGGTGGTGAGAGGTATCCCTTCGCGCCGGGCGAGCTGGTGAACCTTCGCCACCGCCTTGTCGCCGAGGCCGCGCTTGGGGGTGTTGACGATGCGTTCGAAGGCGAGATCGTCGGCGGGCTGGGCGACGACGCGCAGATAGGCGAGCGCGTCGCGGATCTCCTGCCGCTCGTAGAAGCGGAAACCGCCGACGATGCGGTAGTTCAGCCCGATCGCGATGAACCGGTCCTCGAACTCGCGCGTCTGGTGCTGGGCGCGGACGAGGATCGCGAAATCGTCGAGCGACTTGCCGGAGCGCTGGCCGGCCTCGATCTCCTCGCCGACGCGGCGCGCTTCCTCGGGACCGTCCCAGACGCCGATCACCTGAACCTTCTCGCCGGCATCGACCTCGGTCCAGAGCGTCTTACCGAGCCGGCCCGAATTATTGGCGATCACGCCCGACGCCGCGCCGAGGATGTGCGGAGTAGAGCGGTAATTCTGTTCGAGCCGGATCACCTTCGCGCCGGGAAAATCCTTCTCGAACTTGAGGATGTTCTCCACCTGCGCGCCCCGCCAGCTGTAGATCGATTGGTCGTCGTCGCCGACGCAGGCGATGTTCTTGCGCTCCTGCGCGAGCAGGCGGAGCCAGAGATATTGGACGCTGTTGGTGTCCTGATACTCGTCGACCATGATGTAGCGGAAGCGCTGCTGATAGTTTTCGAGCACGTCGCGATGCGTGCGCAGGATCACCAGCATGTGGAGCAGCAGGTCGCCGAAATCGCAGGCGTTGAGCGTCTTCAGCCGCTCCTGATAGGCGGCGTAGAGTTCACGCCCGCGGCCGTTGGCATAATGTTCGTTCTCGCCGGCATCGAGATCGGCGGGCGCGAGCCCCTTGTTCTTCCAGCCGTCGATCAGCCCGCCGAGCTGGCGCGCGGGCCAGCGCTTCTCGTCGAGATCGGCGGCCTGGATGAGCTGCTTGAGCAGGCGCAGCTGATCGTCGGTGTCGAGAATCGTGAAATTGCTGTGGAGCCCGACCAGCTCGGCGTGGCGGCGGAGCATCTTCGCGCCGATCGCGTGAAAGGTGCCGAGCCAGGGCATGCCCTCCACCGCTTCGCCGACCAGCCTGCCGACGCGCTCGCGCATCTCGCGTGCAGCCTTGTTGGTGAAAGTGACCGACAGGATTTCCGAGGGATAGGCCTTGCGCGTCCACAAGAGGTGCGCGAGCCGCGCGGTGAGCGCCGCGGTCTTGCCCGTGCCCGCGCCGGCGAGGACGAGCACGGGTCCCTCGGTGGTCAGCACCGCTTCGCGCTGCGGATCGTTGAGGCCGCGCAGATAGGGCGGGTCGGCTTGGGTCTGGGGCAGGCTGGTCACGCGCGAACAACTAGGGAACGGCGCGCGTCGGGGCAAGTCGGGGCCGGCGAGCGACGGGAACTCGAGCTGGGGGCGGCGTGGCTGCTTTGCCTGGCAAGAGAGCGGGCGCCGTCCGGCGCGCGCGTGTTCGTGCAGGCGCGCTTCCGAGCGGCGTTGCGCGGCCCTCGCGCTTCGCCCAGAGTGGCGGCGCAACGGGGAGACGAGACGATGGACAGGCGCAGACGGCGCTGGCGACTGGGGCTGTTGGTCGGCGTGGCGGTCGCCGTGCTGTGGGCGGCATGGCGTCTGGGACCGGGCGAGCCCGGCCTGAAGGAGGAATGCACGCCCGGCCGCGTGATCGAACGCGACGATGCGGGCGAAGTCGTCGAGATCCGCAGGACCGAATGCCGCGAGGCGGAATAGCGGGCTCGCACAGACTTCCGCACGATCCGCGTCACCGGTAGCGTGCGGCGGCCGCCGCGAACGAATCGCGATGCGGCAGGAGGAACCGACATGCCATTTCTGATTGCGGCAGGGATGCTGGTGCTCGGCGGCAGCTGGGCACGGGCGCAGGATGCGGACAAGCCGGTGGTCCACGTCGATGCGGACCGCGCGGTAGGCGGCTGCATCACGCCCGAAGACGGCGCCCGGCCGCTGTCCGACTTCAGCGAGGCGGAACGGTATGCGATGATCGCCTGCGTCACCGCCGAGGGCGCGGAGCAGATCAACCGCCAGCTGCCACGGCAGATCGACGCGGGCACGACGCTGGAGCGAGTCGTCGCCTCCGGAACGACGCTCACCTATCACTATCGGCTCGACGTGAGCGCCGCAGAGTTCTCGCCGGAACTGGTGGAGCAGTTGAAGGCGGGGACGCGCGCGAACGTGTGCAGCCAGGAACAGATGCGCAATACGATGGCGATCGGCGGGGCCTATGCCTATGCCTGGACCGATCGGAAGGGCGAGACGATCGACACCATACGGATCGTTTCCTGCCCGGAGACGCCCTGACCGGGCAGGTTCGGTCGCGCCGAGCGGCTGCGGCGGATCCCGCCGGGCGCGCGAAACAGAAGCAGCGGGTCGGCGGTAGACGGTTAGGCCGGCCGCAGCAGCGTGAGCTTCGCCTTGCCGTGCACGCGCTCGGCATCGACTGCGAAGCCGGCGACTGCGACTGCCTCGTCCTTGCGCGTCTCGATGCTGATCCAGGTCGCGGGGCCGGTCCAGCCGAGTCGGGCAAGCTTGTCGAGCGCGACGAGGCCGGCCCCAGTGCCATAGGGCGGGTCCATCAGGATGCAATCGAGCGGCGCAGGCGCGGGGCCGAGCGCCAGCACCGACGTGGCGCGGATATCGGGCCGTATTCCCAGCTTTTCGGCATTGGTGCGCAGCGCATCGAGCGCGGCGCGATCCTGCTCGACGAAGAGGCACGAAGCGGCACCGCGCGACAATGCCTCGAACCCGAGGGCGCCCGATCCCGCGAAGAAATCGCCGACCGCGAGCCCTTCGAAGCTGCCGACCCGGCTCGCCAGCATCGAGAACAGCGCTTCGCGCGTGCGATCGGCGGTGGGGCGGGTTTCCTGCCCCCGGGGCGCGACGAGCGGGCGGCCACGCCACTGGCCCGAGATGATGCGCATCAGCGCTTCGTCCGCGGCTTGCGCGGCGGGCCCGAGCGGGGCTTGGGCTTGGCCCAGCCGGTCTTGCGCTTCTGCGGCGCGGCGCTGTCGGGCGTGGCGGGCTCGGCGGCCTTGCGCCTCGTGATGTCGGCGGACTTTCGAGCGGTCGCTCCGGTAGGCTTGCGCCGCGGAGCCTCGGCACCTTTTGGTGCCGGACGCGCGCTCCTGTCACCGGGCTCGGCAAGTGCCGTTCTTGCAGGCTTCGCCGGACGGCGATCGCCGCCCCGCGCCCGAGGCAACGAGCCGGGCTTCGGAGCGGCGGGCGCGGAAGCAGCCGGAACATAGGGGCGCACCGCCAGCTCGAGCGCCGAAGCCGCCTTGCCGCCACCCGTGCCCGCGAGCGCGCGGCGGAACGCGATCAGATCATGCTGGCGCACCTCGTCGACCGCGCCGAGCGGCAGATCGGCGAGGTGGAAGGGCCCGTAGCGGGTGCGGATCAGGCGCGAGACCTTGAGCCCGAGATGTTCGAGAACGCGGCGGACCTCGCGGTTCTTGCCCTCGGTGAGCGTCATCTCGATCCACACATTCGCGCCGGTGCGGCGTTCGAGATTGGCGTCGATCTGGCCATAGCGCACGCCGTCGATCTCGACGCCCTCGATCAGTTGCTCGAGCTGGTCCTGAGTCACGGCGCCATAGGCGCGGGCGCGATAGCTGCGCTCGACGCCGCTCGACGGCAGCTCGAGCTGGCGCTTCAGCTCGCCGTCGGTGGTCATCAGCAACAGCCCCTCGGTGTTGAGATCGAGCCGGCCGACCGGCATCAGCCGCGGCAGATCGCGCGGAAGCCGATCGTAGATCGTCGGCCGCCCCTTGGGATCGCGCGCGGCGGTGAGCAGGCCCTGCGGCTTGTGGAAGCGGAACAGGCGCGCGGGCGCGGCGGCCTTCACCGGTTCGCCGTCGACAGTGACGCCTGCGAGCGAGGGCAGCAGCGTCGCCGGAGTATCGAGCACGGCGCCGTTCAGCGCGACGCGCCCTTCGGCGATCATCCGCTCGACGTCACGGCGCGACGCGATTCCGGCACGGGCCAGCAGCTTCGCGATCCGCTGGAGTTCGTTGGGCTTGGATGGGGACACGGGGCGAGCCTATAGCCGAACTGTGGTCCGCCGCAAAAAGAACTGCGGCCACGGGCACTCGGGCGCGGACTATGCGTTGGAACGTTCCGGCAACGGCACGGCCGGGACTGCGTTCAGAGGGGCAGAGAAGCGATGTTGTTCGGGCGTAAGAAGCGGCGAATCGGGCGCGTGCTCGTGGTGGAGGACGAGCCGCTGGTCGCGTTCGACACCGAGCATTTCCTGCAGGACGAGGGCTTCCACATCGTCGCCACGGTCGATTCGGTGGCCGATGCGCTGGCGGTGCTCGCGCGCGGCGAATCGATCGAGCTGGTGATCGCCGACATCAATCTTGCCGACGGCACGGGCATCCGCGTCGCGGAGGAAGCGAAGCGCCTCGAAGTGCCGGTGCTGTTCGTGACCGGCAATTGCCCGGGCGAAGCGGAGAAGCTGGCGGCGGGCTGCCTCGCCAAACCCTATCAGAAGCGCGACCTGCTGCTGGCGATCGAGGCGATCGAGGCCGTTCTGGAGGGCGAGGAGCCGCGCCGGCTGCCCGCGCACTTCAGCCTGTTTCCGCGCGCCGCCTGAGCCGCCCCGCCCGAGCGGGCTTTGCTTGCGCGAATTTGCCGCTAGGCTCGCCCCCTCAGGAACGGGGCGGGGAGCGGACGGGCGATGACGGATACGGCGGCGACCGAACAGCGCAGGAAGCTGAAGGGATTCGCGCTGCTGGGCGCGGCGCTGACCAATCGCAAGATCGGAGTGATGCTGGCGTTCGGTTTCGCCGCGGGGCTGCCCTATGCGCTGCTGCTGGGCACCCTCTATGCCTGGCTGAGCGACGCGCAGGTCGATCTCGAGACGATGGGCGTCTTTTCGCTGATCGGGCTCGCCTATGCGTTCAAATTCCTGTGGTCGCCGGTGATCGACCGCACGGCGCTCCCCGGCATGTCGCGGTTCGGGCGGCGGCGGAGCTGGCTGATTCCGGCGCAGGCGGCGCTGGGCGTGATCCTGATCGTCCTCTCCATGCTCAATCCGCAGACGTCGCTCGGCTGGTTCTCGCTGCTCGCCGGCTTCGGCGCTTTCGCCTCGGCAACGCAGGACATCACGATCGACGCGTGGCGCGTCGACCAGGCCGACGACGTCGCGACGCTCGATATCCTTTCGACCGTCTATCAGCTCGGCTATCGTATCGCCGCGCTGGCGGGCAGCGCGCTGGCGCTGATCGTCGCCGAGCGGACCGGCTGGCCGGCGGTCTATTTCGGCATGGGCGTGGCGATGCTGGTGGTGCTGGGCGTCACTTTCCTCGCACCCGACAGCGATCGCGTGACGATCGCGAACGAGGACGAGCACGGGCTGCGCGAGGCAGGCGCGCTCACGCCCGCGGTGCGGCGGACCGCGCTGGCGATCGTCGGCGTGCTCTGGGGCTGGGCGCTGGTGACGGTGATCGTGTTCATGGTGCGCTCGCTGGGCGCCGCGCCCGAGGACCGGCCGAACCCGACCGAGTTCATCCAGCTCTATGGCCCGCTGATCGTCGTCGCGACCGTGATCGTGCCGTCGATCATCGCCGCCGTCCTCGATCACTGGCAGCGGACCGGCCGGCATGTGAACCCGGCGGCGATCACCGCGGCATCGCGGCTCGATCGCGCGATCGACCATGGCTATGGCGCGCTGATCCTGCCGCTCTCCGAGCTGGTGGGGCGGCTCAAATGGGCCGCGATCCTGGTGCTTGCGCTGATCCTGAGCTACCGCTTCACCGACGCGGTGTGGGGTACCTTCGCCTATCCCTTCTACCTCGGCGAGCTTGCGTACACGAACGACGAAGTGGCGGTCGCCTCCAAGTTCTTCGGAGTCGGCATGACGATGCTCGGCATCACGCTGGCGGCGGTTCTGTTCAGCTGGATCGGCCGGATGGCGACGGTCGTGCTGGGCGCGGCGATCGCAGCGGCATCGAACCTGCTCTATGCCGATCTGGCGCTGGGCGGCGGGGGGCTCGACGCATTCGGCCGCGCGACCGGGCTCTATTGGCTGTTCGGCCTGTTCGGATCGGACGAGCGGCTGTCGCGGCTGCTGCTCGCGATTTCGGGCGAGAACATCGCCGGCGGCCTCGCCGGGGCGGCGTTCGTCGCCTATCTCTCGTCGATCGCCTCGAAGCGATACAGCGCAGTCCAATATGCGCTGCTTTCGTCGCTGACCTTCCTCGTCGGATCGCTGGGGCGCGGCGCGCTGGGCGAAGCGATCGAAGTCCATGGCTATGCATGGGTCTTCTATCTCACCGCGGCGATCGGGCTGATCGCGGTGGTGCTTTCGATCCTAGAATGGATGCGCGAGCGGGCGAGCCGCTATCGCGACGTGGCGCCGCCGACCCGCCCCGAGGCGGAGGCCGCAGTCTAGTCCCCGCCAAGCGGCAGGCCGAGATCGGCGAAGGCGCCGGCGAGCGCGTGCGCGGTGGCGAGGACGCCACCCGCGTCGCGCTTGCCTAGCAGGTCGGCGAGCAGCATGTGCGCGGTCTCGGGATTGCCGGCGGCGCGCCCGAGTACGGCGAGCAGAGTCGCTTCGGCGCCGGTCATGCGCGGGCAGCACCAGGGCGCGATCTGAATCGGCCCTTCCGCGGCGCTCGACATATCCGACATCAGCGCGCGAAGCAGCATCAGCGGACGACGGAATTCCCGGCCGAACGCCATCAGGAACGCCTGCGCCGCGCAGGCATCATAGAGCCCATGCGCGCCCATCTGGCGCACGCCGAACAGCAGCAGGCGCGCACCGGGATCGTCGGGCTGAAGCGCCGGAAGCGCGGCGGCGAGGCTGGTGGTGCTGGTCACGAATCTGGTCTCCCGCTTGAGTGGGGCCAGCCTCGCAACCCTGTTATTGCAAGTCAATAGCAACAACTACGGATCGACGGATCAGTCGGGCAGCTCGCCATTCGCCTCCAGCACCGTGCCGGCGAGATAGAGCGAGCCCAGGATCAGCACGACGGGCGGGGAGGGCGCAGCTGCCCGCGGCAGGGCCGCCAGCGCGGCTCGAATGTCGGGCGCAGCCGCAGCCGAAGCAATGTCGAGGCTGGCGGCAAGGCCGGCGAGGTCGGCTGGAGCATGATGCGCATGACCCGGCACCGGGACCGCAGTGAGGCTGGTGGCGAAGCTCGCGAAGGGCGCGATCAGCGCCGCGGCGTCCTTGTTGGCGAGCATGCCGAGGATCAGGTGGAGCGGCCGCTCCTTCGCCAGATCGCGCGCCGCGGCGGACACGGGGGCAGCGGCGGCGGCGTTGTGGCCGCCGTCGAGCCACAGTTCCGCGCCGGGGGGGAGCAGGGCAGCGAGCGGTCCCGGCGCGAGCCGCTGCATCCGCGCTGGCCAGCGGGCATGGCGCGCACCCGCGACGAAGGCTTCGTCCGATATGTCGAGCTGTGCCTGGTGCCGGAGCATCGCGATGGCGAGCGCGAGATTGCCGGGCTGGTGCGGACCCGGAAGACCGGGAAGCGGCGTTACGATGTCGGCGGCGGCATCCGAATAGCGCAGCCGGTCGCCGTCGACCGCCCAGTCCCAGGCGTCGCCCGCGGCGCGGACCGGCGCACCCGCCGCCGCGGCCACCTCTGCCACGCGCGCGGCGACGCTTTCCGAGTAGCGCATCGTGACGAGCGGCACGTCGCGACGGGCGATGCCTGCCTTCTCCGCCGCGATTCCCTCGGGGCTGTTTCCCAGAAATGCCTCGTGATCGATGCCGAGCTGGGCGATGCCGGTGACGAGCGGCCGGGGGACGACGTTGGTCGCGTCGAGCCGGCCGCCGAGCCCGACTTCGAGGATCGTCGCATCGGCGGGCGTGCGCGCGAAGGCGAGCATCGCCGCGGCAGTGGTGACTTCGAAGAAGCTTGCCCCGATGTCGCCGCCCCGATCGAGCACTTCCTCGAGCAGCGGCGCGAGCGTGGTGTCGTCGATCAACCGTCCCGCGAGGCGGATGCGCTCGTTGAAGCGGACGAGATGCGGGCTGGAATAGACGTGCGCGCGTAGCCCCGCCGCCTCGATCGCGGCGCGCAGAAAGGCGCAGGTCGATCCCTTGCCGTTCGTGCCCGCGACATGGAGCACCGGCGGCAGCGCCTCGTGCGGATCGCCGAGGCGCGCGAGCAGGCGGCGAATGCGATCGAGCCCAAGAATGTCGGCGCCCGGCGAGAGGGCGTTCAGGCGATCGAGCTGCGCCTGGACGGCGGGGTTCGACGACGTGGCGAAGTCTGGCATCGCTTCGGTTCCGGTTTGCAGAGAGCCGTGCAGGAGGGAAGGTCGCGCAGTCGCGGAAGCAGACCCTCCCCCGACCCCTCCCGCAAGCGGGAGGGGAGAAGCGTCATGCCGCGGCCTTCTCCGTTCCCAGCAGATCGATCAATCGGCCGAGCGTTTCGCGCAATTCCTTGCGGTGCGTGACCATGTCGACGAGGCCGTGATCGCGATAATATTCGCTGGTCTGGAAATCCTCGGGCAGCTTTTCGCGGATCGTGTTCTCGATCACGCGGCGGCCGGTGAAGGCCAGCGTGGCGCGCGGCTCGGCGATCTGGATGTCGCCCAGCATGGCATAGGCCGCCATGACGCCGCCCGAAGTGGGATCGGTGAGCACGACGATATAGGGAAGGCCCGCGTCGTGCAGCATCTCGATCGCTACGGTAGTGCGCGGCATCTGCATCAGGCTGAGAATACCCTCCTGCATGCGCGCACCGCCCGAGGCAGTGAATACGACATAGGGCGCGCGCGCGGCGATCGCGGCTTCGGCGCCGGCGATGAACGCCTCGCCCACCGCCTGGCCCATCGAGCCGCCCATGAAGGCAAAATCCTGAACGCCCACGACTGCGCGGCGGCCATGGATCGAGCCTGAGGCATTGACGAACGCATCCTGCTCGCCCGTATCGGCGCGGGCAGTGCGCAGGCGATCCTGATAGCGTTTGGAATCGCGGAACTTGAGCGGATCCTCGGTCACCCGGGGGGCGGGGAGGAGATCGTAGCGCGCATCGTCGAACAGCATGTCGAACCGCCGCTTTGGCCCGATCCGCTCATGGAAATCGCAATGCGGGCAGACGTGAAGATTCTCCTCCAGCTCGCGATTGAAAACCATTTGCCCGCAGCCCTTGCACTTGTGCCAGAGCGTGTCTTCGGACTGGGCCTTGGGATAGACGAACGACAGCGCGTTGCGGACGCGGCCGAGCCAGGTGGTTTCGGTGCTCATGCGACTTCCTTTCGGGCAGCGGCGATCGCTGCGCTGAGCGACTGGACATAGGTGCGGACATGGGCGGGCGCATCGGCGCCATGGCGTGCGACCAGCTCGACGATCGCCGAGCCGACGACGACGCCGTCGGCGACGCGGGCGATCTGCGCCGCCTGTTCGGGCGTGCGGATGCCGAAGCCGACCGCGACCGGCAGGTCGGTGGCAGCCTTGAGCCGCGCGACCGCCTGTTCGATCGAATCCTGCGCCGCCTGCTGCTTGCCGGTGACGCCTGCGACCGACACGTAATAGAGAAACCCGCCGGCACCTTCGAGCACGGCCGGCAGGCGCGCGGTGTCGGTGGTCGGCGTGGCGAGGCGGATGACGTCGATGCCGCGCTCGCCGAAGGGAGCGAGTTCCGCGGCCTCCTCGGGCGGGATATCGACGACGATCATGCCGTCGACTCCGGCATCGCGCGCGCGCTCGGCGAAAACGGCGGGCGTGGGACGTGTCATCGTGTTGGCATAGCCCATGAGGACCAGCGGCACGTCGGGATGGCGGCTGCGGAAGGCTGTGGCGATGGCGAGCACGTCGGCGGTCTTCGTGCCCGCACCCAGGCTGCGCAGATTGGCGAGCTGGATCGCCGGGCCGTCGGCCATCGGATCGGTGAACGGCATGCCGAGTTCGATCACGTCCGCGCCGCCCGCGACGAGCGCGTCGAGGATCGCGCCGGTGGCCGCGGGCGTGGGATCGCCAGCGGTGACGAAAGCGACCAACGCGGCGCGGTGGTCGGATGCGGCGCGGGCGAAGGCGGCGGAGAGACGCTCAGCCATCAGCGCCCCTGACGCACGCGGCGGCGCCGCACGAGAATGCGCGTGATGACGGCCGAAGCGAACAACGCCACGAAGAGCAGCAGCACGGCGGTGGTGCGCGGAATATCTGCCATGGCGAGGCTGAACCTGCCGTCGATGAGGAGGTGATAGGCGAGGATCAGCACCAGCTCGATCGCCAGCGCCCAGCCGAAGAAGCACAGAAGCGTGAAGAGAAAGCGGTTCATAGTGCGACTCCAAGGGCTTCGGCGACGGTGAAGATGTCCTTGTCGCCGCGACCGCAGAGATTGGCGAGGATCACCTGATCCGCCTGCATTTCTCGTGCCTTGCGCGCAACTGCTGCGATGGCGTGCGAAGGTTCGAGCGCGGGAATGATGCCTTCGGTGCGGCAGAGCAGCTGGAACGCGTCGAGTGCTTCGGTGTCGGTGACGGCGGTGTATTCGACGCGGCCGATGTCGCGCAGCCACGCATGCTCGGGACCGATGCCGGGGTAGTCGAGCCCGGCCGAGATGGAATGCGCTTCGGCGATCTGGCCGTCTCCGTCCTGGAGCAGATAGGTGCGGTTGCCGTGGAGGATGCCGGGCTCGCCGCCCGCAAGGCTGGCGGCGTGCTTGCGGTCGAGCCCTTCGCCGGCCGCCTCGACGCCCAGCATCGCGACGTCGGGATCGTCGAGAAAGGGATGAAACAGCCCGATTGCGTTCGATCCGCCGCCGATCGCCGCGACCAGCAGGTCGGGCAGCCGCCCGGTGCGGCTGAGCATCTGCTCGCGCGCCTCGCGGCCGATCACGCTCTGAAAGTCGCGGACCAGCTCGGGATAGGGATGGGGCCCCGCGGCGGTCCCGATGATGTAGAAGGTGTCGTGGACGTTGGCGACCCAGTCGCGCAGCGCCTCGTTCATCGCGTCCTTCAGCGTGCGCGCCCCGCTCTCGACGCCGATCACTTCGGCACCCAGGAGCTTCATCCGGAAGACGTTAGGCGCTTGCCGCTCCATGTCGCGCGCGCCCATATAGATCACGCAGGGCAGGCCGAAGCGCGCCGCGACGGTGGCGGTGGCGACGCCGTGCTGGCCCGCGCCCGTTTCGGCGATGATCCGCGTCTTGCCCATGCGGATCGCGAGCAGGATCTGGCCGATGCAGTTGTTGATCTTGTGCGCGCCGGTGTGATTGAGCTCGTCGCGCTTGAACCAGATCTGGGCACCCATGCCTTCCGGCGCGTCCTTGCGCAGCGCCTCGGTGAGCCGCTCGGCATAGTAGAGCGGACTGGGGCGGCCGACATAATGTTCGAGCAGATCGTCGAACTGAGCGGCGAAGGCGGGATCCTGCTTCGCCGCGCGATACTCGCGCTCGAGGTCGAGGACCAAAGGCATCAGCGTCTCGGCGACGAAGCGGCCGCCGAACTGGCCGAAATGCCCATGATCGTCAGGCTGGGTGCGGAAGCTGTTGGGGGCGTTCATAGCGGGATGCGTTTAGCATCGCCTGCGAGCGTGTCGAGCCGCGGCGCCGTCAGCTCGCGGCAACCGCGCGGAGGAACGCCGCGATCCTGGCGGGATCCTTGACTCCCGGCGCGGTCTCCACGCCCGAAGAGACGTCGACGAGCGTGGCGCCGGTCGTGCGGATCGCCTCACCGACATTCTCCGCGTCGAGGCCGCCCGACAGCGCCCAGGGCAGGGGATGTGGGAAGCCCTGGAGCAGCCGCCAGTCGAAGCGCAGGCCCATGCCGCCGGGCAGCGCCGCGCCCTCCGGCGTCTTGGCGTCGTAGAGGATTCGATCGGCCGCACCGCGGAAGCGGGCAGCGGAATTGAGATCCGCGCGAGTCTTGACTGCAACGGCCGCCCAGACCGGCAGGCGCGCGCGCGCGCGGATCGTCACCGTCCGCTCGGGGGGGGTCTTGTGCAGCTGGAGCGCAGTCAGCCGTGCGGCGTCGATCGCCGAATCGAGCAGCGCGTCGTCGGGATCGACGAACACGCCGACTCGTCCGGTCTCTCCGGGCATTGCTGCGGTGAGCGCCGCGGCGCGGTCGAACGCAATATTCCGCGGGCTGGGCGGAAAGAAGACGAAGCCGATGTGGGTCGCGCCCCCTGCCAGCGCGGCGTCGACCGCGTCGGGAGTGGAAAGGCCGCAGATCTTGGCGGAGACTCGCATGCCGCGCGCTATAGGGCCCCGCGGCGAACGGCGCGAGCCAGTCTATGCGGTGCGCGAAGCCGGAGCGACGAGCATCAGCACCGCCGCCATCAGCATCGAACCGAGCCAGAAGGCGCCGTAGAGCAGCAGCTCCCTATGACCCGCAGAGAAGCCGCCCATCGGCGCGAACACTCGGTCGAGCAGCCGGAGCGCGGCATAGCCGAGCGGCAGCGACAAGGCCGCGAAGGTGCCGAACTGCACCGGAAAGCTCTCCCCGCGCGTGAGCGAAAATGCGCCGAGCGCCGCGACGCAATTCACCGCGGCAAAGGGAAGCGCGGCGGCGCCGCCGATGAACATGCCGATTCCGGCCGCATAGAGAGTGGAAGGGGAAAGGTCGGTCTGGCGCAGCATCGGGATCATGCCGGCGAGCAGACCGACATAGACTGCGGCGACCGACGCCCATTTCACACTGAACTGGAGCATCGCATCCTCCCCGGCTGCGCATAGCACGGAGCCGGTTACCGAATCGCGAACCGGCTACAGCGTCGCCTCGATCGCGCGGGCAGCCTGGTCGGGATCTTCGGCCTGGGTGATCGGGCGGCCAACGACGAGGATCGAGGCGCCGCGATCGAGCGCCTGGCGCGGCGTCACGACTCGCTTCTGGTCGGCGTGCGTGCCCGAGGCGAGGCGTACGCCGGGGACGACGAAGAAGCCGTCCTTCCATGCGGCATGCGCGGCCTTCACTTCCTCGCCCGAGCAGACGATGCCGTCGACTCCGGCCGAGCGCGCCAGTTCGGTAAGCCGGACGACCTGTTCGTGCGGATCGGGCGCGAGGCCGATCGACTGGAGATCGCTGCCGTCGAGGCTGGTGAGCATCGTAACGGCGACCACCTTGGTACCGGTCGGCGCGGCGGCCTTCGCATCCTCGAGCATCGCGCGGCCCCCGGCGGCGTGGACCGTCAGGATCGCCGGCTCGAGCGGACGCAGCGCCTGGATCGCCTTGGCCACCGTGTTGGGTATGTCGTGAAACTTCAGGTCGAGGAAGATCGGCAGTCCGATCTCGTGCATCTCGTGCACGCCGTGGCGGCCGTTCGCCATGAAGAATTCGAGGCCGAGCTTGATCCCGCCGACATGCGCCTTCACGCGCTCGGCGATCGCCCGCGCCTTGGCGAGATCGGGCGTATCGAGCGCGACATAGAGCGGCGAGGTCATGCGCGGTCGGTCTCCGGTGCGGGAAGGGGCTCGGCGGGCGCGGGCTCCGGCTCGGCGGCAGTCACGGGTGCCGGGCTCGGGGCGACGGCGCGCAGATCGGCAAGCGCGCGCTCCAGGCCGGCGAGGCGCTGGCGCATTCGCCACCGATAGCCGTGATAGGCGAGCAGCATCGGCAGGAAACCGGCGAGGAACACCACGATCAGCAGCATCGGCAGGCTGAAGTCGGCGATGAGGCCGCCCCAGAGGTGAATCGCGACACGTTCGTCGCCGTTGTAGATCACGAACGCCGCGACGAGGCCGCCCAGCAACAGCCAGAACAGGACCTTCAGAAACCGCATGCGGACGCTTCCTCCCCCAGTGACGCGGGCGTGATCCTAGGCGTGCGCGCGGCGCATTGCCAGCCTCAGCCGATTTCGGCGCGAAGCTGAGCGAACAGCTCCGGGATCGCCTTCAGCCGAGGCTCTTCTTCGTTGAGGATCGCGAGGAAGAGCGCGCGCTTCACTTCGCCGATGCGATGCTCGGGAAAGGGACTCGTGGCGGGCAGCGTCGAAAGCATGATGTCGACCAGCCGGTCGGCCCCGTGGAGGCGCCCCCAGAGATAGTCGTTCTCGCGATAGGCGCGGCTGAAGAAGGCGCCGAAGGTGCCGAGCTGGATCCCCTTGAGCGTCGCCTGAGTTCCCGAGCGGATCGCCGTCGCATCGTTGGGCGAGATGCGGTCGACTCGGATCGGATCGAATTCGTCGAGGCCTTCGCCGCGCAGCAGCGGCAGTGTCGCAATGTCGAAGAAGGGAAAGCCGAGATGCGCAAGCAGGATCGGGCGGCGCAGGTCGCGCGAGAGACGGCTGAAGCCTTCGGAGAGCCGCGCATCGGTTTCATCGTCGAGGCGGTCGAGGTTCATCAGCGCGCCGAGCCGATCGAGGATCGGACCGGCGTCGTCGGTAGGGCCAAGTTCGCGCACTGCTTCGCGCAGCTCCGAGAAATGGTCCGAACGCCGGCATTCGAGATAGGCGGCGAGCGATTCGTACACCGCCTCGCGCATCTGCGAGAGTTCTTCCTTCTCGTGTTCGGCGTCGATTTCGGTTAGCCGCCGCGCGAGCAGGCGCAGGCGGCGAACGCGAAAGCCGAGATCGTGCGCACGCAGGAACACAAGCGTCTCCGGACTGGCCCCGTTGGGCAGCGCGGCGCCGAATTCGTCGATCCCGCGCGCGCGGACGGTGCGCGCGATCGCGTCGCGGATATCGAGGCGCCGATCCGGCCCCGGCTGATCGCCGACCCCATGCAGAAGCTGCGCCGTCCGGTCGATCACTGCATCGACCTTGAGCAGGCCATAGGCGGTATGGCCGTATCCAGCGCGCGCCGCCGCGGCAACCTGGGCGCGGCGACGCCATGCCGCGAGCCGTTTGGGCGTGGGATAGTCGAGCCACAGCGTATAGCCGAACAGCGCCTCGACCTGCGCCTCCACTTCGGCGCGGATGCGCGTGACGATCGCGAGCATCCGCTCGATCCGGTCCGACCGCTCGGCGATCGATTCGAGATTGTCGCGGATCGGCTGCTCGCGCGGTAGCTCCGAAAGCGCGCCGAGCAACGTCTGAAAGAAGCCGGGGTTTTCGCTCGGCGATCCGTAGAAATCCCAGCGCAGATCGGGTGTCGGATCGATATAGACGAAGCGCCGGTCCACCTGACGGCGGGCGGGACGCTCGCGCAGCGCATCGATCGCGGGGCGGAACGGCGCATTGGCAAGCACCGATCCGTCGATCAACACTGCCTGTTCCGCCCCGTTCGCCAGCCACTGCCGGGGCAGGACGTGCTCGAGAAACGCGTCACGGTTCGGCCAGGCGAGCTCGCGCTCGGCGACCACCTTGTCGATCTCGCTCACGCGGACCGGCGGAAACGCGCCGGGAAAGCTCGACGTCGCGCGCGCGGCGAAGGCAAGTTCGATCGGATCGCCGAGCGGGATCGAGGCTTCGCCGTGATCGGTGAAGGAAAAGACCAGCCGGTGCTCGGTCTCGGTCACCTCGGGCGGTGAGTTGAGCCGCAGCCGCTCGGGATGGCCGCGAAAATCGGTGACGGTGACGAACAGGTCGAGTGGCTGGCCGTCGGGCAGCAGCCGCTTGCCGGCCGGCGCCTTGCCCATGGTCTCGAACGCGTCGAGCAGCATGTTGAGGAGCTGCGGCCCTCCGAAGGGAGGCTCGAACCAGCGCGAACGAACGAAATGCTCGAGCTTGCGGCGAAATTCGTCGCGCGAGCCGGCGTCGACTTCCTGCTCGATTGTGTTGCTGCGCCCCATCGCCATCCAGGCGATCGGTGCGGCCCAGAATTTCGAGAATCGGTTCGATGGCGCATGATCGGGATCGATCAGCTTTTCGACATCGGCATAGTCGAGCCAGAGGTCGGTGAGCGGTTCCAGCGACTGGCCGGTGGTGATCGCCTGGCCCAGATAGATGGCATTGATCCCGCCCGCCGAGGCGCCGGAAAGGATATCCACCAGCACGCGCAGGCGAACACCGGTGAGCTCCTGGATCTCGTGCAGCAGCGCGCGATAGACGCCCTGGCTGCCGAGCGCGGCCGGATCGCCGTCACGCGCGGCGCGACTGGCGCGGGCGACTCGCCAAATCTCCTTGGTGATGCCGTGCATGTAGACGGCGAGGCTGATGCCGCCATAGCACACCAGCGCGAGCCGCAGTTCCTTGTCGCGAATCTGAACCATCAGGAGCGCGCGAGCTCGGCCCAGACAGGCAGATGATCGGAAGCGATGCGGGCGGTCACGCTTTCGTGCACTCCGGTATCGGTGATTCGCAGGTCCGGCGACACGATGATGCGGTCGAGCCGCGCCACCGGCCGATGCGCATGAAAGCTGCGCCCGGTGTCGGCAATGCTGAAATCGCGGCCGAAGTCGCGCAGGCAGCCGGAGCCGCGGCTCCATTCGTTGAGGTCGCCCATCAGGATCGTGGGATATTGCCGACTGCTGGAAGCGAGATGCGCGAGGATGGCGTTCGCCTGGCGCCGCCGCCAGAGCCCCGACAGATCGAGATGCATGCCGACGACCCGCAGCGCCGTGCCGCCGATCCGAACGTCCGCCACCACCGCGCCGCGCGGTTCGAGCGCGGGCAAGTGAATGGCCTCGCAATCGAGGATCTGAGCTTCCTTGCGGACGAGAATCGCATTGCCGTGCCAGCCGATGCTGGTCTGGCGGATGCCGAAGGAAACCGGCTTCCAGGGGCTATGCTCGGAAAGCAGATGCGGGGTGAGCACGGCAGCGCGCGTGCCGAACCGCCGGTCCGCCTCCTGCAGCGCGATCACGTCGGCGTCGATCTCGCGCAGCACGTGGAGCGTGCGGTCGGGCCGGCGACGGCGATCGGTGCCGATCGACTTGCGGATATTGTAGCTGGCGACCTTGATCATCGGGCGCCCTTATCGCGGCGGGCACCGTCCGGGAGCAAGCGTTTCGCGCAAGGAGCGCTCAGTCGTCGCTCTGACGCCGCGCCGCTTTCGCCGCCGCACTCAGGCTCGCGGCGGTGGTTTCGGCCGCTTCGGGCGTCATGGCTATCGCCACTCCGTCGGGACCATCGAGCATCACCTGGCCCTGTTCTGCAGTTGCAGTGCCGCCGCGTCGCTGCGGCTGCGGCGGGGAGGAGTTGGTGTTCACCGGCTGTCTCTCTCGCGACGCTCGCGGATCGGACGGAGCGCTCGATCACGCGCTCTCCGGGCCGCCAAGCAGGAACCCGGAATAACGCACGGGCGGGGACGCGAGTTGCAGAAAGTCTCGTCATGCTCGTCGGATCGAGGGGTTTCAGCGATCACCTGCCTCGGCCCGCGCGAAGGCGTGGGCACGTTCATCGAGGAAGGTCAGGAGCTTAGCCACTCGGCGACAACACGGGGATAGAGGCGATGTTCCTCGACGAGCACGCGGGCGGCGAGGCTTTCGTGCGTGTCGCCGGGGAGTATGGGAACGCGCGCCTGGCCAAGCACTTCGCCGCCGTCGAGTTCCTCGGTAACGAGGTGGACCGAGCAGCCCGCCTCCGAATCTTTCGCAGCGAGGGCGCGGGCGTGGGTATCGAGCCCCTTGTACTTCGGCAGCAGCGAGGGGTGGATGTTGACGATCCGCCCGCGCCATCGCGCGACGAAGGCATCGCTGAGGAGGCGCATATAGCCGGCGAGTGCGATCGCCTCGACGCCGGCATCGCGCAGCGCCGCCTCGATCTTCGCTTCATAATCGGACTTGGGAATGCCCTTCGGCGACTGGGCGAATGTGGCGACGCCCCGCTCGGCCGCCCAGGCGAGGCCCGGCGCCTCCGGACGATCGCTGGCGACCAGCACGACCTCATAGGGGCAATCGCGCTCGCGCGCGGCCTCGACCAGTGCGGCCATGTTCGAGCCCCGGCCCGAGATCAGGATGCCGAGCTGTCGTTTCACCGTGGGTGTCCCGGCATCGCGGAGCGGGGCTCAGGCCGCATGCGTGGCGCTCCAGTCGTCCCGTGCACTCCAGCTTCCGGCGCTTCCCGCGACGGTGCAGCCGCGCGCGCCCTCGGTCACCGTACCGATCCGGTGAACGGTTTCTCCGGCGCTGGTGAGCGCTCCAGCGACCGCATCAGCGTCGTCCGACGCGACAATGGCGACCATGCCGATCCCGCAGTTGAAGGTTCGCGCCATCTCCTCTGGCTCGATATTCCCCTGCGCCTGGAGAAACGCCATGAGCCGCGACTGCGGCCAGGCATCGGCGTCCACATGCGCGTGACACCCCTCGGGCAGCACGCGAGGGATATTTTCGAGCAGGCCGCCGCCGGTGATGTGGGCAAGGCCATGGATGCGGCCGGCGCGGAGCTGCGGCAGCAGGCTCTGGACGTAGATGCGCGTCGGCTTCATCAGCGCGTCGATCAGGAGCGTATCGGCATCGAACAGCGCCGGGCGATCGAGCTTCCACCCCCGATCCGCGGCGAGCCGGCGGACCAGCGAATAGCCGTTCGAATGGACCCCGGTGGAGGCGAGCCCGAGGAGCACGTCGCCGGAAGCCACCTTGCCGCCGTCGAGCAGCCGGTCGCGCTCGACCGCGCCGACGCAGAAGCCGGCGAGATCATAGTCTCCATCGGCATACATGCCGGGCATTTCCGCGGTTTCGCCGCCGATCAGCGCGCAGCCCGCCTGACGGCAGCCTTCGGCGATACCGGCGATCACCCGCTCGGCCACTGCGGAGTCGAGCCTGCCGCTGGCGTAATAGTCGAGAAAGAAGAGCGGCTCGGCGCCCTGGACGATCAGATCATTGGCGCACATTGCGACGAGATCGATGCCGACGCCGTCGTGGCGGTCGTGCTCGATCGCCAGCTTGAGCTTGGTTCCGACCCCGTCGTTGGCGGCGACCAGCAGCGGATCGTTGAAGCCCGCCGCCCTGAGATCGAACAGTCCGCCGAAACCGCCCAGATCGGCGTCGGCACCGGGCCTGCGCGTCGCCCGCGCAAGCGGCGCGATGGCGCGGACGAGCGCATTGCCTGCGGCGATCGAGACGCCGGCGTCGGCATAGGTGTAGGGGCCTTCGCCCGGTTTCGGATCGGTCATGGCCAAGCGCCTAGCCACAACGCGCTTGGATTTCCACGCCCGCTTCGCCAAAAGGGCGGCGACATGTCAACGCGCCGTTTTTCCCGCACCGTTCGCCTTGGCCTCGCGGCCGCCCTGCTGGGCGCCGGCGGGATGGTCTATGCCCAGATCGAAGGCGATCGCGGCGCCGCCCCGATCGACAGTTCGGGCAGCTTCGAAGTGAGCGGGATCGATGTCGACGTGCGCGGCGAGGATGCCGAGTCGGCGCGCGAGGCGGGCTGGCGGCTCGCGCAGCGGCTCGGATGGCGCATGCTGGCGCAGCGGCTGGCGGGCCGCACCGCCAGCCTCTCCGATTCGGCGCTGAACGGAGTCGTCACGGGAATCGTGATCGAGAACGAGCAGATCGGGCCCGAGCGTTATATCGCGCGGCTGGGCGTGCTGTTCGATCGCGGCCGGGCAGGGCGCATTCTTGGCGTATCGGGTCAGGTCCGCCGCTCGCCGCCGATGCTCGTCGTTCCGGTCCAATGGTCCGGCGGCGTCGGGCGGGTCTTCGAGCGGACAACGCCCTGGCAGGAGGCCTGGGCGCGGTTCCGCACCGGCAACAGTTCGATCGACTATGTCCGTCCGCGCGGCACCGGCGCCGACCCGCTGCTGATGAACGCCGGCCAGACGGGGCGGCGCGGGCGCGGCTGGTGGCGCGAAGTGCTCGACAGCTATGGCGCGGAGGACGTGCTCATTCCCGAAGTGCAGCTCATCCGCAGCTATCCGGGCGGGCCGATCACCGGGATCTTCACCGCCAGCCACGGCCCTGACCGGCAGCAGATCGCGCGTTTCGCGCTGCGCGTGAACAGCGGCGATGCATTGGGCGCCTTGCTCGACGCGGGTGTCGAACGGATCGACCGCGCCTATCAGAACGCACTCGCCTCCGGCGTCCTTGAGACGGACGCGCTGCTTGCTTTCCGCCCGCCCGAAGAGACCGAGGAGCCTGAGGCCGAAGAGAGCGACGAGGCCGAGGCCAGCGCAGCCGAAACGCCCGTCACCACGCCGACGGCGCCCGCGGCTGCGACCTATTCGGTGCAGGTCGACACGCCCAGCGCACAGGCGGTTACTGCATCCGAATCGGCGGTGCGCGGGATTCCCGGGGTGCGTTCGGCGAGCACGACGAGCGTGGCGCTGGGCGGCATTTCGGTACTCCGCGTGAGCTATGAGGGCAGTATCGCCAGCCTGCGCTCGGCGCTCGAGGCGCGCGGCTGGAGCGTGCAGGAGGGCGCGGGCGTGCTGCGCATTCGTCGCGGCGGCACGAGCACGCCGCCTCCGCCTCCGCCGTCCGCGCCGGAGGGCGATCCGGCCGAATGAGCCAGCTGCACCTGCCGCTCGGCGTGCCTGCCGATGCGCGCGATGTGGAGTTCCTCGTCACCGAATCGAACGCCCGCGCCGCGCATCAGCTCGATCGCTGGGGGATGTGGCCGGTGATGGCGGCGCTGCTGGTGGGGCCGCCCAAATCGGGCCGCAGTCTGCTCGCGCGGATCTTCGTCGAGCGCACCGGCGGCACTGCGATCGACAATGCCGAAAGCGCATCCGAGGAGGCGCTGTTCCACGCATGGAACGAGGCGCAGATCACGCGCAGCCCCTTGCTGATCGTGGCGGACGCACCGCCGCCCGCCTGGGAAGTGGCGCTGCCGGACCTGCGCTCGCGGCTCGCCGCCTCACCGGTGCTGCGGATCGAGCCGCCCGACGACATGCTGATGCGGCTGTTGCTGGAACGCACGCTCGATCGGCTGGCGCTGGTGACTCGGCCGGAGGTGATCGCATGGCTGCTCGCGCGGATCGAACGGAGCCATCTGGCGCTGGCGCGCGTTGGCGAGGCGCTTGAAGCCGAAGCGCCGCGATTGCAAAACCGGCGCTTGTCGATCCAGGGAGCGCGCGCCACCCTGGAAAGCGCCGGCCTTCTCTTCGAACCGCCTTCGACCCAGTGAGAATGATCGAATGAACCGACCTGCAGCGACCCGTTTCGAAGACGATGATCCGTTCGTGGCGGGATCGGGTTCGAGCCGCTATTTCAATCGCGAGCTCAGCTGGCTGGCGTTTAACGGGCGCGTGATGGAGGAGGCGTGCAACGGCGCACATCCGCTGCTCGAACGGCTGCGGTTCCTCTCGATCTCGGGTTCGAACCTCGACGAGTTCTTCATGGTGCGAGTCGCCGGACTGAAGGGCCAGCAGCTCCAGGACGTCGAGCAGCGTTCGGCGGACGGGCTTACTCCCGGGCAGCAGCTTTCCGCGATCGTCGCCGAAGCCGGCGAGCTGGTCGACAACCAGCAGCGCGTTTGGGCCGATCTTCGCTGCGACCTGGCATCGGTGGGCATCATCGTCCTCGACGAGGGGGACATCGAAGGCGAAGTGGGCCGCTGGCTCGAGGCGCACTTTCGCGAGCAGATCTTCCCGATCCTGACACCGCAGGCGCTCGATACAGCGCATCCCTTTCCGTTCATCCCCAACAAGGGATCGAGCGTGATCTTCGATCTCGTCCGCAAGAGCGACAGGACGCCGGTGCGCGAACTGGTGCTGCTGCCGGCGACGACGCCGCGATTCGTGCGCATCCCCGGCGATACCGCGCGCTATGTAACGGTCGAGACGCTGCTCAAGCGCTTCTCGGGCCTGCTCTTTCCCGGCTACGACATCCTCGAAAGCTCGGCCTTCCGCGTGCTGCGCGACAGCGACATCGAAATCGAGGAAGAGGCCGAGGATCTGGTCCTGTATTTCCGCAGCGCAATCAAGCGGCGGCGGCGCGGGCGCGTGATCCGGCTCGAGATGGAGACGGGGATTCCGCCTGCGCTGGAAGCGGCGCTCAAGGAAGAGCTTGGCGGCAGCGAGGCGATCCTCACCGAGAAAGGCGGCTTTCTGGGCATCGGCGACCTGTCGATGCTGGTCGACGAGGATCGGCCCGACCTCAAGTTCACGCCCTATTCGCCGCGCTTTCCCGAGCGCATCCGCGAATATGGAGGCGATTGTTTCGCAGCGATCAAGGCGAAGGACATCGTCGTCCACCACCCCTATGAGACGTTCGACGTCGTCCTCTCCTTCCTGAAGCAGGCGGCGGCGGACCCGGACGTGGTCGCGATCAAGCAGACGCTCTATCGCGCGGGCAAGCAGTCGGCAGTGATCAACGCGCTGATCGCCGCTGCCGAGGCCGGCAAGTCGGTGACTGCGATCGTGGAGCTGAAGGCGCGATTCGACGAGGAGCAGAATCTGCTCTGGGCCGCGGCGCTCGAACGCGCCGGCGTGCAGGTGGTGTACGGCTTCATCGACTGGAAGACGCACGCCAAAATCTCGATGGTGGTGCGCCGCGAAGGCTCGGGCTATCGCACCTACTGCCATTTCGGGACCGGGAACTATCACCCGATCACCGCACGCATCTATACCGATCTCAGCTTCTTCACCGCCGATCCTGCGGTCGGCCGGGATGCGGCGCAGGTGTTCAACTATATCACCGGCTATGTGCAGCCCGAGGGGCTGGAGCTGCTGACGCTCAGCCCGCGCGATCTGCGCCAGGAAATCGTCGCGTGCATCGACGGCGAAATCGCGAACGCCCGCGCGGGCAAGCCCGCGGGCCTCTGGGCCAAGATGAATTCGCTCGTCGATCCGGGCATCATCGAGAAGTTGTACGAAGCGAGCGGCGCGGGCGTGCAGATCGATCTGGTGATCCGCGGCATCTGTTGCCTGCGCCCCGGCATCGAGGGGATGTCGGAGAATATCCGCGTCAAGTCGATCGTCGGCCGGTTCCTCGAGCACAGCCGCATCTGGGCCTTTGCCAACGGCAAGGCGCTGCCGAGCGACGCAGCCAAGGTCTATATCTCCTCGGCCGACTGGATGCCGCGCAACCTCGACCGGCGAGTCGAATTCATGCTGCCGATCCGCAACAAGACGGTGCACGACCAGATCCTCGACCAGGTGATGGTCGCCAACCTGCTCGACAATGAACAGAGCTGGGAACTCGAGCCCGATGGAAGCTATCAGCGCGTCCATCCCGGCACTTCCAAGCCGTTTAACCTGCACCGCTATTTCATGACCAATCCCTCGCTTTCGGGCCGCGGTGCGGCGCTGGAGGCAGGCGGCGACGCCGTGCCCAAGCTTACCATCCGCCGCCGCCGTACCCCGACGCGCGACCGCGACGCCGCCGAATGAGCGACGGCGTAGTCTCCAGCCTGCTGTTCCGCAGGGCGCGCACCGAAGCGGCCGCGGCGCCGCCCGAGCGCGCGGCGATTATCGACATCGGATCGAATTCGATCCGCCTCGTCGTCTATCAAGGCCCGAGCCGGCTGCCCTCGGTGCTGTTCAACGAGAAAGTCATGGCCGGGCTTGGGCGGTCGCTCGGCGCCACCGGCGCAATCGACGAAGCGGCGCTTTCCACCGCGCGCGCCGCGCTGTCGCGGTTCGCCATGCTGACGCGCGAGATGCAGGTCACCAGCCTGCGTACGGTGGCGACCGCCGCCGTGCGCGAGGCATCGAACGGCGACGTGCTGATCGCCACGGCGAAGTCGCTCGGGCTCGAGGTCGAGCTGCTTTCGGGAATGGACGAGGCGATGGGCGCGGGGATGGGGGTGCTCTCGGGCATCCCGGACGCCGACGGGATCGTCGGCGACCTGGGCGGGGGCAGTCTCGAGCTCGTGCGCGTGGTGGCGGGCACCGTGACCGATCGCGCATCGTTCCCGCTGGGTGTGCTGCGCGTGGCGCCGCTCCGCGAGAAGGGAAAGGCGGCGCTCGAACGCAAGGTTTCCGCGCTGTTGCACGAGGCCGGGTGGCTCGGCCGCGGCGAGGGGTTGCCTTTCTATCTGGTCGGCGGATCGTGGCGCGCGCTGGCGCGTCTCGACATGCATCTTTCCGGCTTTCCGCTGCCGGTGATCCACCAATATGCGATGTCGGCCGAGCAGGTGGCGCGCCTGGGGCGAACGCTGAGCCATATTTCGAAGGGCAAGCTGCGCACCGTACCGGGGCTTTCGAGCGGGCGCATCCCGACGCTCGGCGATGCCGCGGCGGTGCTGGGGAGCGTGCTCAAGGCACTGGGATCGACCGAAACCGTCGTTTCCGCGTTCGGACTGCGCGAGGGGCTGGCGTTCGCGCGGCTCTCGATCGAGGAACGGCAGCAGGATCCGCTGATCACCGTCGCGCGCGAGGAAGGTGCCCGGCTCGGCCGCTTTCCCGAACATGGCGATTTGCTGGACGCGTGGATCGCGCCGCTGTTCGAAGCCGAACCGGCCGAGATGCAGCGGCTGCGCCATGCGGCCTGCCTGCTCGGCGATGTGGGCTGGCGCGCCAATCCGCAGTTTCGCGCCGAGCGCGGCATGGAAACGGCGCTGCACGGCAATTGGGTGGCGATCGACGCGCGCGGGCGCGCGATTCTCGCGCAGGCGCTGTTCACGGCCTATGGCGGCGGCACGGAAACGCCCGAGCCGCTGAACCAGCTCGCCGATGCCGCCGAGCTGGAGCGGGCCCAGCTTTGGGGCCTCGCGATCCGTCTTGGACAGCGGCTGAGCGGCGGCGTGGCCGCGCCGCTGCACCGCACCCGGCTCGATGCCGCACCGGGCGCGGTGCGGCTGACGATCCGTGCCGGCGACGAGGCGCTCTATGGCGAGGCGGTCGAGCGCCGCCACCGCGCGCTCGCCAACCGCATGGCGGCGGACGCCGTGGTGGCGGCGTGATGCACGTCAGTTCGAGCAGGTCGCCGAGCGCAGAATGAACGAACGATTCGGCTGCCGATCGATTCGACCGGGCACCGAGCGGGAATAGCCGAGCTCCTCGCAGGCCTCGCAGGCCTCGCAGGCCTCGCAGGCCTCGCAGGCCTCGCAGGCGAAATGCGTACAGCCACCGGCGCTGTAAAGCGAAATGCGTGCGGCTCAGCCGCAGGTCACTTCGATGATGATGCCCTGATCGTTGGTGACGAGATTCAGCCGGTCTTCGCGATAATCCATCGTGATCGGCTGGCCTTGCTCATAGACGCGCACCATTTCGGCACCGGCGACTCGCCGCGCTTCCTGACGGGTCGCTTCCGCGCGCTGGCCGATGAAGGTCTGCGCCGGCGCGGCGTCGCAGCTGCCGTTCGCCGGCGGAGTGGGGGCGGGCTCGCCACCGTCCTGCATCGTGCAGGCGGCAAGGGTGAGCGCGGCGACCGAAAGTGTGAGGCGGATCATGACGTCTCCTCGGTTCGAGTCATCTTGAGCTTGCCGTTACGAACGGTGAACCCGAGCTGACCTTCGACCAGCGCCAGCGCATCGCGTCCGAACTGTTCGTAGCGCCAACCCTCGAGGATCGCCAATCGATCCCGCTGGCCCGCGGCGAGCGCTTCGAGATCGTCCGAGCGGGCGAGGAGGCGAGCCGCCACGTTGATATCGCGCGCACGAATCTTGAGCAGCAGCTTGAGGAGATCGGCGACGAGGGCGCCATCCTTGCCGAGCGAAGGCTTGCGCTCGTCACGCGTCGGCAGCTCGTCCTTGCCGAGCGGCTGGGCTTCGGCGAGCGACGCCATCAGCCGCCCGCCGATATCGTTCGAGGCCCAGGCCGCGGAAAGGCCGCGCACGCGCGCGAGATCCGCCTGCTTCTTCGGCGGATTGCCGGCGAGATCGGCGAGCGTCTCGTCCTTCACGATACGGCCGCGCGGAAGATCCTTGCCTTGCGCCTCGAGCTCGCGCCAGCGCGCGAGCGCCTTCAGCCGGCCGAGCACATCGGCCTTGCGACTGGCGATGCGCACGCGCTGCCAGGCGAGATCGGGGTCATTGCGATAGTTTTCGGGATCGGCGATCCGCTCCATCTCCTCGTCCAGCCAGGCGCCGCGGCCGGACTTGCGGAGCTTTTCGAGCATCTTGGGAAAGATGCGGCTGAGGTGAGTCACGTCGGCGATCGCATAGTCGATCTGGCGCTTGTCGAGCGGCCGGCGGCTCCAGTCGGTGAAACGAGCGCCCTTGTCGACCGAGATGCCGAGATAGGTGTCGACCAGATTCGAATAGCCGATCTGTTCGCCCTGCCCGAGCGCCATCGCCGCGATCTGGGTGTCGAACATCGGATGCGGGGTCGTGCCGGTGAGATTATAGACGATCTCGACGTCCTGGCCGCCGGCATGGAAGATCTTGAGGACGTCCTCGTTCTTCGTCAGCAGGTCGAGCAGCGGGGTGAGATCGATCCCCGGCGCCAGCGGGTCGACCGCGGCGGCCTCCTCGTCGTCGGCGATCTGAATCAGGCAGAGCTCGGGCCAGTAGCTGTTCTCGCGCATGAACTCGGTGTCCACGCAGAGATAGGGCTTGGTGGCGAAGCGGGAGCAAAGGTTCGCGAGGGCGGCGGAGTCCTCGATCAGGCCGTGTATGTGCATCACGGCCCTTTAGACCGGTGCGTGCGGCTTGACAAAGGGCCGTGCTGCGGGGATTCGCGCGGCCACGGTTTTCACCCGTCATTCCGGCAGCGGCCGGAGTCTCTTTGCCTCCCAAGCGCGCGCTTGCGGCACGAGATCCCGGCATTCGCCGGAACGACGGCTTATCAACGAGAGACGTCATGCACCCGTATCGCACGCACACTTGCGGCCAGCTCACCGCCGACTCCGTCGGGCAGGAGGTCCGCCTTTCGGGCTGGGTTCATCGCAAGCGCGACCATGGCGACCTCGTGTTCATCGACCTGCGCGACCATTATGGCGTCACGCAGATCGTCACCGAAGTCGATGGCCCCGCATTTGCGGTGATCGAATCGCTGCGCAGCGAATCGGTGGTGACGATCACCGGAAAGGTCGTCGGGCGTGCCGCCGAGGCAGTGAACCCGAACCTGCCGACGGGGCAGATCGAAGTGCGTGCGCTGGAAGCGACGGTGCAGAGCCAGGCGCAGGAGCTGCCGCTGCCGGTGTTCGGCGACAGCGAATATCCCGAGGATATCCGGCTGCGCTATCGCTACCTCGATCTGCGGCGCGAGAAGGTGCACAAGAACATCGTCCTGCGTTCGAACGTGATCTCCAGCCTGCGCCGCCGGATGATCGAGCAGGGCTTCACCGAGTTCCAGACGCCGATCCTGACCGCGTCGAGCCCCGAGGGCGCGCGCGACTATCTCGTCCCCAGCCGCGTCCATCCGGGCAAATTCTACGCGCTGCCGCAGGCGCCGCAGATGTTCAAGCAGCTGCTGATGGTTGCCGGCTTCGACAAATACTTTCAGATCGCCCCGTGTTTTCGCGACGAGGACGCGCGCGCCGACCGGTCGCCCGGGGAATTTTATCAGCTCGACTTCGAGATGAGCTATGTGACGCAGGACGATGTGTTCGCCGCCATCGAGCCGGTGCTGCACGGCGTGTTCGAGGAGTTCGCGGACTGGGAGGGCAAGGGCCGCAGCGTCAGCCCGCTGCCTTTCAAGCGCATCCCCTATCGCGAATCGATGCTGAAATACGGCAACGACAAGCCCGACCTGCGCAACCCGATCGTCATCACCGACGTGTCGAAGCATTTCGAGGGGTCGGGCTTTGGCCGCTTCGCCTCGATCGTCGAGGCGGGCGACGTGGTGCGCGCGATCCCCGCGCCGGGCACCGCCGAGCAGAGCCGCAAATTCTTCGACGACATGAACAGCTGGGCGCAGTCCGAGGGCTTTCCGGGGCTCGGCTATGCGACGCGAAAGGGCGGCGAATGGGGCGGCCCGATCGCCAAGAACCACGGCCCGGAGAAGATGGACGCGCTGGCGAACGAGCTCGGCCTCGGGCCCGACGACGGCCTGTTCTTCGCCGCGGGCAAGGAAGCGCAGGCGGCGAAGCTCGCGGGCCTTGCGCGCACGCGCGTCGGCGAGACGCTGGGGCTGATCGACAAAAGCCGGTTCGAATTCTGCTGGATCGTCGACTTCCCGATGTTCGAATATGACGAGGACGCCAAGAAGGTCGATTTCAGCCACAACCCCTTCTCGATGCCGCAGGGCGAGCTGGAGGCGCTGGAGAGCAAGGATCCGCTCGACATCCTGGCCTGGCAGTACGACATCGTCTGCAACGGCGTGGAGCTGTCGTCCGGAGCGATCCGGAACCACCGCCCGGACATCATGTACAAGGCGTTCGAGATCGCCGGCTATACCAAGCAAGACGTCGACACGAACTTCGCGGGCATGATCAACGCGTTCAAGTTCGGCGCGCCGCCGCACGGCGGATCGGCGCCGGGCGTCGACCGCATCGTGATGCTGCTGGCCGACGAGCCGAACATCCGCGAGGTGATCGCCTTCCCGATGACGCAGCGTGCCGAGGACCTGATGATGGGCGCGCCGAGCGAGGTTTCCGAGAAGCAGCTCAAGGAACTGCATATCCGCCTGGCGCCTTCGGTGGCGGCGGAGAAGGCGAAGAAGGATGCGTCCGAGCTGGTGGCCCCCGAGGGCACCACTCCGCAGCCCTGACGCATCCGGACGGGCAGCGTCAGGCCGGGGCGAAGTTCCCGGCCTCGTCCATCACGTGGAGCACGCCGTCGCTGATCGCGAAATAGGCGCCGCGGATCTTGAGCTTTCCGGCCGCCTCGCGCTCGGGAATGCAGGGGAAGGTGCGCAGATTCGCGATCGAGACGCGCACCGTTTCGAGTTCGAGCGCGCGCACCGCGGCTTCGCCCTCGCCATGCTCGGCGATCACCCGCTCGCGCGCTTCGTCGAGCAGGTCGACCCAATGATCGATGAAGCCGCCCGCGCCAGGGGCCTTGCCGTCGAACACCTGGGTCAGCGCAGCATGCACGCCGCCGCACATGCCGTGGCCGAGGATCACGATCTCCTCCACCTCAAGCTGGGTGACGGCGAATTCGAGCGCGGCGGAGACGCCATGACGCTTCCCGTCCAGCTCGAAGGGCGGGACCAGATTGGCGACGTTGCGGACGACGAAGATCTCGCC
The DNA here is from genome assembly GCF_050703275.1 of Sphingosinithalassobacter sp. LHW66-3. Taxonomy (GTDB): domain Bacteria; phylum Pseudomonadota; class Alphaproteobacteria; order Sphingomonadales; family Sphingomonadaceae; genus Sphingomonas. The sequence goes on from NZ_CP193482.1 coordinate 507,289, forward strand.
GGCAGTGGTGTCGAAGATCTGCGCCGGATCGACTCGGCTATCCGAGCAGGCGATGACCATCACCTTCGGGCTCTGGCCGCCGACCAGTTCCTCCCAGCGAGCACGTTCGCGGGTCCAGGCAGTCGCGCGGAACCGCTGATAACCGGCGACGAGATCCGAGAATGAAGCCACGTGATTGTCCTCCGCTTGACCGGCTCGCGATGGTGCCGGCTCTGTTTCGCCTGGCGGGTTAGAAGAAAGCGGCGTGGTTCGACAAGCGCGACCGCAAGGATGCCGGTCGCAACGCCGGCGCGAGGTTGTGAGCGGGCGCAGCGCTCGCTATCTGCTTCGCATGAACGAGCACAGCCCGCTGCCCCAGCCGACCCAGCGCCCCGAGCGCCAGCGCAAGCCCGACTGGATCCGCGTGAAGGCGCCGACCTCGGTCGGCTTCGCGGAGACCAAGGCGCTGATGCGCGCGAAGAACCTCGCCACCGTGTGCGAGGAAGCAGCGTGCCCGAACATCGGCGAGTGCTGGTCGAAGAAACACGCCACCGTGATGATCCTGGGCGACACCTGCACGCGCGCCTGCGCCTTCTGCAACGTGAAGACCGGCATGCCGCGGATGGTCGACCCCAAGGAGCCCCAGCATGTCGCCGACGTGGCGGTGCAGATGGGGCTCGAGCATATCGTGATCACTTCGGTCGATCGCGACGACCTGCCCGACGGCGGGGCGGGGCAGTTCGTGAAGGTGATCCGGGCGCTGCGCGAGCAGGCGCCGAAGACGACGATCGAGATCCTCACTCCCGATTTCCGCAACAAGCACGAGCGCGCGATCGAGATGATCGTCGAGGCGCGCCCCGACGTGTTCAATCACAACCTCGAGACGGTGCCGCGCAACTATCCCACGATTCGTCCCGGCGCGCGCTATTATGCCTCGCTGCGGCTGCTGGAGACGGTGAAGAAGCTCGACCCGTCGATCTTCACCAAATCGGGCATCATGCTGGGGCTGGGCGAGCAGCGGCTCGAAGTCCATCAGGTGATGGACGACATGCGCTCGGCCGACATCGATTTTCTGACCATGGGCCAGTATCTCCAGCCGACTCCCAAACACGCAAAAGTGGAGGATTTCGTGACGCCGCAGGCGTTCGATGCCTATGCCGCCGTGGCACGGGCCAAGGGCTTCCTGCTGGTCGCATCCTCCCCGCTTACGCGCTCGAGCTATCACGCCGGCGACGATTTCGAGCGGATGCGCGCGGCGCGCGAAGCGAAGCTATCCCGTTCGGCGAAGTGAATGCCCAAACATACCGAGACCCGCAGCCTGCCGTACAGCCCGGAGCAGATGTTCGATCTGGTCGCGGACGTGCGCCGCTATCCCGAGTTTCTGCCCTGGGTGGTGGCGATGCGCATCCGCTCCGACAGCGAAACGGCGACGGTCGCGGACATGATCGTCGGCTTCAAGGGCCTGCGCGAAACCTTCACCTCGAAGGTGGAGAAGCAGCGGCCGAGCCATATTCGAGTCGATTATGTCGACGGGCCGCTGAAATATCTCAATAACGACTGGCAGTTTCGATCGAACGGATCGGGCGGCTGCGAAGTCGAGTTCTGCGTCGATTTCGCGTTCAAGAACCGAGTGTTCGAGATGCTGGCGGGGCAGGTGTTCGATCGCGCGTTGCGCAAGATGATCAATGCGTTCGAGGAACGCGCCGCGCAGCTCTATGGTGCGGGCGCTTCCTCGGGGGGCGCTTCCTCGGACGGCGGATCGCCCGGCATCAGCAGCTCGAGCGCGCACAACGCCGCCTGAAGGCGGATGCCGCCGCGGCCATTATCCTCGAAGTGGCGCGAGTCGGCCACCACGTGCGACGGATCGGCGCCACGTTCGGCCCGCGCGAAGACCACGGTTCCCACCGGCTTCTTCTCGCTGCCCCCGCCGGGTCCGGCGATTCCCGTGATCGCGACCGCGACATCGGCCTCGCTCTTCGTGAGCGCACCCTGCGCCATGCTCCAGGCAACTGCGATCGAGACCGCGCCGAAGGTTTCGAGCACGTCCTGGCTGACCTTCAGAATGTCGAGCTTCGCGTCGTTCGAATAAGTGACGAAGCCCGCTTCGAACACGTCGGACGCGCCGGGAAGCTCGGTCAGCGCGGCCGAGACCAGCCCGCCGGTGCAGCTTTCGGCGACGGCGATCCGCCTGCCGCGCGCGCGGTTCGCCTCGAGCACGCGGCGCGCGGTTTCGACCAGTTGCTCAGGCAGCAGTGCGTCCATGATCGATCAGCCTGCCGCCGCCGGACAGATGCGGAACGGCAGCGGACTGCCTTCGCCCTCCTCCGCCTCGCGGTTCGCCTGCGCCAGCCCGAGTTCGGCGAGCATCACGACGATGCCGGCGAGATTCTCGGCTGGAAGCGGTTCGAGAAGGCGGAGCGCACGATCGAGCGGCGCGCACACCTCGGGCTTGATTTCCTGCGCCAGTGCCGGGGCGACAAGCGCGTCGAGCATCGTCGTGAGCATCTCGGGACGGCTGGCGAACTGCGGAGGGATCGTCTCGCCATCCTTGTTCGCGATGCTCAGGATCGCGCGGATCGCGTCGGGTGTGCGCAGCCGCGCGATCTCGCGATAGCGCTGGGCCATTGCTTCGCCACGCGTCGCGAGGAACGACGTCTGCCCCAGAACCGGCGTGCATACCTGACTTGCGGAAGCGATCGCGGCCGGCGCCACGAGCAGCAGCACGGCCTCGGCATCGGTGCGCGAGAGGCAGCTTGCCGTAGTTGCCTGCTCTGCATGGGCGGCAGTAGCGCCGAGCGCAGCCCAAGCGGCAATCGCGGCAGTAATTCCCTTGCGCTTCACAGGCTTGTCTCCGGCACTCTAATGGTTGCGATGGCGTGGGCCGCCATGCCCTCGCCGCGGCCGGTGAATCCGAGCCGCTCGGTCGTGGTGGCCTTGATGCTAATCCGCTCCACCGGCAGCCGCAACAGACCCGCGACGCCAGCGCGGATCGCCTCACGGTGCGGTCCGATCTTTGGCGCCTCGCAGATGATGGTGCAGTCGACGAAGTCGATGATCCCGCCGCGCGCCGCAACCAGCTCCGCTGCATGCTCCAGGAACCGGCCGGAGGCGGCGCCGCGCCACTGCGGATCGCTGGGCGGAAAATGCATGCCGATGTCTCCGGCGGCGATCGTCCCGAGCAGCGCGTCGGTAATGGCATGGAGCACGACATCGGCATCGCTATGGCCGGAGAGGCCGCGATCGTGCGGAATCAGGATGCCGCCCAGCCACAGCTCCTCGCCCTCGGCGAAGCGGTGGACATCATATCCGGCGGCGCTGCGCGAGATCATCGCGCTGCCATGCCGCCGCTCGGCGGACGCGAAATCCTCGGCATGCGTGACTTTCTCCAACAGGGGGTCTCCGGGAACCACGGTTACTACATGGCCGCTGTCGCGCACCATCTGCGCGTCATCGGTTGCATCGACGCCCTGCGGCCAGCTGCGATGCGCGGCGAGCGCGGCGTCGAACGCGAACGCCTGCGGCGTCTGAACGCGGTACAGGCGATCGCGCGAAACGGTGTCGCCCATCGCATCGTCGTAGCGAGCAAGCGTGTCCGCGACCGGCAGGGCAGGGACGGCGCCCTCGACTCTGTTCAGGGCAGCCAACAGTCGATCGATGACCGCCGGCAGCAGGAACGGGCGCGCCGCGTCGTGGATGAGCACGCGCGCCACATCGCCCTGGCGCGCCAGCGCCTCCAGGCCGTTGCGAACCGATTCGCGACGAGTCGTTCCGCCGATGACGAACGCGGCGTCCCCAAGCGTATCGGAAAGCAGTTGTTCCTGACCGGGGCCGATCACCACCAGCACCGAATCGATCGCCGGATGCGCGGCGAGCGTGGCGTGGCTGTGGGCAAGCATCGGCTTGCCCGCGAGTGGCGCGAATTGCTTGGGGATCGTGCCGCCGGCGCGGGTTCCCTGTCCTGCGGCGACGATCAGCGCGACGGTGCGGCTCATGGCGGCGCGCCGTAGCGCAGCGGGAAGCCGCCCGCCAGCCTTGCCAATCAGTGCTTGTGCCTTTAGCCGCCACTGCCTATTTTTCGGGCACATCATGACGACTCTCGCTCCCATCCACGTCGGTCCGGTGCGGATCGACAGCCCCGTGCTGCTCGCGCCGATGACGGGCGTGACCGACCTGCCGTTCCGGCGAGCGGTGCGGCGCTATGGCTCGGGGCTCAACGTCACCGAGATGATCGCCAGCGCAGCGGCGATCCGCGAAACCTATCAGTCGGTCCGGAAGGCGGCGTGGGATCCGATCGAGGAGCCGGTGTCGATGCAGCTCGTCGGCTGCGATCCGCAGGCGATGGGCGAGGCGGCGAAGCTGAACGCCGATCGCGGCGCGGCGATCATCGACATCAACATGGGCTGCCCGGTCCGCAAGGTGACCAATGGCTATGCCGGATCGGCGCTGATGCGCGAGATTCCGCTGGCGACGCGGCTGATCGAGGCGACGGTGAAGGCCGTCGACGTGCCGGTGACGCTGAAGATGCGGATGGGCTGGGATCACGACAGCCTCAATGCGCCCGAACTGGCGCGGATCGCCGAGGATCTTGGCGTCAAGATGATCACGGTTCACGGCCGCACCCGCAACCAGATGTACAAGGGCTCGGCCGACTGGGGATTCGTCCGTAAGGTCAAGGACGCCGTCTCGGTGCCGGTGATCGTCAACGGCGACATCTGCTCGGTCGACGATGCGCGTGAGGCGCTCCGCCAATCGGGCGCGGACGGGGTGATGATCGGCCGGGGTGCCTATGGGCGGCCGTGGCTGCTGCGCGAGGTGATGGATGCGCTGAGCGGCGGCGAGCCCCGCGCCGAGCCGACGATCGACGAACAATATCACGTAATTCTGGCGCATTACGCCGAAACTCTCGACCATTATGGCAACGAGGTCGGCGTCAACATGATGCGCAAGCACATCGGCTGGTACACCAAGGGGCTGCATGGATCGGCCGAGTTCCGCAACAAGGTGAACCAAGAGCCGGACGCAACGCGCGTGCTGGCGATGCTGGCCGAATTCTACGCGCCCTGGCGCAGTCGGGAGGCCGCCTGAAGCGCGGCCGCGGGAACGCAGCCGCAGGCGCGCCTGCCTTTGCGGAGCTGTTCGCCGGACTGCCGGTCGCGGTGCTCGTGATCGATCCCGACGGCCGCATCGCCCATGCCAATGCCGCGTGCGAGCTGCTGCTCAACCACAGCGAGCGGACCATGGTGGGCCAGCCCTATGACGCCGTGCTGCTGCCGCCCGAAGCCTATTCCGAGCGGCGCGACGGCCATGGCTTCTCGGCGTTCGACGTGGAGATCGAGGCAGTGCGCGGCTCACGCGTGCGCGTGGACTTCGTGGAGACGGCGGTGCCCGACCGTCCCGGCTGGCGCATCGTGACGCTGCATCACGCCCCGGCCTCGCGGCGGATGACGCAGGGCGCCGAACGCACGGCCGGCGCTCGCGCTGCCGTGGGCGCGGCGGCGATGCTGGCGCACGAGATCAAGAACCCGCTTTCGGGGATCCGCGGCGCGGCGCAGCTGCTGCGCCGCGACGGCGAGGGGCGCGAGGAACTGACGGGGCTGATTACGACGGAAGTTGACCGGATTACCGCGCTGATCGACCGGATGCAGGATTTCACCGACACGCGGCCATTGAAGCTCGAGGCTACCAATCTCTATCCGCTGCTCGATCACGCCCGGCGCGTGGCGCTGGCGGGTTTCGCGCGCGGCATTCCGATCGAGGAGCGGTTCGATCCGTCGTTGCCGCCGGTGCTGGTCGATTCCGACGCATTTCTGCAAGTGCTGCTGAACCTGCTCAAGAACGCCGCCGAGGCGCTGGACGGCGTCACGGCGCCACGCATCACGCTGTCGACTGCCTATCGCCACGGCATGTCGGTGCGCGCAGGGCCGGGGCTGCCGCGCCAGCCGCTACCGATCGAAGTGCTGGTCAGCGACAACGGCCCCGGCGCCCCGACGGACATCGCCGAGCATCTGTTCGAGCCGTTCGTCTCGGGCAAACCGGAAGGGAAGGGGCTGGGCCTGCCGCTGGTGGAGAAGCTGGTTCGCGGCATGGGCGGCATCGTTCACTATCTGCGCGAGGAGGATACGACTCTGTTCCGGATCTTGTTGGCGAGGGCGCGAGCATGAGCGAGGCGGCAACCGTGCTGGTCGTCGACGATGACGCGGCGATTCGAACCGTCGTCAGCCAGGCGCTGAGGCGCGCGGGCCATTGCGTTTCGACAGTCGCTTCGCTCGCCGAACTGAGCGAGGCGCTCAGCAGCGGGCTGCCCGACGTGCTGGTGACCGACGTGGTGCTGCCCGACGGCAATGGGCTCGACTACGTCGCCGGTCTGATCGCCGAACACCCCGAATTGCCCGTGATCGTGTTTTCGGCGCGCAATACGCTTGCGACGGCGGTGCGCGCGACCGAAGTCGGCGCTTTCGACTATCTGCCCAAGCCCTTCGATCTGGACGCACTTGGGCGCGCAGTCGCCAGTGCGAGCGCCCGGCGGAAGCGCGAACCCGCCGTTCTGCCGACGGCCGACGAGGGCGCCAGCACCACGCTGATCGGCCGATCGCCGGCGATGCAGCAAGTGTATCGCGTGATCGCGCGCGTCGTGGCGAACGATCTGACCGTGCTGATCACGGGTGAATCGGGAACCGGGAAGGAGCTGGTCGCGCAGGCGATCCATGACCTGGGCGCGCGGCGCCGGGCGCCGTTCGTGGCGCTCAACATGGCGGCGATCCCGCGCGAGCTGATCGAAGCCGAGCTGTTCGGTCACGAGCGCGGCGCCTTCACCGGTGCGCAGGCGCGCGTCGCCGGCAAGTTCGAACAGGCGGCGGGCGGGACGCTGTTCCTCGACGAGATCGGCGATATGCCGCGCGAGGCGCAGACCCGGCTGCTGCGCGTGCTTCAGTCGGGCGAATTCACCACGGTGGGCGGTGCGCGATCGATCAAGGCCGATGTGCGCATCGTTGCCGCGACCAACCAGGACCTCGCGCAGCTCGTCGCCGCCGATCAGTTCCGCGAGGACCTGTTCTACCGCCTCAACGTGGTGCCGGTCGCGCTGCCGGCGCTGCGCGAACGGCGGCAGGATATTTCCCTGCTCGCGCATCATTTCCTCGAGCGCGCCGCCGAGGACGGACTGCCGCACAAGCAGCTGGACGCCGATGCGGTAGCGGCACTGACCGCCTATGACTGGCCGGGCAATGTGCGGGAGCTGGAAAATCTGATGCGGCGGATCGCTGCGCTGAGCCGCGACGAATGGATCGATGCGGACGCGGTGCGCACGGCCCTCGGCGCCGGCGCGACTGCTCCCGTGGCGCGCGACGAGGGAATCGAGACGGCCGTGCGCTCGCGGCTCGAGCGCCTGGCGATCGAGGAACCGCACGTGTTGGAGGACGGAACGCTGTATGATCGGATCATCGGCGAAGTCGAACGTCCGCTGATCGAGGCGATGCTTGCGCGCCATCAGCACAACCAGCTGCGCGCCGCACGCGCGCTCGGCATCAACCGCAACACGCTCCGCAAGCGGCTTGACACGCTCGGAATCGACGGGGCGCGCCAGGAAGGTACCGAATAGCGACAGCATGACAGGTTTTCTGTGTTTTCCGGGCAACGGTTGCGTTGTATTCCTGCAACGATGGACGCCGTGACCCAGCCACTCGCCGAAACGCGCCCGCGCCGGACGTGGCTGCGGCGGATCGTCGTGACGCCGGCGGTGGAAGTCGCCGTGCTCGCGGTTTGGGTCGTCATCGCGGTGGCAACCTATTTCATCGTGAGCGGTGAAAGCTCGGACGAGCAATTGCTCACGCCGCTGCTGGTCGCGCTGCTGCTGGTCGCGAATCTCGTGCCGAGCATCGCGCTTTTGGTGCTGCTGGGGCGCCGCATCGCCCGGCGCCGTGCCGCACGGCAGGGGGGCGGCGAGGGGCGACTGCATGTGCGGCTGGTCGCGCTGTTCTCGGTGCTGGCGAGCGTTCCGATCCTGCTCGTCACTATCTTCGCCTCGCTGCTCATTCAGTCGGGCGTGGAATTCTGGTCGTCCGACAGGGCGCGCGGCATGCTCGACAATGCCTCGGCGATCGCGCGCGCGAACTATACGCGCGAACTGACCGACGTTGGCCGTGAAACCGTCACGATGCGCGAGGATCTGCGCTCCTATCTCGAGGCGATGCCGATCGACAGCGACGAATTCGCCTATGGATTCGGGCTGCAGGTCTATCGTCGCGAGCTGTCCGAAGGGATGATCCTCGAGGTGGGCGAGGATCACGAGATCCGATCGGTGGCGATCGTCAATCCGCACGACCGCGCGCTCGATACGGTGGTGACACGAGACATGATCGCCCAGCTGGAGCAGGGGCGCGAAGTGGTGCTGAGCCGCACGCGCGATCGCATTCAGTCGCTGACCACGTTCGAGCCGGGGAACGGCACCTATCTCTATGGCGCCCGCACGCTCGATCCGCTGCTGGGTGAGCAGATCCAGCGCGTGGATTCGATCATGGCCGACTATCGGGCGCTTCGCGAGCGATCCCGGACGCTGCAGCTGCGGTTCAACGTGGCGCTGCTCGGCGTGTCGCTTCTCATCGTCGGCCTCGCGGTGTTCGTGGCCCTGGCAGTCGCCGACCGATTGGTGCGGCCGGTGCGCGAGCTGGTCGAGGCCGCGCGCCGCGTCGCCGGAGGCGATCTGACGGCGCGAGTCGCCGATCCGCGGACGAACGACGAACTCGGCACCTTGGCCAACGCGTTCAACCGCATGACGGGGCGGCTTCAGGACCAGACGGGGGCGCTGGTCAGCGCGAACGAACAGATCGAAAGCCGCCGCGCGCTGATCGAAGCGGTGATGTCCGGCGTGAGCGCGGGAGTGATCTCGATCGACCCCGATCGTATCGTCCGGCTGGTGAATGCTTCGGCGATGGTGCTGCTGCGCTCCGGCGACACCAGCCCGGTCGATCGGCCGCTGGTGGATGTGGCGCCCGAACTCGATGCGCTGCTCGATGGCGCCGAACGCGAGGCGATCGTGCAGATGACGACCGGCGGCGAGGCTCGGACGCTGGCGGTGAAGATCACGCGCGACGAGCATGGTCAGGTGCTGACGTTCGACGACATTACCCAGCAGCTGCTCGATCAGCGCCGCGCCGCCTGGTCCGACGTCGCCCGGCGGATCGCGCACGAGATCAAGAATCCGCTCACACCCATCCAGCTTGCCGCCGAGCGGCTCCAGCGGCGCTACGGCAAGACGGTGGACCCGGAGGACGGCGTCTTCGCGCGGCTGACCGACACGATCGTGCGGCAGGTGGGCGATCTGCGCCGTATGGTTGACGAATTCTCGTCCTTTGCGCGGATGCCCAAGCCCGTCTTCCGGCGCGAGTCGCTGCTCGACATCGCGCGGCAGGCGCTGTTCCTCCACGAAGTCGCGCATCCGGGCATCCGCTTTGCGCTTGAGGCGCCCGACCCGCCTCCGCAGCTGGTTTGCGACCGGCGCCAGATCGGCCAGGCGCTCACCAATGTCGTCAAGAACGCGGTCGAAGCCGTGCAGGCGCGCGGCGAGAATGCGCCCAAGGGCGAGGTCCGCATGGCGCTGCGCGAAGGGAAGGGCGGGCTGCTCTATGTCGAAGTCACCGACAACGGCATCGGCCTTCCGCCCGAGCGGGACCGGATCGTCGAGCCCTATATGACTACGCGCAGCCGCGGCACGGGGCTTGGCCTGGCGATCGTCAAAAAGATCGTCGAGGAGCATTGCGGTACGATCGATTTCGCCGACAGCGACAGCGACAGCGGCGGCACGCGCGTGACTCTGTGCTTCGACGCGAGCGCGCTCGATGCGCTCGAAGCCGCCGACGGCGGCGACGCGGCGGCCATACGGCCCGCCGAACTCACTCAGGATGGTGGACGCTCATGACACTCGACATTCTCGTCGTCGACGACGAACGCGATATTCGCGAGCTGGTCGCCGGCGTCCTCGAGGACGAGGGCTATGAGACCCGCGGCGCGGCGGACAGCGACGAAGCGCTCGAAGCGATCGCGGAGCGCCGGCCGAGCCTGGTGCTGCTCGACGTGTGGCTGCAGGGCTCCCGGCTGGACGGGCTCGAGCTGCTCGACGAGATCAAGCGACGCGACCCGTCGCTGCCCGTGCTGGTGATCTCCGGTCACGGCAATCTCGACACTGCCGTCGCGGCGATCCGACGCGGCGCGGCCGATTTCATCGAGAAGCCGTTCGAAGCCGAGCGATTGTTGCTGATGGTAGAGCGCGCGACCGAGACCGAGCGGTTGAAGCGGGAAGTCGCTTCGTTGCGTGCGACGGTGGGCCGTGACACCGATCTTACCGGAAATTCGACTGCGATCAACGCAGTGCGCGCGACGCTTAAGCGCGTGGCGTCCACCGGCAGCCGCGTCCTGATCACTGGCGGGCCGGGGACCGGCAAGGAAGTGGCGGCGCGCCTGCTGCATGGCTGGAGCATGCGTGCCGGCGGACCGTTCGTGATCGTCAGCGCGGCGCGGATGACGCCCGAGCGAGTCGAGGAGGAACTGTTCGGCGTGGAGGAGGGGGGCGACCTCGTGCGCCCCGGGCTGCTCGAGCAGGCGCACGGCGGCACGTTGTTCCTCGACGAGATCGCCGACATGCCGGTGGCCACGCAGGCCCGGATCCTGCGCGTGCTGACCGACCAGAGCTTCAGCCGTGTCGGCGGCCAGCGAACGGTGCGCGTCGACGTGCGCGTCGTCTCCGCGACGTCACGCGACCTGATGGGCGAAATCGCGGAGGGGCGCTTCCGAGAGGATCTGTACTATCGACTCAACGTCGTGCCTGTCGCAATTCCCGCGCTGACCGATCGCCGCGAGGACATCCCGGTGCTCGTGGAGCATTTCGTAGCCCATTACGCGCGCGAGCGCCGCGTTCCCACGCCCGAAGTGGCGGGCGACGCCATGGTGGCGCTGCAGAGTTACGAATGGCCCGGCAACGTCCGCCAGCTGCGCAACGTCGTCGAGCGCACCGTCATTCTGGCGCCCGGCGACCGCATCGGCCGGATCGATCTCGACCTCCTGCCACCAGAAGTGCTGGGCAATGCAGCGGATTCGAACAATGGAGTCGCCTCGACCGCGATCATGGGGACGCCGCTCAAGGAAGCGCGCGAGACATTCGAGCGCGAATATCTTCGTATCCAGATCCGGCGCTTCTCGGGGAATATCTCACGCACGGCGAGCTTCATCGGAATGGAGCGATCGGCGCTGCACCGCAAGCTCAAGCTGCTCGGGATCACCGAGACGCGCGATGAGTGACGCGATCCACGCCGCGCGCATCGCCGCGCTGGACGCGGGGCACCGCAGCACCTAGATTGGCGCGAGCCCGCCTTCCGGCGGGCGCTCCGACGCCGGGGAACGGCGCGCCGCGGGAAAATTCCGCCAAGAACAAGGAGGCGACATGGCCGAAAAGCAGGCTTCGCTCCAGGACCTTTTCCTGAACTCGCTGCGCCGCTCGAAAGTGCCCGTGACGATGTTTCTCGTAAAGGGCGTGAAGCTTCAGGGCATCGTCACCTGGTTCGACAATTTCTCGGTTCTGCTGCGCCGTGACGGCCAGTCGCAGCTGATCTACAAGCATGCGATCTCCACCATCATGCCCGCCGGTCCGATGGATACCTCCGCGCTGCTCGAAGCGGTTGGAGAGTTCCAGCACAAGAACCCGGTATTGCAGGAGATCTTTCTGAACGCCGTGCGAAAGGCCGAGGAAAACGTCACGATGTTCCTGGTCAACGGGGTGATGCTCCAGGGGCAAATCGCCGGGTTCGACCTGTTCTGTATGCTGCTCCAGCGCGAGGGCATGGCGCAGCTCGTCTACAAGCATGCGGTGTCCACCATCCAGCCCGCGCACCCGCTCAATCTCGCCGACGAAGCGAGCGGATCGGACGCCGATTGAGCACGGGATTCGATCGCGAGGCGGATGATTTCGCCCGTGGCGCGCGAGCGGTCGTGGTGTACCCGGACATCGGCGGCTCTTCGCGCGATTCCGAGGCACGGCTCGAGGAAACCGCCGGGCTTGCCGCGGCGATCGGGATTGAGGTGCACGAACGCGTTTCGTTTCGGCTGCGTCAGCCCAAGCCGGGCACGCTGATCGGATCGGGACAAGTCGACGCACTCGCGGAAACCGTGCGCGACCAGGAGTTGCAGCTCGCCGTCTTCGATGCCGCGCTGACGCCGGTGCAGCAGCGCAACCTGGAAACAGCGCTCGGCTGCAAGGTGATCGACCGTACCGGCCTGATCCTCGAAATCTTCGGCGAGCGCGCGCGCACCGCCGAAGGCCGCTTGCAGGTCGAACTCGCGCATCTCGACTATCAGGCAGGTCGGCTCGTTCGCAGCTGGACCCATCTCGAGCGGCAGCGCGGCGGCTTCGGCTTTCTGGGCGGCCCGGGGGAGACACAGATCGAGGCCGACCGTCGGTTGATCCGCGACCGCATGGCGCGGCTGCGGCGCGAGCTCGATCAGGTGAGCCGCACCCGCACGCTCCAGCGTGACAGGCGCCAGCGGGCACCCTGGCCGGTAATCGCGCTCGTGGGCTATACGAACGCCGGAAAGTCCACGCTTTTCAATCGGTTGACTGGCGCTGACGTCATGGCGGAGAATTTGCTGTTCGCCACGCTCGATCCGACCTTGCGGCAGATTTCGCTGCCGGGCATCGACAAAGCGATCCTCTCCGACACAGTGGGATTCGTGTCCGAACTGCCGACCCAACTGGTCGCGGCATTCAAGGCGACCCTGGAGGAAGTGACCTCGGCCGACCTGCTGATCCACGTCCGCGACATCGCGCACCCCGACAGCGAAGCGCAGCGCGCCGACGTCGAGAAGGTGCTCGGCGAGATCGGCGTGGCCGAGACAACGCCGCGCTTCGAGGCATGGAACAAGATCGATATGATCGGCGAGGACCGACGCGCCGAGCTGCTCGAGATCGCCGCCAGCCGCGACGATGTCGTCGCGCTGTCGGCATGGACGGGCGAGGGAGTGGACGGGCTGGTCGAAAAGGTCGCCGCGCGGCTGACTCAGGGCCACAGGCGCTATACCATCGCGCTCGATCCCGCCGACGGAGCGGGCGCGGCCTGGCTCCACCAGCATGGCGAAGTCTGCGACCACTGGCTGGAGGAGGGCCGTTCGGTGTACGACGTGCGGATGGCGCCGCGCGATCACGAACGCTTCGAATCGCGCGACGGCTGAACAGCGCTCAGCCGGGCCGGGTGGCCGCAAGCGTCACGCGATTGCTGAGCGGGCGCCCCGCCTCGGCATCGCTGATGCTCTCCAGCGTCGTCTCCGCGATCACGCTCAGCGATTCCTCGGTCAGAAAGGCCTGATGCCCGGTGATGAGGACGTTGGGGAAGGTGAGCAGCCGCTGGAAAACATCGTCCTGGATCACCTGGTTCGAGAGATCCTCGAAGAAGAGATCGGCCTCCTGTTCGTAGACGTCCAGCGCGACACCGCCGATCCGGCCGGATTTCAGGCCTTCGATCAGCGATGTGGTGTCGATCAGCGCGCCGCGGCTTGTATTGACGATCATCACGCGAGGAGGGGCATTGCCGATCGCCTCGGCGTCGATCAGATGGTGCGTATCTGGCGTCAGTGGGCAGTGGAGCGTCACGACGTCCGCTTCGGCGAGGAGTTGCTCGCGCGGGACATAGCGCACGCCGATTGCCTCGAGATCGGGATCAGCGGCGATGTCGTGCGCCAGCACCTCGCAGCCGAAGCCGAGACGCAGCGTCCGCGCGACCAAAGCGCCGATCCTTCCCGTGCCGACCACGCCGGCGGTGCGGGCCGCGAGCGTGCGGCCGATCAGGCCGTCGAGTGCGAAATTGTTCTCGCGCACGCGCGCCCAGGCGCGGTGGATTCGGCGATCGAGCGCCAGCATCAGGCCGATCGTGAACTCCGCGATCGCTTCGGGCGAATAGGCGGGCACGCGCACGATCGCGATGCCAAGCCGCTCGGCAGCGGCGAGATCGACATTGTTGTAGCCGGCACAGCGCAGCGCCACCAGGCGAACGCCCTGCGCCCGTAACGTTTCGAGCACGGTCTCGTCGACGCAGTCGTTGACGAAGACGCAGATCGCATCCTGGCCCTCTGCCAGCGCGACCGTGGCATGATCGAGCCGCGGCTCGAAAAAGGTCAGGCGGTGCCGATGGCGCGCATTGGCCGCTTCGAAGAAGTCCCGGTCATAGGCTTTGGTGCCGAACAGGGCGACACGCATGGGCTGCTCTCCGTGACGACTTCAGCCTCGCTGCTTCGCCGACTGCCACAGCGCCTCCTTGCCGTCGAGATCGAGTGCTGCGAATCCTTCTCCGGCTGCGCGCTCCATCATCCTGAAGCGCCGTTCGAACTTCGCATTCGCGGCGCGCAGCGCGGCTTCGGGATCAACCGCGTGCTTGCGTGCCCAGTTGACGACCGCGAACAGCAGGTCGCCGATTTCCTCCTCGCGCTCGGCGTCGCTCTCCGCCGCTTCGACTTCGGCGATTTCCTCGTGGATCTTCATCCGGGCGCCGCTTGCATCCGGCCAGTCGAAGCCGGTGCGGGATGCACGTTTCTGTAACTTTTCCGCGCGTAACAGGGCAGGGAGGGAAAGCGCGACTCCCGCCAGGGCGCTGTCGTCGGTCGCCTTCTCGCCCCGCTCCTCGGCCTTGATTTGTTCCCAGTCGCCGCGGTGCTCGGCATCCCCGAAGATGTGCGGGTGGCGCCGCTCCATCTTGTCGCAGATGCTGGCGATGACATCGGGCAGCGCGAAATGGCCGGATTCCTCGGCGATGCGCGCATGGAAGACGACCTGGAGCAGCAAGTCGCCGAGTTCGTCCCGCAGGTCGCGCATGTCGCCGCGTTCGATCGCGTCGGCGACCTCATAGGCTTCCTCGATCGTGTAGGGGGCAATGGTCGCAAAACTCTGGGCGACGTCCCATTCGCAGCCGCGCTGCGGGTCGCGCAGCCGCTCCATGATCGCGGTCAGGCGCGCGAGATTTCCGGGGGGGGTCATCGGCAGCGGCCCTTTCCGAGCCACATGTTTGGAACGATAATATACATTATGTAAAGCTCACTCGAGTTCGGCCTTGGCGCCGTTCGATGAGCCCTCCGCGCTCTGCGCGCTGCTCCCCGGCTCCAGGATGAGCGTGTTGTTCTCGACGCGCCACGAACCGAGCCGCGACAGGAAGTTCATGCCGAGTACGTCGAGATTGCCGAAGCTTGGCGCCACGACAACGCCGAGGTTCTCGGTGCGCAGCGGCCCCAAGGCCACGCGCTCGATGCGGGCGCGCTGCGCGGCAACGCTGCCGTTGGCGGTCTGGATCACCACCGGGAAACCCGCGCCGCCGGTCTCGATGCCGGCGGCCTGCGCAGTCTGCTCGGAGATTGCAGTGATCGTTGCGCCCGAGTCGATCAGCATCCGTCGCGGCACTCCATTGAGAGTCGCCCGCGCCCAGAAATGGCCATCGGGGCTCATCCGGATGCGTACCGTCTCGCCCTCGACGCGCTGGCTCCCGAGACCCAGCTGGTCGCCGACTCGAGCGAAGACGCCGCTCAGTTCGTGGCGATGCGAGATGACGACGAACAGGATCAGCCCGATCCCTGTCCAGACGGCGAGCCCGCGCAGGATCGTCCCGAAGCTCGTGCGGCGCGCAGCGAGCGCGCTCACCACCAGGACGAGCACTCCGACGGTCCAGAGGAGGTTGATCGTCTCGCTTTCGCTCACGCGGCGATCTCCAGCCCGTCGAACCCCGGCTCGACGCCTTCGGGCAACTCGGCGGCAAGCGTAGCATAGTCCATGCTGTTATCCATATGCATCAGCGCTGACCGGCGCGGGCGCAGTTCAGCGATCCAGCCGAGCACGGCGTCGAGCGTCGAGTGGCTCGGGTGCGGCTCACGCCGCAACGCGTCGACGACCCAGATTTCCAGCCCTTCATACAGGCTGCGCATGTCTTCGGTCATCGCATTGAAATCGGTGGCATATCCAATCGACTTGCCGCCATGTTCGAAGCGCAATCCGGCCGAGGTTATGCCGCCATGCGGCTGATCGGTGACGCGGATCCGCAAGTCGCCGATCGTGAGCACGTCCGGCAGCGGCGTCATGGTGGCAGTCGGGCGATAGCCGCCGCGGCCGAAGAAGACATAGTCGAACCGCTGCTCGAGCCGTTCGGCGGTCCAGGGCCGGGCGAAGCCCGGGACCGGGGAGCCGCGCTCGTGCATGATCTGCCGCAAATCGTCGATGCCGTGGCAATGGTCGGCGTGATCGTGTGTCCATATCACTGCGTCCACCGCAGCCACGTCGGCGGCGAGAAGCTGAGCGCGCATGTCCGGCCCCGTGTCGACCAGCACGGTCGTCGTGGCAGTGGAGACGAGCACGGAGGCGCGCGTTCGCCGGTTTTTCGGCTCGGCCGGATCACAGCGGCCCCAGTCATTGCCGAGCCGCGGCACACCCGAGGATGTGCCCGATCCAAGGATGCGGATCTTCATCGTGCCTTGCGTGCCGCCGCTCAGGTTCGCGTCCTCGCGAACAGCGTGTGGAAATTCTCGCGTGTCGCCTGGGCCAGTTCGCCGGGATCCTCGCCGCGCAGCTCTGCCAGGAATCGGCAAGTGTCCGCAACGAACGCCGGCTCGCCGGTCTTTCCGCGGTGCGGCACCGGCGCAAGGAAGGGCGCATCGGTTTCGATCAACAGCCGTTCGCGCGGCAGCCGGGCTGCGGTCTGCTGGAGATCCTTGGCGTTGCGGAACGTCACGATACCGGAAATCGAAATGTAGAAGCCAAGATCGAGCGCGATATCGGCGAAGGCGCCGCTGGCCGTGAAACAGTGGATCACGCCGGGAAAGCCGCCCTTCCCCATTTCCTCCCGCAGGATATCGGCGGTGTCGTCCTCGGCGTCGCGGGTGTGGACGACGATCGGCAGCTGCGTCTCGCGGCACGCGGCGAGATGTGCGCGGAAGCTTGCCCGCTGCCGGTCGCGATCCGAATGGTCGTAATAATAGTCGAGCCCGCTTTCACCGATGCCGACGACGCGCCGATGGGCAGCGCGGGCGACCAGCTTGGCAGTGTCCACGTCGGGATGCTTGTCGGCTTCGTGCGGATGGATGCCCACGGTCGCCCAAACGTCTGGCTCACGCTCGGCAGTGGCGAGCACGTCATCCCATTCGCTCTCGCGCGTGGCGATGTTGAGCATGGCGACGACCCCCCGCTCCCGCGCACGCGAGAGAACGGCGTCCTGATGCTCGACCAGACCCTTGTAATTGAGATGGCAATGGCTGTCCGCCAGCATCATGCCGGTGCATCCTCCGTCTGCTGCAAGTCCAGCCTGGGGAAGATGGGGGTCGGAGGCGCGATGCGAAACCCCGAATTCGCCAGCCGATCATACCACTCCGCGTCGGCGAGCGCGGCGTGGCTGCGATCCTCGATGCCCAGCTGGTCGAGCAGCTTCCCCGCCGAGGCAGGCACGACCGGCAGAATCGCGATCGCGAGGTCGCGGATCGCGCGAAGCAGCGTTCCGAGCACGGCGTGCATCCGATCGGGATCGGTCTTGCGCAGCGCCCAAGGGGCCTGGGTGTCGATATAGGCATTGCAGGCGAACACGGCGCGCATCCACGATTCCAGCGCCTGGGTGATCGCGAGCTCGGCGAAATGCGACCGATATTCGTCGATGCAGCTGCGGACGGTATCGAGCAGCGCATCGTCGGCGGCGTCGCCCTTCCCCGCCTGCGGCAACGCCCCTTCGAGGTTTTTCGCGATGAAGGCGAGCGTGCGCTGCGCAAGGTTTCCGAAACTGTTTGCTAGATCGGAATTCGACCGCAGAACAATGGCATCATCCGAATAGCTACCATCGTTTCCGAAGCTGATGTCCCGCAGCAGGAAATAGCGGAGCGGATCGACGCCATAGCGCTCGGCCAGCGCCACCGGGTCCGCGACATTGCCTGCCGACTTCGACATCTTCTCGCCGCCGCGGGCAAGCACGAAGCCATGGCCGAACACTTGCCTGGGCAGCGGCAAGCCTGCCGACATCAGGAACGCCGGCCAGTAGACCGCGTGGAAGCGGACAATGTCCTTGCCGATCAGGTGCAGGTCGGCAGGCCAGTAGCGCGCAAAATCGCCGCCTCTCTCCGGGTAGCCGACACCAGTTATATAGTTGGTGAGCGCATCGACCCAGACATACATCACATGGCCGGGCGATCCCGGCACCGGCACGCCCCAATCGAAGCTGGTTCGGCTGACCGAAAGGTCGACCAGCCCGCCCTCGACGAAACGCAGCACTTCGTTCCGGCGGCTCTCCGGCCGGATGAAGTCGGGATTGGCGGCAAAATGATCGAGCAGCGGCTGCTGATATTTCGAAAGGCGGAAGAACCAGGTTTCCTCCGCCGTCCATTCGACCGGCGTGCCCTGCGGCGAGAGCTTCTGTCCGCCCTCGCCTTCGACCAGTTCCTTTTCTTCGTAGAAGGCTTCGTCGCGAACCGAATACCAGCCCTCATAGCGATCGAGATACAGGTCGCCCGCATCCGCCATCGCCTGCCAGATCGCCTGGCTGGCGGCGAAATGCGTAGGCTCCACCGTGCGAATGAAACGGTCGCATGAAATGTTCAGATCGTTCACGAGATCATTGAAATATCCTGACATTTCATCGGCAAGAGCGCGCACCTCAACATCGCGCCCGCGCGCCGTCTGCACCATCTTGAGCCCGTGCTCGTCGGTACCGGTCTGGAAGCGGACGTCGCGGCCCGCCTGACGCTGGAAGCGCGCGATCGCATCGGCGGCGATCATCTCATAGGCGTGCCCGATGTGCGGACGCCCGTTCGGATAGTGGATCGCGGTGGTGATGTAATAGGGATCGGCCATGCGCGCGGCTTAGAGCGATTTGCCGGGCGCGCAAAGAGGCGACGCCTCAGTTGCGAGGCGCGAGGCGCGCCACCAGGCCGCTCATCTCGAACACGGTCGCGCCGGAATCGAGCGAGAGGCCGACCGCGCTTCCGGCCAGTGCCACGGCTGCCTCATAGGCATCGAGCGCCTCACGAAGCGCCGTCCCCCGCAGCGAGCGGGCGCGCTCGGCAATGAAGCTCGGTGCGCGATCGAGAAACGCTTCGTAGCGCGCCTGCGCCGCCTTTGTGCCGAGCAGCTTGGCAAGGCGCGCGCGCACGACGTTCGAAGGGTCGCCGCTTTCGGCCAGGGCGGCAAGCTCGGTCTCCAGCGCCGCCAGATCAAGCCCGGCAAAGCGCAGGGCACGACCGGGCGAGCCCTCCCCCGCGCGCTTCAGCGCGTCGATTTCCGCCGCGCTCGCGTCGGGCAGTTCGGCGCGGAGGATGGCAGTGATCTGGGCATCGCTCAACGGTTCGAAGCGCAGCAGTCGACAGCGCGAACGGATGGTCGGCAGCAGCCGACCCGGCGAATGGCTGACGAGCAGGAAGATCGTGCCCGCAGGCGGCTCTTCGAGGATCTTCAGCAGCGCGTTGGCAGCCGATCTCTCCAGATCATCGGCGCTGTCCACGACGACCACCCGGCGCGACGACAAGGCAGGCTTCGCCCCCGTCGCATGGATGAGCGCGCGTGCCTGATGCACGCTGATGCCGCGTCGAACGGCCTCGTCCTTCGCTTCGATCTCGTCGGGCGGCGAAAATTCCGGAAAGGTGGCGCGCAGGAAGCGCATCCGGTCCGGCGCAACGATGCGGTTCAGCGCCGAATAGCTGGTCTTGTCGGGCGCAACGGAGCCGGGCAGCCGGGCGAGCTCTAAATAGTCCGGATGCGCCGCCGCGGCGAACATCCGCGTCGTCTTGTCCGCCATCAGCCGGTGCCAGGGCATGTCGAACGGCTCGGGCCCGCTCGCCGATGCCAGCAGCCTCAGCGCCGCGAACCGCGCGAAGCTGGCCTTGCCCAATCCTTCCGGACCGGCGATCAGCCAGCCATGATGCAGGGCCTGACCGTTGACCGCATCCGCGAAGGCTGCCCGAGCGGCTTCGTTTCCGACAAATCCCGGCTCGGCGGCGGACCGGTCAGGCAAGACCGAGCAGCGACATGAGGCCCACCCAGATGCGCCGGAAGAAACCCGCTTCGGCGACGTCCTTCTCCGCCACCAGCGGAAGCGTCTGGGGCTCCATGCCGGGAATGGTGACGATCAGGTCGGCGATGTGGTCACCAGCGGCGATCGGCGCCTGGATCGGCCCGTGATAGACGACGCGCGCCTGCATGTCCGGTGCGGAGCCGGCGGGCACGGTGACGGTCAGTGCCTGCGGTGCGACGAGACCGACGCTTCCGGCCGAGCCACCCTGCACTTCGGCGGTTTCGACGACACGGCCCTGGTTCACGATGGGGCGCGCGTTCCAGGCGCGGAAGCCCCACTGCATGAAGCGCACCGACTCCTCGGCGCGGCCGCCGTAGCTGTCGAGACCGGCAAGGACCATCACAAGCCGGCGGCCGTTCTGCTCGGCCGATCCGGTGAAGCCATAGCCCGCTTCTTCGGTGTGGCCGGTCTTCAGCCCGTCGGCGCCCTCGACCCGGCCGAGCAGCGGGTCGCGATTGGGCTGGCGAATGGTGGTCCCGTCGGCAGTCGTCCAGGCGAAGTCGTGCTGCGAATAGAAACGCTCGTAGAGATCGGGGAAATTCTGGATCGTCGCCGCCGCCAGCGTGGCCAGATCACGCGCCGAGACATAGGTGCGCCCCTCGTCCGGCCAGCCGTTGGAATTGCCGAAGTGGCTGTTCGAAAGGCCAAGCTCGCGTGCCTTCTGGTTCATCAGATTGACGAAGGCTTCCTCGGTCCCTGCGATGCCCTCGGCGAGCACCACCGATGCGTCATTCCCCGACAGCGTGACGACGCCGTGGAGCAGATCGCCGATGCTGACCTGCTGGTTCGCCGAGAGGAACATCGTCGAACCCTGCGAATGCCACTGGCGCCAGGTTTCGGGCCGCACCTCGACCTTCTTGTCGAGGCTCAGCTCGCCGCGCTTGATGAGGTCGAACGCGACATAGGTCGTCATCATCTTGGCCATCGACGCGGGCGGGATGCGCCGGTCGGGGTTGCGCGCGAACAGCACCGCACCCGACGAGAGATCCTTCATGAAGGCGATTTCGGCCGGCGTGTCGAACAACGGCGCCTGCGCGGCGGCGGGGATGGCGAGGAGCAGCGCGGAGAGAGCGGCGAACAGCTTCTTCATGATGTCGTGGTCCGGGGATCTGGAGGGTGGTTAGTCGTTGGTGAAGACGCGCGCGTCGCCGAAGCCGCGCTGCGCGGCGCGCGTGCGGGCGCTTTCGGCCTCGGCAGCGGAGGCGAAGGGACCCATCTGAACGCGATAGAGGCCGCGCGCCGGCTGCACGAAGCCGCCGAGGCTCTGCGCGAGCGACTGGGCGCGGCTCTGGTTCGAAAGCGCGGCGACCTGAACATAGTAGCGGCCGCGCGGTGTCGCCGCAGCCGGCGCAGCGCCGGGCGGCGGATAGCCGGCACCCGGAGCAGCGCCCTGCACGGGCGGTGTGGCGGCCACGGCAGGCGGCGCGGCACCGAGCCGGTTGCGCAGTCCGACGAGCAACGGTTCGGGCGCGTCGATCCGGGGCGGGGCCGAACCGCCGGCGCGCACCGCCGCCTGGTCCTGTGCGGAGGGATTTACCTTGCGGACGCGCACCGGAGTCGTGTCGCGGATGCCGAGCTGCTGCGCCGCCGCCGGAGACAGGGCGATTTCGCCCCTGCCCGGCGCCATCGCGCCTGTGACCAGGACCAGGATCGTGCGCCCGCTGTCGAGCGCCGTGACTTCGACGAAGGTGCCGGTCGGCAGCACCGGGTGCACCGCAACGACCTGGCTCGCGGTCGCTGGATCCTCGCTGGCGAGGCCGCGCACGCTGGCATAGCCGACCTGATCGTAGCGGCTCTCCGTCGGATCGCTCTGGGATGTTCCCTGCGGGCCGCTGCTGGGCGGCGGGCCACCCGGCTGCGGCATCGCGGCCGGGTAGTCGGGGTAGCCTTGCTGCGGGTAGGGTACCGGTGCTGCGCCCTGCTGCATATCCGCGGGATAGACCCATTCGGGATCCTCGCGCATTGCGCCACAGGCGGACAGCGACAGCAGCGCGCCCAGCGCGGCGAGGCTAACGTGCGACTTCATCAGCCAGGATCCCTACCGAGAGCGCATAGAAATTCGAGCAATTATAGTCGAGGATGACGCGATAATTGCCCGTCAGCAAATAGGCTGTGTTCCCCGGCCCGTCGGGTTCGAGCAGTGTCGCCTGGACGTCGTCGGCGGGCCACATGCCGCGTTCGGGAACGACGCCCATCGCGCGCCACTCCGCCATGCTGCGCCACTGGCTGTGCCGTTCGTGCACGCGCGGGCAGCGCGGCGAAGTCGTTTCGTTGGCGATCGCGATCCGATCGAGCGTGTCGGGCACGCTGACGGGAATGCCCCAGGGCTGGTTTGGTCGCCACCCGGCATTGGAAAGATAGTTGGCAATCGAAGCGAGCGTGTCGGCGTCGCTCGACCAGATATCGGCCAGCCCGTCCCCGTCGCCGTCGCGCGCCAGCCGCAGATACACCGACGGGAGGAACTGCGGCCCGCCGAGCGCTCCTGCCCAACTGCCGGTCAGCTTGTCGCGCGGCACGCCCATGTCGATCATCTTCAGCGTGGCGAGCAGCTCGCCTTCGAACAGCTCGCGCCGCCGCCCTTCATAGGCCAGTGACGCCAGCGCGCGCGGAGCATCGAAGCCGCCCATGATCGCGCCGTAATTGGTTTCGTGCCCCCAGATCGCGACCATGATCGATTCGGGAACGCCGGTTTCCGCTTCTATGCCCGCGAGCCGGCTGCGCTCGCGACGATAGGCCGCCTGCCCGCGGGTGATCCGTGCGGTATCGACGTGCCGTTCGCGATAGGGCGCGAACATCGGGATCGGCGCATTGGCGCTCCCGCCCGGCTGGTCGCGGTCGAGCTCGATCACCCGCTGGTTCAGCGTCAGCCCCGGCAGCACGGATTCGATCGCGCGACGACTGATCCCCTGCGCCTCGGCCTTTTGCGCAACGGTCTGCAGATAGGCCTGGAAGCCTGCCTCGTCCTGCGCAATCGCCGATCCACCGGCAAGCGCCGCCGCCGCAACGGTCAGCGCACCGATCACAGTTCCACGCAACGCAACTCGCAATGTTCGCATGGGTCACTCTCTGCCACAGCGGCGGCGCGGGCTGAACCCCCAAAGACGACTTGCGCGCAAGATCACACCGCAATAGCGGACGAATAACCGGGAGAGGTGGCCGAGTGGTTTAAGGCAGCGGTCTTGAAAACCGCCGTGGGTTCACGCTCACCGTGGGTTCGAATCCCACCCTCTCCGCCATCATTCGTCCGTCAGCAGGGTCCATGCTGCGCTGGCGATTCCCCCACGAACGGTCACTTGTGGTGTGTCGCTGTCGCCGTCCATGCGCACCTCGATGCGCGTGTCGATCGCCGATCGGCCGCGATGCGGCCGGCGCTCGTCCCGGAGCCCGGCCGAAACGACATGAAGGCGCTGATCGTCGATGCGTTGGCCGCGGTCCTCAGCGACGCTCCAGGCAGCCTCAGCAGCGCTCGGGGCGGCGTCGAAGCGGGCGGACGGCGCCTCTGCACCGTGGGCGAGAAAATCATTGTCGAATGCGCGGGAGCGCTCCGGAACCGTCATCGTCTCGAATGTCGAGAAACCGGGAGTGACGGCGGACCGGCCCGCATCCCTCCCGCGCCCGGCCGGGTTCGCCGACAGAAGATTCGGCGAGGACGGAATGCTATCGGAGGTGACCCGCTGATCGAGGAGGAGCAGCAACAGGACGTCGCGCGTCGGCAGAGCAGTTCGGCCGTCGCTCTGATCTCCAGCGGCAGGCAGCGCCGCCTCCAGCAGTAGCATGCAGAGCCAGCCAGCCTGCATCGCCTGATCCCCTGCAACGAAGAAGCAGAGGATGGCCGCTCGATCGGGGCGATGCAATCATGCGGTTACGGTCGTTGTCGGAAAGGCGCGGAACGAATCAGGAGGCGACGAGCGCCTCGAAAGCCTCGACGGGCAGCGGATTTCGGAATTCGCAGCCGGCCTCGAAATCATCGGCCCAGACGACGCGTGCGGCGCAATGTCCCACATTGGGAAGGGTCAGCCAGACCATACTCCCCGCCTTGAGTGCCGAGTAGGTCTGGAGGCGTGCACCGTGCATCGAAAGATCGGTCACCTTGCACAGCGCCCGATCAAGGCCTCCGCGCCCGATCCTCGCGTCGAGCGAGACCGGCGCGCGCGAGCTGCGCCGACGGCCGAGCCCTTCGGCGGGCTCGACCTCGGCCGCGAACATGACGGATCTGCCCTGCATCATCCGTGCAAGGCTAATCAGATGTGGCTAATGGCGCGTTAACGCCGCTGCCGGATCACTTCTTGCGAAGCGAGATCCCGCCGCCGAAGCGCTTGTTGAAGCGTGCGACCTGGCCGCCGGCATCGAGGAGGCGCTGGTTGCCGCCGGTCCAAGCCGGATGCGCGAGCGGGTCGATGTCCAGCTGCAGCGTGTCACCTTCGCTGCCCCAGGTGGAGCGCGTTTCGAACACGGTGCCGTCGGTCATCTGCACCTTGATCATGTGATAATCGGGGTGCGCGTCTTTCTTCATGTCTCAAATCCTTGGAAATCCCGCCGGTTTCCGACCGGCAGCGAAGGCGCGGCCCCTAGCAGAGCCGCCCGCCGCTGGCAATGGGCGGAGCCGCGTTAGCCTGCCTTGGGCGGATCGGCGATCATCGCAGTGAATTCGCACTCGGTCGCGATGTCGTCGCCGAGCATGGCCTTGCCCGCGAATTTGCAGACGCGCGCGCGCTTCTGAACGAATTCCACCTCGAGCCGCAGCAGCACGCCCGGTTCGACCGGCTTGCGAAACTTCACGCCGTCGATGCTTATGAAGTAGACGAGCTTGCCCGATCCGGCGAGGCCGAGGCTCTCGACCGCGAGCACGCCCGCCGCCTGCGCAAGCGCCTCCACCTGGAGGACGCCCGGCATGATCGGCCTTCCGGGAAAATGCCCCTGGAAGAACTCCTCGTTCATCGACACGGCCTTGATCGCGACGATCCGCTGATCGGGAACGAGTTCCTCGACTCGATCGACCAGCAGCATCGGGTAGCGATGCGGCAGTGCGGCCATCACGCGGCTGATGTCGAGCGGGCCGATCACGGCCCGCTCGTTCGTGTCGGCGGCGTCGCTCACCGGCCCTGCGGCTGCGCCTGGGGCGCGGCCTGCTGCTGCTGCTGCTCGCCACCGGGCTGCCACCCGGCCGGCGGGGTCGTCGAGACGCTCGGCAGCGCCGTGTTCAGTTCGTTCACCACATCCTGCGTCACATTGACCGACGGGAGAAACTTCACGGCGGAGTCGGGACGCAGCACGATCGCGAGCTGACGGTTCTGCATCACGCGATCAACCGCGGCCTCGAGCTGCGCAACGACCTGCTCCTCGGCATAGGCCTGGGCGAGCGCGACGGGCTGGAGGATCGTGTTCAGTTCCTGCTGGGCGGCCTGCTCGCGCTGCTGAATTGCCTGATACTGCTGCGTCAGCGCCTGACGATCGGCGTTCTGCGCCTGCTGCGCCTGCTGAAACGCCTGCACCTGCGGCTGCAGCTCGGTCTGGATCGCCTGGCGACGCTGCTGTGCCTGCTGGATCTGCGCGGCATAGGTCGTCTGGATCTGCTGCATCGCGGCCTGATAGGCGGCCGAGCGCTGCACGACTTCGGGCAGATTGACGACGCCGATGCCCGGGGCGGTCTGCGCGGCGGCGGGCACTGCGACGGCGACGGCCGAAGCGGAAACGAGTGCGGCGGTGAGTGCCGTTGCGAAGCTCTTCATCAGAATTGTGTCCCTACGTTGAAGGTGAACAGTTTGGGGTCGTCGCCCTCTTCGGTGATCAGCGCCTTGGCCACGTCGATCCGCAGTGGGCCGAAGGGAGAATTCCAGTTGACGCCGACCCCGACCGACAGGCGCGGCATCGCGGAGTTCCCTACGAACCGCTCGAAGAACGGCGCAGTTCCGGGTGCCGTGGGGTTTACCGCCGTCCCCGAGCAGGGCTCTGAGGCGCTGGCCGCATAGCCGATCGAACAGGTGGTCAAACGGCTCGCCAGGACGCCGGAGCTGGTGGTGTAGCTGTTGACGTAGAGCTGATTGCCGGCGTCGTCCAGCTGCGGGCTGGGCAGCAGAGTCGGCGAGCCATCGGCGTTGGTCAGCGGATTGCCTGCCGCGTCGGTGGCGCGCGGGAAAGCCACCGTCCGCAGCGGTTCGGTAATGTCAAACAGAGCACCCGCCTGCACGAAGACCGAAGGCCGCAGGCCCAGCTCGCGCGCGCCGCTTCCGAGCGGAATCTCGAGCTCGGCCTTGGCGAGATAATAGGCCTTGCCGCCGATCGCATCGTCGATGATCCGGTCCTCGTCGGTCACCAGCAGCTGCGTGCCCGTCGTCGGATCCCCGGTGTAGGGAATCCGTTGCACGCGCGGACCAACGCCGCGGATATCGAATCCGCGGAACTGCGGCTCGCCGAGATAGAAGCGGTCGGTGATACGGACCGGATCGATGCCGGGGCCCGGGCTCTCCTCGAGGGAGTGAATATAGCCGCCTTCGGCTCCGACCGAGAAGATGAAGCCGCTGCCGACGTCCCAGTATTTGTCGAACTCGGCACGACCGCGAAGATAGCGCACGTCGCCGCCGAGACCCGCGAAGTCGAGGCCGAGCACGACCCGGTTGCCGCGCGACGGACGGATCCGGCTGTTGAGGCTGTCATGGATCACCGAGACGCCGATCATCGACGTGAGCCGCTCGCCCACGGCCTCGCAATAGTAGCGGCCGGCGCGCGCGGGATCGCAATTGCCCTGCGCGTCGTTGAACGAGCTGTCGAGGAACACATCGTCGTACGTCAGCGTGTAACGACCCGAGAGCGTCCAGAATTCGGTGAGCGGAACGCCGGTGACGAGCTGGAATCCGGTCGAAACCTGGCTGTAGGTCGTCTCGCGATCATTGCCGACATAGTTGAACGCATTGTAGTCGCGGCGGAAGATCGTTCCGCCCAGTGCGATGTTGCGATCGAACAGATAGGGCTCGGTGAACCCCAGCTCGGCCGATTTTGAATAGGACGAATAGCTGAGCGAGGCGGACAGCGTCTGCCCCTTGCCGCGGAAATTCCGCTGCCGGATCGAGCCCTGAAGGATGAAGCGCTCGAGGCTCGAGAAACCGGCCGACAGCGTGAGTTCGCCAGTCGCCTTTTCCTCGACGTTCGCCGCCAGGACGATTCGATCTGGCGACGAACCCTCCCGCTGCTCGATCTCGAAGCCTTCCTGGAAATACCCCAGCGAGTTGATGCGGTCCTGCGAGCGCTTGACGAGGAAAGTGTTGAAGGCATCCCCCTCCGCCACGCGAAACTCGCGGCGGATCACTTCGTCCTGCGTCTGGGTGTTGCCGGTGATCTCGATCCGCTCGATATAGGTACGGTTCGCCTCGGCAACGTTGAAGTTGATCCCCATGGTGAGGTCTTCGCGGTTGCGCTGGAACTCGGGCCGCACGTCGGCGAAGGCATAGCCGTACAGACCAGCCATCTCGCTGAGCTGGTCGACTGCATCCTCGACCTTCTTCGCGTCGTACCAGTCACCTTCGCGGAACGGCAGCGAGGCAGCGAGCGCCTGATCGTTGAAATCGCGGATCGCACTGTCGACCGTCACGTCGCCGAATTTGTAGCGTTCCCCCTCTTCCACGACATAGGTGATGATGAAGTCGCGGTTGTCCGGCGTCAGCTCGGCCACTGCCGAGATCACGCGAAAATCCGCATAGCCCTGCGTCAGATAGAATTGGCGCAGCTTCTGCTGGTCATAGGCGAGACGATCCTGGTCATAGCTCGTGTTCGAGCTGAAGATCGTCCAGAGCCGGGACTGTTTCGTCGCCATCTCGCCGCGCAGCTCGCCATCGGAGAACTGCTCGTTGCCGATGATGTTGATCTGGCGAACCTTGGACTTCGGCCCCTCGCGGATCTCGAACACGACGTCGACGCGGTTCTGGTCGAGCATCACCATCTGCGGCTCGATCACTGCGGCGAACCGCCCCTGGCGACGATAGAGCTCGACGATGCGGGCGACATCGGCACGAACCGCGGTCCGCGTGAAGATCTGGCGCGGCGCGAGCCGGATTTCCGGAGTGATCTTGTCGTCCTTGAGGCGCTTGTTGCCTTCGAGGAGCACGCGGTTGATGATCGGATTCTCGCGAATGCGGATCACGATGTCGCCCGTCTCGGCGCCGGCGATCGTCACGTCGGCGAGCAGGTCGCTCGCGTAGAGATCGACGATCGCCTGGTCGAGCGTCTCGTTCGTATAGGGCTGGCCGACACGAAGCTGGGTGTAGGAAAGCACCGTCTCCCGCTCGATGCGCTGCGCACCCTCGACCTGGAGCGAACGGATCACACGCTGCTCCTCCTGGGGAGCCGCCACCGGGGCCTGGGCAGGCGCCGGAGCTTGCTGCGGAGCAGAGGCCTCCTGGGCGAGGGCAGGCACCGCGATCACGAGGCCCGCGAGCATCGAGCCCGCGAGCAACGTACCGGTGGCGCGTGCGCCGAAATTGCTAGCCTTGATCGCTGTCACCATCCCACCCCAAGTCGGAAAATCGTCATGGCCCGGCTGCCCTGCCTGCACCCGAACCGCCCTGCCCCACCTTCGTCAGCCGATCAAGCCGGCCAGATTCTTCCAGACGCCGAACGCGCCCAGGTCATTGAGCGTGACCAGCAGCATCAGCGCGAAGATTGCAGCGAGCCCGCCGCGAAACGCCCATTCCATCACCTGCGGATCGACCGGGCGCCGGCGCACTGCCTCGACTGCATAGAAGAACAAATGACCGCCATCGAGCATCGGAACTGGCAACAGGTTGATGAATCCCAGATTAATCGAAATCAGCGCGATCAGGAACACGAACTCGGTCGGTCCCAGAACCAGCCGCTGCCCCGAAATCTGGGCCATGCGGAGCGGCCCGCCGAGCTCTTCCACCGATCGGCGACCGGTGATGATCTGCCCGAGCCCGTCGACCATCGTACGGACGATGTCGGCAGTCATCGTGACTCCGACGATCGGAGCCTCCAGCACGCCGACCGGCTCATGAACGGGTTCCCCCGGCCCGACGCCGAGCTGCCCGATCCGGAATTCGTTGCCGAACCGATCCCGCTCCAGCCGCGTCGCGAGCACGGCCTCGCCCGACAATTGCTGGCTGCCGCGCTGATAGGCGACCGAGACACGCTCGCCCGGCCGAAGCTGAGTATATTGCGCCATTTCGCTGAACGTCTCGACCGGTCGGCCGCCGATCGCGAGGATCTGGTCGCCTTGCCGCAGACCGGCTTCGGCAGCGGGGCTGCCCGGCACGACGCTGCCCACGACCGTCGGCGTGCGGTTCTGGCCGAACGCCAGCGCGAACGCCGCGAGGATCAGGATTGCCACCAAGAAGTTTGCCACGGGCCCAGCGGCGACGATGATCGCGCGCTGCCAGAGCTTCTTCGCCTGGAACGTCCGCGCCCGCTCCTCGGGCGGAAGCTGGAGCCATTCCTGGCTGGGCTGGCTTGCCGGATTCATGTCGCCGGCGAAGCGGACATACCCGCCGAGCGGCAACCAACCGAACTTCCACCGCGTGCCGTGCCGGTCCGTATAGCCTGCGACCTCACGGCCGAAGCCGACCGAGAACACCTCGGCCTTCACACCGAAGCGACGGCCCGCGAGATAATGGCCGAGTTCGTGGAGAAAGACGAGCGGCCCGATCACGAGCGCGAAGGCAAGGACCGTGAAGAGGATACCGGGGGGTTCGATCAAGCGACGCAGTCCTTCACACGCCCGCCGGCAACGCGCCGCGCCTCGGCGTCGATTGCCAGTACGGCGTCGAGCGTTTCCGGAGCAGCCGGGTCATAGCACTCCAGCGTATCGGCAACGATTGCGGCAATTTCAAGAAAGCCGATCCGCCGGTGCAGGAAAGCCTCGACAGCGACTTCGTTGGCGGCATTGAGGATCGCCGGGCGCGCTCCGCCTGCCTCGAGCGCGCCACGCGCGAGCCGCAGCGCCGGAAAGCGAACCGGATCCGGCGCCTCGAAATCGAGCCGACCGATGCGCGCGAGATCGAGAGGCTCGCACGGCGTGGCCATGCGATCGGGCCAGGCGAGCGCATAGGCGATGGGCGTCCGCATATCGGGAGTGCCCATCTGCGCCAGCACCGAACCGTCGACATATTCGACCATCGAATGCACGACCGACTGGCGATGAACGAGGACGTCAAGTTGATCGGCGCGCACCGGAAACAGATGGAACGCCTCGATCAGTTCGAGCCCCTTGTTCATCATCGTCGCGGAGTCGACCGAGATTTTCGCGCCCATTCTCCAGTTGGGATGCGCCACCGCCTGCTCGGGCGTGATGGTGCGCATCGCTTCGAGCGGCGTTTCGCGAAAGGGGCCGCCGCTCGCCGTCAGGACGATCCGGCGAACGCGATGCGAGGCGGCGGAATCGAAGCATTGGAACACGGCATTGTGCTCGGAATCGACCGGCAGCAGCGTCACCGTCGATGCGCGTGCCGCGGCCATCATCACGTCGCCGGCCGAGACCAGTGCCTCCTTGTTGGCGAGCGCGATGATCCCTCCCGCTTCCATCGCCGACATCGTCGGGCGCAAGCCTGCGGTCCCGACGATCGCGGCCATCGTCCAATCGGCGCCCATCCGGGCTGCGTCGCATACGGCTTCCGCACCGCCCTGCGAGTCGATGCCGGTTCCTGCGAGCGCGTCGCGTAACGCGCCGAGGCAGCTCGCGTCGGCGACGACGGCACGTTTCGCATTGGTCCGGATCGCGGCCGCGGCGAGCCTCGCCACGTCGCGGTTGGCAGTGAGTGCGAGCACTTCGAACTGTTCGGGTGCGCGCTCGACCAGATCGAGAGTGGAGCTTCCGATCGAGCCCGTCGCGCCCAGGATGGTGATCCGCTTCATGAGATCCAGGCGGGCAAGAGTACGAGTAACACGGCTGCCGGTGCTACCGGCACGAGACCGTCGAGCCGATCGAGCAGCCCGCCGTGGCCGGGCAGGATCGTTCCGGAATCCTTCACGCCGGCGCGGCGCTTGAGACTGCTTTCGAAAAGATCGCCGGCCTGCGCAAGCAGCGCGAGCAATGCAGTCACCAGCACCAGACGAAGCGGCAGGCCCAGCGGCATGAGCAGTGCGGCGAAGACCGTCGCGGCAACCGCGCCCCCGATCAGTCCAGACCAGGTCTTGGCGGGGCTGATCGCTGGCGCGAGCAATGGACCCCGAAGGCTGCGCCCCGCGAACAGCGCGCCCGTATCGCATGCGGATACCAGACCCATCGCCCAGAAGGTGAGCAACAGCCCGTCCGGCTGCGCGCGCAGCAACAGCAGCGCGAGAATCGGCAATCCGATATAGAGCGCGCCGCCGGCAAGCCGAGGATTCCGCGTCGCCGCGGCGATGAAAAATGCGGCTCCGACGAGCAAGCCGATCGCGAAGAAGCCGGGGCCCGCCGCCAGCGGGCACAGGATGGCGAGCGGAACCGAAAGGGCATATTGCGCGAGCCGCTTCTGCCGCTGGCCGGCGCCGGTCAGCGCCGCCCATTCGCCCATCATCAGCACGCCGACGATCGCAGTCACGAGCCAGAAACCGAAGCCCCCAGCCAGCAAAGCAGCCACGCCGAGCCCAATGAGCGCGAACGCGACCGTTGCGCGAACCGCCAGTTCCGAAGTCGACGTTGTCACAGGCCTCCGAAACGGCGCTGCCGCCGGCCATATTGGCGCAGCGCGTCGTTCAGCGCCGCCTCGTCGAAATCCGGCCACAGCGTGTCGATGAACAGCAGCTCGGCATAGGCGGCCTGCCATAGCAGGAAGTTCGACAGGCGCTGTTCGCCCGACGTCCGGATCACAAGGTCGAGCGGCGGCAGATCCTGTGTCGCGAGAGCTGCCGCGAAGCGATCCTCATCGATATCGGCAGGGGCGAGCGTGCCGGCCGCGACCTGCTCGGCAAGCCGGCGCGCAGCCGAAGCGATTTCCGCCTGCGAACCATAGTTCAGCGCGATCACCAGCGTCGGACCGGCATGCGCGGTGGTGCGCGCGATCGCCTGATCGATCATCCGGACCAGATCGGGCGCCAGCCTGTGATAGTCGCCGATCACCCGCAGGCGAACACCCTCCGCCACCAGATCGTCGAGCTCGCTCGAAAGAAAGTGGCGCAGCAGCCCCATCAGGTCGCTGATCTCCTCCTCCGGCCGCCGCCAGTTCTCGGAAGAAAAGGCGTAGAGGGTGAGGACTTCGATGCCGGCGGCGCGCGCCGCCCGCGAGACGCGTCGCACCGCCTCCACGCCCTGGCGATGTCCAGCGATTCGCGGCAGGAATCGAGCCTTTGCCCAGCGCCCGTTGCCATCCATGATGATGGCGACGTGGCGCGGGACGATGCCGGGCTCTGCGGCCGGAGCGGCGCGGGCAGCCATGGCGTTAGGCCTCCGCGTCCGCGGGTGTTCCGCCGCCATCGGCCCAAGGCAGGTGCCCAGGCATCACTTGCCCAGAATTTCCTTTTCCTTCGCAGCGGTGACGCTGTCTATGTCCGCCACCGTCGCGTCGGTCAGCTTCTGGACTTCAGCTTCGAGCCGCTTCTGCTCGTCCTCGCTGATTTCGCCCTTCTTCTCGTCGGTCTTCAAGCTGTCCATGCCGTCGCGGCGAACGTTGCGGACGGCGATGCGCGCCTTCTCGGCATATTGCCCGGCGAGCTTCGCGAGTTCCTTGCGGCGATCCTCGGTAAGATCGGGAATCGGCAGCCGGAGCGTTTGACCATCGTTGATCGGATTGAGCCCGAGCCCGGCCGAGCGGATCGCCTTCTCGACCGGCCCGACGTTCGTCTTGTCCCACACCTGAACCGAGAGCATCCGCGGCTCGGGCGCCGAAACGGTCGCGACCTGATTGAGCGGCATTTGCGCACCATAGACCTCGACCGTCACGGGATCGAGCAGCGACGTGGAAGCGCGGCCGGTGCGAAGCCCCGCGAGATCACTCTTCAGGCTCTCGACGGCGCCATTCATGCGGCGTTCGAGATCGGCCTTGTCGTAAGCGGCCATTCCGGTTTCCTCTTATGCGTTCGTCGGTTCGGTTTCGTTCCGGACCACGGTGGAGCGGCCTTCGCCGCGCAACACTGCTGCCAGATTCCCCGATTCGCGGATATTGAACACCACGATCGGAATATTGTTGTCGCGACACAGCGCAACGGCGCTGGCGTCCATCACCTTCAGATTGTCTGCCAGGACGCGATTGAAGCTGAGCGTATCGTACCGCCGGGCGTTGGCGACCTTCTTCGGGTCGGCATCGTACACGCCATCGACGCTGGTTCCCTTGAGCAAGGCGTCACAGCCCATTTCCGCCGCCCGCAGCGCCGCGGTCGTGTCCGTCGTGAAGAACGGCAGCCCGGTGCCCGCAGCGAACAGGACCACCCGGCCCTTCTCCATATGCCGCTGCGCGCGCCGCCGGATATAGGGTTCGCAGACGCTTGCCATCGGAATCGCCGACTGCACCCGCGTCTGGACGCCGACCTTCTCGAGCGCGTTCTGCATGGCCAGCGCATTCATCACCGTCGCCAGCATGCCCATATAGTCGGCGCTGGCGCGATCGAAGCCCTGGGCCGCGCCC
The DNA here is from genome assembly GCF_050703275.1 of Sphingosinithalassobacter sp. LHW66-3. Taxonomy (GTDB): domain Bacteria; phylum Pseudomonadota; class Alphaproteobacteria; order Sphingomonadales; family Sphingomonadaceae; genus Sphingomonas. Next base: position 540,869 of record NZ_CP193482.1, read on the forward strand.
GCCAGCCCGCGGAAGATGTTGCCACCGCCGACGACCAGGCAGATTTCCAGCCCGCTGTCCTTCGCCTCCTTCACCTCGAGCGCCACGCGCTCGCAGGTCGCCGGATCGATCCCGAACTGCCCCGGCCCCATCAGGACCTCGCCGGAAAGCTTCAGCAGAACGCGATTGAGACGGGGAAGTGTCATGGAATCCAAATATCAAGGGAGCGGCATGCGCGGCGGCGCGGACCTTAGAGGCGCGCGCTGGGGATGCCAAGCGGAGAAGGCAGCGGCTGCTCGCGGGCGCGAGCCGCACAGGAGCCGTGCACAAAAAGGGCGCGGCCACCACGGGTGACCGCGCCCCTTGATCGTGACGTTCAGGCGACGCTTACTTCTTGATGCCCGCCGTCGCGGCGACTTCGGCGGCGAAGTCGCTCTCTTCCCTCTCGATGCCTTCGCCGAGCTGAAAGCGGACATAGTCCTTCAGCGTGATCGTCGTGCCGGCATCCTTGCCAGCCTTGGCCACCACGTCCGAAATCGGCGTTTTGTTGTCCATCACGAACAGCTGGCTCATGAGCGCGTTTTCCTTGGCAAACTTCGCCACGGCGCCGTCGACCATCTTCGCGACGATCTCGGCGGGCTTGCCGCTTTCCTGCGCCTTCTCGGTCGCGACTGCGCGTTCGCGCGCGATCACGTCCTGATCGAGATCCTCGGCATTGAGCGCCAGCGGGAAGGCTGCGGCGATGTGCATCGCGATCTGCTTGCCCAGCGGCTCGAGCACGTCGACGCCCGCATCGCTCTCCAGTGCGACCAGCACGCCGATCTTGCCGAGCCCCGGCGAAGCGGCGTTGTGAACATAGGGGATCACCGCGCCCTTCGACACTTCGAGGCGCTTGGCGCGACGGATCGACTGGTTTTCCCCGATGGTCGCGATGTTGTTGGTCAGCGTTTCCTCGACGGTGGTGCCCGACGGCATGCTCGCCGCCTTGATCGCGTCGATGTCGTCGCCAGCCTCGAGCGCGATCTGCGTCACTTCACGGACGAAATCCTGGAAGCGATCGTTCTTCGCGACGAAGTCGGTCTCGGAGTTGACTTCGACCGCCGCGCCCTTGGTGCCGGCAACCGCCACGCCCACCAGACCCTCGGCCGCCGTGCGGCTCGACTTCTTGGCAGCAGCGGCAAGGCCCTTGGTGCGCAGCCAGTCGACGGCGGCTTCCATGTCGCCGCCGGTCTCGTTCAGCGCCTTCTTGCAGTCCATCATGCCGGCGCCGGAGCGCTCGCGCAGTTCCTTGACGGCGGATGCGGTGATCTCGGCCATGTTTTCTTCCTCGATGCTAAAAAAGACGGGCGGAGCAGTGCGCCTGGCCCTGCCCCGCCCCGATTACGGTTCGATGACGAGGCTCAGGCGTCGAGCTGGCGCTCGCCCTCGGCTGCGGTCTCGGGCTCAGTCGCCGCGGCGGGCTGCTCGGGTTCGGCGGCCGGCGCCGGCTCACCGCTCTCGGTGCCGGTGTCGGCAACCGCAGCCTCGACCGGCGGCTCCTCCATAGCGCCGAAATCACGGCCGCTGCTCACCATCGCATCCTGGCCGCCGCGGGTGGCGGCGATCGAGACGGCCTCGCAGTACAGACGGATCGCCCGGCTGGCGTCGTCGTTCGCCGGAACGGGGAAGGCGATGCCGTCGGGCGACACGTTCGAATCGAGGATCGCGACGACCGGGATGCCGAGCGTGTTGGCTTCCTTGATCGCCAGCTCTTCCTTGTTCGCGTCGATCACGAACATGATGTCGGGAATGCCACCCATGTCGCGGATGCCGCCAAGGCTCAGCTCGAGCTTGTCGCGCTCGCGGGTGAGGTTGAGGATTTCCTTCTTGGTCAGGCCGTGCGTGTCGCCGCCCAGCTGTTCCTCGAGGTTCTTCAGGCGGCGGATCGACTGGCTGATCGTCTTCCAGTTGGTGAGCATGCCGCCCAGCCAGCGATGGTTGACGAAATGCTGGCCCGAGCGGCGCGCGGCCTCGGCGATCGGCTCCTGCGCCTGGCGCTTGGTGCCGACGAACAGCACCTTGCCGCCCGAGGCGACGCTGGCGTTGATGAAGTCGAGCGCGCGCGCGAACAGCGGCACGGTCTGCGACAGGTCGATGATATGAACGCCATTGCGATCGCCGAAGATGTACGGCTTCATCTTCGGATTCCAGCGGTGGGTCTGGTGACCGAAGTGCGCGCCCGATTCGAGCAGCTGCTGCATGGTGACGACGGGAGCCGCCATAGGGATAGTCTCCTTCCGGTTGATCCTCTGGGAAGCGATGACTCCGGGTGCGTTCAGGCACCGGCGGAGCACCGGGTTATGTGCTTCCCATGCGGGTTGAGCGCGGGCCCTTAGCCGAGACGCGGACGAAATACAAGCGTTGACACCGGAACACACACGGAACATACCGTGTTCGTAACGGGATTGACGGTCGTTCCGCTGCGGATCAGGCGGAAGGGCTTCCGCTTCGATACTGCCACAAAGGGGAGATGTTCGATGATGTCGCTGCTCACTTCGCTGCTGTTCTCAGGCGTGTTGCTCGCTTCGCTATGGACCATCATATCCACGGTCTTGCCGCGCGCGCCGCGCGCGCTGTTCCTGCTGCGTTGCGGGCCGGTGGTTGGCGCCGAACTCCCACCGCGGCCGCGCGGCGCGGGTCGTGGCCCGGTCGTGCGCGTGCAGACGGTGTCGGCGCGCGGCATCTCGGTCGCGGCATGACCGCTATTGCGCCACCCCGGTAACGGAGCCCGCTCCCCTACGGGCGAGCACGGTCTCGCCCGCAATCGTGCGCTGACCGAGCGCAACCTGGCAGCCATAATCGTCAGGCAAATAGACGTCGACGCGGCTACCGAAGCGGATCAGTCCCACACGCTGGCCGCGCACCACCATGTCGCCAGGCTTTACGAAGCTGGTAATCCGCCGCGAGACGAAACCGGCGATCTGCGTGAAGCCGATCCGCAGCCCGTCACGATCCTCGACGACGATATGCTGCCGTTCGTTCTCCTCACTCGCCTTGTCGAGATCGGGATTGAGGAAACGGCCGGAAACATAGACGACCTGGCGCACACTGCCCCCGACCGGTGTGCGGTTGAGATGCACGTCGAAGATGCTCATGAAGATCGATACGCGCGTGAGCGGAGCGTCGCCTAGTCCCTGCGGGCCGGTGAGCTCAGCAGGCGGAGGCAGGCGCTCGATCATTGTCACCAGCCCGTCGGCAGGCGAAATGATCAGTCCCTCCCCTTGCGGCGTGACACGCACCGGATCGCGGAAGAACGCAGCGACCAAAGCCGTTAGAATGATCAGCGGCCAGGTCATGAAATCCAACAGCAGCCACGCGAGGAACGCAGCGACCCCGGCAATCAGCACATATTTGCGACCCTCGGGGTGAATGTCGGGTATCCGCCACTTCACAGTCGCGGCGGATGACGTCTCGTTCGCTGGCATGTTGCAGCTATAGCTGTGTCGCAGGTGCAACACAAACCTTCCCCGGGGCCCCCGCCCCGAGCCGCAGACGGCTTAAACCCATGCGATAAAACAAGTGCTTGCTGCGTTCGCACCGTCCTCGTTGCGCTATATTGGGAAGGTGCGGCTCCGCGCGGGGCGGTGTCGCGAAGGAGCGGTTTATGCTCAATCGTGTGTCGATTTCCCACAAGCTCGCCCTTGCCTTCGCGCTGGTCCTCGCGACCGCTGCGGCAATGTGCATCTATGTCTTCGCCACTTCGGCGCATGTCGCGGCGCTGACCCGGACCAACGACCGGATCGATCACGAGCAGGCGCTGTCCGCCGAGGCGGAGAATGCACTGCTGCTCGCCGTCACCAATCTGCGTGGCCATGCGGTTAGCGGCGATCCCGCCGATCTGGCGGCGTTCCGCGCGAGCCTCGACCATTTTCGGCGCGCGGCCGGCGAGCTTCAGTCGCTTCTCGAGGATCCGGCCGAAAAGGCGGCGCTCGCCGATGCGGTCGAGCGTGCCGAACAGTGGCAGCATGCCCACGCGGATCAGGTCATGGCGGGGCTCTCCCCTGAGGTTGCGGCGCAGGTGCAGCGGCTTGCCGCCACTGGCGGCGAAGGCGAAGTTGCCGAACTGATCGGAGGAGTGGAGGCGATCCGTGTAGCCAAATACGAGGCTGTGCAGGCGAGCCTCCACGAAATCGGTGTCGCCAGCGTGCATGAAGAGATTGCGGTAGTGGTGGGCGGCGTCCTGCTGGTGATCATCATCGGCGCATCGTGGTTCCTGTTGCGCCAGATGCTCAGCCGTCCGATCGTCGAGATGACCGGCACGATGCGCGACCTTGCCGCCGGGAACAATGACGTGACGGTGCCCGGCACGCATCGCGGCGACGAGATCGGCGCAATGGCCAGTGCCGTGCTCGTTTTTCGCGATACGGCCGTTGCCAAGGCCGCTGCCGATTCCGAGCGCGCGCGTGCGGAAGCCGAGCAGAGGCTGGTAGTCGAAACCCTCGCGGTTCAGCTCGGGCGCGTGGCGGAGGGCGATCTCGCCGCCGATATCGGCGCTGCCTTCCCCGCAACCTATTCGGGCGTCAGGACCAGCTTCAACGATGCGCTCGCATCGCTGCGGGAACTCGTCGGGGCGGTGATGACCAGCGCCGCCGCGATCCGGGGCAGCGCCGATGAAATCGCGACGGCGACCGAAAGCCTCGCCAAACGGACCGAGGCGAACGCCGCAAGCATCGAGCAAAGCTCGGCCGCCATCACGCAGATGAAGGCGCGGGCGGAAGCCACCGCCGGCGCTGCGCAGCGCACGTCGGGAAGCGCCGGCGAAGCGACGACGGTCGTCGCCGACGGGCGCGCCGTGGTGGACCAGGCGGTCGCCGCGATGGTGCGCGTCGCCGATAGCGCCACCAGCATCGACGGAGTCATCGACGGGCTCGACAAGATCGCGTTCCAGACGCGGGTGCTCGCCATGAACGCGGCGGTGGAAGCTGGCCGTGCCGGCGAGGCGGGCCGCGGCTTCGCGGTGGTTGCCGATCTGGTTTCGGCCCTCGCGATGCGCGCGGAGGAAGAAGCCGGACGGGCCCGTAGTCAGCTTTCCACCACGCGCGGCGACATCGAGTCCGCCGTATCCGCAGTCGATCAGGTCAATGGTGCGCTCGACACAATCCACACCAGCGTCGAGGACGTCCAGGCGCTGGTGAGCGGAATCGCGGGCGACAATCACGCGCAAGCCTCGGCAGTCGGCGAAATCAGCGGCGCGATGCTCTCGATGGACCGCGCGACGCAGCAGAATGCCGCAATGGTTGAGGAATCTGCGGCGGCGACCCGCAGCCTCTCGGGCGAGATCGCGTCGCTGGTCGAGACTGCCGCACGCTTCCGGGTGACGGCTCCAGGCCTGGGCGCGCCGCCGCACGGCTGTGGGCGCGGGGCGCCGCAAACACTCGCAGTCGCGGCCTGAACCACGGGCGGGTCGATCGTGGGCGCGTGCCCGGTTGATCCGCCGTCGGCTTGGTCCTAGACGCTCCGGCAAACTTCCCCCTAGGACGAGCGAGACATTGATGGCTAAGATTCAGGTGAAGACTCCCGTCGTGGAGATCGACGGCGACGAGATGACTCGGATCATCTGGCAGTGGATCCGCGAGCGCCTGATCCAGCCGTATCTCGACATCGACCTCGAATATTACGACCTGTCGATCCAGAAGCGCGACGAGACCGACGACAGGATCACCGTCGAGGCGGCCAAGGCGATCCAGAAGTACGGCGTCGGCGTGAAATGCGCCACGATCACGCCGGACGAGCAGCGGGTCGAGGAATTCGATCTCAAGAAGATGTGGAAGTCGCCAAACGGCACGATCCGCAACATCCTGGGCGGTGTCGTCTTCCGCGAGCCGATCGTGATGAAGAACGTCCCCCGCCTGGTTCCGGGCTGGACCAAGCCGATCGTCGTGGGCCGCCATGCCTTCGGCGACCAGTACAAGGCGACAGACTATCGCGTCCCCGGCCCCGGCAAGCTGCGCCTGGTGTTCGAAGGCGACGACGGCACCGTGATCGACGAGGAAGTGTTCCAGTTCCCGAGCGCCGGCGTCGCGATGGCGATGTACAATCTTGACGATTCGATCCGCGATTTCGCGCGCGCCAGCCTGAACTACGGCCTGGACCGCAAGTGGCCCGTCTATCTGTCGACGAAGAACACGATCATGAAGGCCTATGACGGCCGCTTCAAGGACATCTTCCAGCAGGTTTTCGAGGAAGAGTTCGAGGCGAAGTTCAAAGAATTGGGCATCGAGTATCAGCACCGCCTGATCGACGACATGGTCGCCTCCGCGCTCAAGTGGCACGGCGAGTTCGTCTGGGCCTGCAAGAACTATGACGGCGACGTGCAGTCGGATACGGTCGCGCAGGGCTTCGGCTCGCTCGGCCTGATGACTTCGGTGCTGATGACTCCCGACGGCAAGACGGTCGAGGCCGAGGCGGCGCACGGCACGGTCACGCGCCACTATCGTCAGCACCAGCAGGGCAAAGCGACTTCGACCAACCCGATCGCGTCGATCTTCGCCTGGACCGGCGGGCTGAAGTATCGCGGCAAGTTCGACGGGACTCCCGAAGTGACCAAATTTGCCGAGACGCTCGAGCGCGTCTGCGTCGAGACGGTCGAGGGAGGCCAGATGACCAAGGATCTCGCGATCCTGATCGGGCCCGACCAGCCGTGGATGACCACCGAGCAGTTCTTCGAAGCCATTCGCGAGAATCTCGAGCGTACAATGGCGAAGCAGGGCTAGTCTTCAGCCGGAGGCGCCGCTCCCCGCGACGCCTCCGGCGAATGATCATGGTAGGGGGCGGTGCCCGCGCTGCCGAGCCGGCCCTCGCCTCCGATCAAGCCGGTCGACGTTTCCGGTCCGCAACCTGACCGGCTCCCGGTCCGCAGGATCTGCCGTTCCGCCGCTCGCAAACGCGACATCGGCATCCAATTCGGCAACTCTGCATGACAAGCGGCGCCGCAACCGCTTAGATACGCCGATGCTCAACGTCGACAACAGCGGTTTCAGCGATGCGCTCGTGATCCTGGGCGCGGCCGGGCTTGTGATCCCGGCGTTCGCGCGGTTCCGGATCAGCCCCGTGATAGGCTTCATCCTGGTCGGGATCCTCGCCGGGCCGGCGGGTCTCGGATCGCTCGTCGACGAATATCCCTGGCTCTACCACATCACCATTTCCGATCCGCACGCGATCGAACCCTATGCCGAGTTCGGCATCATCCTGCTGCTGTTCTCGATCGGCTTGGAGCTGTCGTTCAAACGGCTCTGGATGTTGCGGACGCTGGTGTTCGGCGTCGGCGCGGCGGAGTTGCTGGGAGCAGGCATCCTGATCGGAGTGGGGCTGCATCTCATCGGCCAGGCATGGGGCGGCGCAATCGGGCTTGGTCTCGCGCTCGCGCTCTCCTCCACCGCGCTGGTCCTGCCGATGACCGGCACCGCCTCACCGGTCGGCCGTGCGGCATTTTCGATGCTGCTGTTCGAGGATGTCGCGCTCGTGCCGATCATCTTCATGCTCGGCGCGATGGCCCCTACCGCCACCGAGACCGGCTGGGTGGGGCTTGCAAGCGTCGCCGGCTGGGGGCTGCTGACCATCGCAGTGCTGTATGTCGGCGGCCGCTTCGTCTTACCCAAGCTCTTCGCCCAAGCGGCGCGCACCAAGAGCCCGGAACTGTTTTTGGCGGCGAGCCTGCTCGTCGTCATCGTGGCGAGCCTCGCCACCACGGCGGCAGGCCTCTCGCCGATTGTCGGCGCGCTGATCGCGGGACTGCTGATCGCCGAAACCGAGTATCGCAGCGAAGTCGAGGCGATTACCGTCCCGTTCATCGGCCTTGCGCTGGGCGTGTTTCTGATCACCGTGGGCATGCAGCTGGATCTTCGGCTGGTGGCGGCGAACTGGACCGAGCTGCTGATGGCGATTCTGGGAGTGATGGCGATCAAGGTCGCCGTCACGGTCGGGCTGCTCAAGCTCAACGGGGCCCGCACCGGCGTAGCCGTCGAAACCGGCGTGCTGATGGCGAGCCCGTCGGAGACCACGCTGATCGTGCTCGGCGTAGCGGCGGGCGCGGGGCTGATCCTTCCTTCCACCGCAGCCTTCTGGACCACGGTGACGGCGATCGGCCTCACGGTCACGCCGCTGCTCGCCAGCGCCGGCAAGGCAGTCTCCCGACTGATCGAGGGCCGCGCACAGGCAGCCGAGCCGGAAGCCGCGATAGCTCCGGAAGGGCCGGGCACGGTCGTGATCGGTTTCGGGCGCGTGGGGCGCACGGTAGCCGACATGCTCGCACGCCACGGCCAGCGCTATGTCGCGGTCGATGCCGACATCGACACAGTGAGCACCGCGCGGCGCGAAGGCTATCCGGCGCTGTTCGGAAACGTCACGCGATCCGAGTTCGTCGATCGGCTCAATCTCGGCCGTGCGACCGCGCTGGTGCTGACGATGGACGATCCAGTGCTGACGGTGCACCTCACTCGGCGGGTCCGCAACTGGGTGCCGCATTTGCCGATCATCGCCCGCGCCCGGGATTCGAGCCATGCAGCGGAGCTCTACAAGGCCGGCGCCACCGATGCAGTGCCCGAGACGCTGGAAAGTTCGCTGCAGCTTTCCGAGGCGCTGCTGGTCGACCTCGGAATTGCCGTGGGGCCAGTGATCGCATCGATCCACGACAAGCGCGACGAGATGCGCAAATCGATCAAGGAAGCCGCGGGACTCGAACGCGAGCCGCGGCTGCGCAACTCGCGCAAACGCGACATCGAGGCAGAAGCCTGAGCGGAGAGGAATTTCATGGCACGCTATGCCCCGCGGACCGCGTTGCAGACGCATGAGGTCACCAACCAGCCCCCCGAATTCGGCGGCCGCAACCTCTTCGCCACCGACGCTGCACTGCGCGAGGCGGCGCTACGCGAAGGCGGCGCCTGGCTGGAGGCGCCGCTCGCCGCACTTGGCGCCGCAGTGGGGTCCGAGCATGTGCTCGAACTGGGCGAGCTCGCCAACCGGCACCTGCCCGAACTGATCCGGTTCGACCGCTATGGCCGGCAGATCGACGAGGTTCGCTTCCACCCCGCCTATCACGAGCTGATGGCGCTCGCGATGGAGCATGGCATCCACGACATCGCCTGGCGGCGCGAGGGACCGGGCGGGCATGTCGCCCATGCCGCGATGCTGGCGCTGTTCACGCAGGCCGAAGCGGGCGTGATGTGCCCGATCAACATGACCTATGCCGCGGTGCCCGCGCTGCGCACCGACGCCGAGACCGCGGGGCCCTGGCTCGCCGCGCTGATCGGCGGCGAATATGACGCGCCGCTGGTGCCGATCCCGGGCAAGCGCGGCATCACGCTGGGCATGGCGATGACCGAGAAGCAGGGCGGCAGCGACGTGCGGGCGAACACGACGCGTGCCGAGCGCGACGGGCGCGGCTGGCGGCTGACCGGCCACAAATGGTTCTGCTCGGCGCCGATGAGCGACGGCTTCCTGACGCTTGCCTATACGGACGCGGGGCTGAGCTGCTTCCTGGTGCCGCGGATCGCACCCGACGGCAGCCGCAACGCGATCCATGTGATGCGGCTGAAGGACAAGTTGGGCAACAAATCCAACGCCTCGTCCGAGATCGAATATCACGGCGCCCATGCCGAACTGCTCGGCGAGGAAGGCCGCGGCGTGCGGACGATCATCGACATGGTCCACCACACCCGGCTGGGCACCGTCGCCGGAACGCTGGGCATCATGCGGCGCGCACTGGCCGAAGCGGTGCACCACGTCCGCCACCGGCGCGCGTTCCAGAAGACGCTGATCGACCAGCCGGCGATGACCGCGGTGATCGCCGATCTGGCAGTCGAATATGAGGCGGCGGCGCTGCTGGTGATGCGGGTCGCCCGGGCGTTCGACGACGAGCCGGCGTTCGCCCGGCTGGGCGTGGCGGTCGCCAAATACTGGCTGACCAAGCGCTGCGCCAATTTCGTCTACGAGTGCATGGAATGCCTGGGCGGCGCGGGGTACGTCGAGGAGACGCCCCTGCCCCGCTATTATCGCGAGGCGCCGCTCAACGCGATCTGGGAAGGATCGGGCAACGTCATCGCGCTCGACATCCTGCGCACGCTGGCGAAGGAACCGGCGGCGCTCGAGGCGTTTCGCACCGAGCTGGCGGCGGCAAGCGGCGGCGATGCGCGGTTCGACCGCGAAGTCGCCGCGCTCGCCGAGCGGCTGGGCGAAGGCGCGCCCGCCGAGGCGGAGGCCCGCTTCGTCGCCGAGCGGCTGGCGCTGCTGCTCCAGGCGTCGCTGCTGATCCGGCACGCGCCGGCGGCGATAGCCGATGCGTTCGTCGCGACGCGCATCGCGGGCGGCGGCGGCCGCAGCTTCGGCACGCTGTCGAGCGGATGCGACACGCAGGCGATCGTCGCGCGGCAGTGAGTCGCGGCGTCGGCGGCGCTTCGCTTCGCGGTTTTCGCGCCGATCCTTTGCGAATCTTGCGCCGTCGCGATCTTAAGTTGCGCGGAGCCGCAAGTGGGGATCGACCGTGTCAAAGAGCCTGCCGAGGCTGGCAGATCGTCGGCGTGTAGGACAGCGATTTCCGCACGCCGCAACAAAGCCCCGCCCGGCCACGTTCCCCACGCACCCGCAGAAGAGGAGCAGATCGCACGATGGAGGACGCCATCCTCGAGGAAGCCGCGCCCGCCGGCAGCGGACGCCGCATGCAGGTCAATCCGCCGGTGTTCTTCATCTCGGCAGCACTGATCCTCGCCTTCGCTCTGGGCGGGGCGCTGTTCGCCGAACAGGCGGGCGGGCTGTTCGGCCAGATCCAGGCGCTGATCGTCGAGGATTTCGGCTGGTTCTACATCCTCGTCGTGGCGGGGTTCCTCGTCTTCGTCCTCTATCTGATGCTGAGCCGCTTCGGCGACGTGAAGCTGGGCCCGGACGAGAGCGAGCCGGACTATAGCTATCTCAGCTGGTTCGCGATGCTGTTCAGCGCAGGGATGGGCATCGGCCTCATCTTCTTCGGCGTCGCCGAGCCGGTGCAGCATTATGCCATGCCGCCGGTGGGAGAAGGCCGCACGCTCGATGCCGCGCGGCAGGCGATGATGCTCACTTTCTTCCATTGGGGGCTGCACGCCTGGGCGATCTATATCGTCGTCGGGCTGGCACTCGCCTATTTCGCCTTCCGCCGCGGGCTTCCGCTGGCGATCCGCTCGGCCCTCTATCCGCTGATCGGCAAGCGCATCCACGGCCCGATCGGCCATGCGATCGATATCTTCGCGGTGCTCGGCACGATGTTCGGCGTCGCGACGTCGCTCGGCCTCGGCGTGCTCCAGGTGACCGCGGGCTTCGGCTATCTGTTCGGCCTGCCGACCTCCACCTCGGTCCAGCTAATCCTGATCGCGGCGATCACCGGCATGGCCACGCTGTCGGTCGTCATGGGGCTCGACAAGGGCGTGAAGCGCCTTTCCGAGCTGAACATCGTGCTGGCGGTGGCGCTGCTCGCCTTCGTGCTGTTCGCCGGATCGACGGTGTTCCTGCTCCAGGCGTTCGTGCAGAATATCGGCACCTATCTGGGCGCGGTCGTGCAGCGGACCTTCCGCATGTACGCCTATGAGCCCAATCCCTGGCTGGGCGACTGGACGCTGTTCTACTGGGGCTGGTGGATCGCCTGGTCGCCGTTCGTCGGGATGTTCATTGCCCGCATCTCGCGCGGGCGAACGATCCGCGAATTCGTGATGGGCGTGCTGCTGGTGCCGGTCGCCTTCACCTTCCTGTGGATGACCGTGTTCGGCAACACGGCGATCGGGCTCGACCTGTCAGGCGCCGCGCCGATCGCGGCGACGGTGGCGGACAATCTGCCGATCGCGCTGTTCGAGACGCTGAGCGCGCTGCCGCTCGCGACGATCACGTCGGGGATCGCCACGCTGCTGGTCATCACCTTCTTCGTGACATCGGCCGATTCGGGCGCGCTGGTGATCGACATCATCACGTCGGGCGCGGCGGAGAACCCGCCGGTGTGGCAGCGGGTGTTCTGGGCCGTGACGGCCGGCGGCGTCGCGGCGGTGCTGCTGCTCGCCGGCGGGCTACAGGCGCTGCAGACGGCGGCGATCGCGAGCGCCCTGCCCTTCGCAGTGGTGATGGTGTTTATCGCCTACGGCCTGCTGCGCGCGCTGCAGATGGAAGGCAAGGCAAGCTCGATCGACATGGGCGTGGCCGAGGAAACACCTCCCGGACCGCATCTGAGCTGGCAGCAGCGGCTGGCGAGCATCACCAGCCAAAACGACAAGAGCGACATCGCGGATTTCCTGACGGGCACGGTGCGGCCGGCGCTCGACGCCGTGGCAGCCGAGCTGCGGGCGGCGGGGCTGGAGCCGAGCTTCACCGGGGACGGCGAGCATATCGACGTGACCGTGCCGCACGGCGAGCGCGGCGCATTCCGCTACACCGTGCGCGCGCGGGGCTTTCGCTCGCCGAGCTTCGCCTGGGCCGAAAGCCGCAAGGCCGAGGCGGGCGAGCGGCGCCATTTCCGGGCCATGGCGTCCTCTTCCGAAGGCGACCAGCCGCACGACGTGACCGGATTCAGCGGCGACCAGATCATCAACGATCTGCTCAACCGCTATGCCCGGTTCCGCCACACCCGGCGGATGGAATAGCGGGCAGCGCGCGGCCGGTCAGCCGAACGGCCGTTCGATCGACGGCGGCGGCTCGCTGAACCAGCGCGGGCCGGCTTCCGTCATGTAGAGGCAATCCTCGAGCCGGATGCCGAAGCGGCCGGGCAGGTAGAGGCCGGGTTCATTCGAGAAGCACATCCCGGGTGCGAGCGGAGTCGTCTCGCCGCGCACGAAGTTCACCGGCTCGTGCCCCTCGAGCCCGATGCCGTGACCGGTGCGGTGCGAGAGGCCGGGCAGCGCATAGTCCGGGCCGTAGCCGAGGCCTTGGTAATAGGCGCGCACGGCATCGTCGACGGCGCCGGCGGGGCGACCGATCCGAGCCGCATCGAACGCGACCTGCTGACCCTGGCGGACATGGTTCCAGACCCGGCGCTGCTCGACGCTCGGATCGCCGAACACGAAGCTGCGCGAGACATCCGACTCATAGTCGTGCACCGAGCAGCCGCAGTCCATGAGGACGACTTCGCCGGGGCGGACCTGCTGCGGCTGGCCCGATCCGTGCGGATAGGCCGAGGCCTCGCCGAGCAGGATCAGGTTGAATTCGACGCTGCCGCCGAGCCGAGTGGTGGCCGCGCGCATCAGCGCGCCGATGTCGCGCGGGCTCATCCCCGCCTCGATCCGCGGCCAGGTCCAGCGATAGGCGGCGACGGTGACGTCGGTAGCGGCCTGCATCAGCGCGATCTCGTGCGGCGACTTGAGCATGCGGCAGCCGCGGACGACCGGATTGCCGGACACGATTTCGGCACCCGGAAGCGCGCGGGCGAGCCCATCGACCGCGAAGTGGCGCACCGTCTCCTCGATTCCGACCGGCCGGTCCGCAAGCCGTTTCTCGCGCAGCCAGCCGGCGACGACCGCGAGCGGATCCTCATGTTCCTGCCAGACGCGGACCTCGGCATCGATGCCGAGCGATTCGCGCACCGACGGCTCCTCGAAGAAGGGCGTGACGATCAGCGGATCGCCTTCGACCGGGAGCACGACCGCGGTGAGCCGCTCGCTGCGCCACCAGCGCACGCCGGTGAAGTAGATCATGCTGGCGCCGGGCTCGATCAGCACCGATCCGATGCCGTGCCGCCGCATCAGCGCCTGGGCACGGGCGATCCGCGCGCGCCGCTCGTCGGGGCCGATCGGCTGCACGCCGCCGGTGATGTCGGTCAGCTCGGCGGCATCCTGCATCGCCCAGGCGAGGCCCGGGGCGAGCAGCGGCGCGGCGGCGGCCGCCGCCAGCATCGCACGGCGCGACAGGCGCATCATGCGACCACCGGCTCGGCCGCTTCGGGCGGATCATATTCGCCGCGCGAGACCACCGTGGCGAGAACCAGATCGCCCACCACGTTGAGCGTGGTCCGGCACATGTCGAGGAAACGATCGACCCCGAGCACCAGGCCGATCCCTTCGGGCGGAACGCCGACCATGCCGAGGATCAGCGCGACCACCGGCAGCGAGCCGGCGGGAACGCCCGCCGTGCCGATGCCGCCGAGGATGCAGATCAGCATGACCGTGAGCTGCTGCAGGAAATCGAGCTCGACGCCGAAGAACTGGGCGAGGAACAGGACGGTGACGCCCTCGAACATCGCCGTGCCGTTCTGGTTGGCAGTCGCGCCGACAGTGAGCACGAAGCGGGCGACCTTGCGCGGCAGCTTGAGCTCCATGTCGGCGACGCGCAGCGCCGTCGGCAGCGTGGCGTTCGATGAGGCGGTGGAGAAGGCCATCACGCTGGCTTCCGAGGTCTGGCGGAAGAAGGCGATCGGGCTCTTGCGCGCGATCAGCACCAGCAGCAGCGGGAAGACGACGAACATCTGCGTGCCGAGCGCGAGCAGCACCACGCCGACATAGGCCGAAAGCCGGGCGATCAGTTCCCAGCCGAACAGTGCCGCCAGATTGAACATGAAGCAGAAGACCGCGAGCGGCGCCATCTTGATGACGATGCCGATCAGCTTCATCGCGACGGTGAAGATGCCCTCGATGCCGCGCTGGAGCACCTGCACCTCGGGCCGGTTGCCGGCGATGAGGATGCCGATGCCGAAGAACAGCGCGAAGAACATCACCGCGAGAATGTCGTTTGCGGTCATCGCGGCGATCACGTTCGACGGGACGATCGAGAGCAGCGCGTCCATGCCGGTGGGCGTCGAGCCGGTGCGCTCGAGAATCGCGCTGGCGCCTGCCCCGGCTTCGTCGAGCATCGCCTGGACGACTGCGAGATCGGTGCCGTCGCCCGGACGCAGCCAGTTGACCCAGCCGATGCTGATGAGGACGGCGACCGAGGAGACGACGACGGTGAGCAGCAGCGTGCGCAGGCCGACGCGGCGGAGCGAGCGGACCTCGCCCATCTCCGCGATGCCGACGACGAGCGCCGAGAAGAGCAGCGGAATGACCAGCATGAACAGCAGCCGCAGGAACAGCTGGCCGATCGGGCCGGTGACATAGGTGGTGACGAACGCCACCCAATCGGCACCCGCGGCGTAGAAATGGACGATCAGGCCGAGCGCCAGGCCGAGCGCGAAGCCGCCCAGCATCCACCATTGCAACCTGCTCTCGCG
The DNA here is from genome assembly GCF_050703275.1 of Sphingosinithalassobacter sp. LHW66-3. Lineage (GTDB taxonomy): Bacteria > Pseudomonadota > Alphaproteobacteria > Sphingomonadales > Sphingomonadaceae > Sphingomonas. The sequence goes on from NZ_CP193482.1 coordinate 556,032, forward strand.
CTGATCCTCGCGCGGCGGCGTCGCTTCCATTCCAGTCCCCCCGGTGATGTCGTTCGCGTCACGCATAGGCATAGGGGCCGCCCTTGGCGAGAGCCGAGCGATAGGCCGGGCGGGCGTGGATCGTCTCGAGCCAGCGGGCGATGTGCGGGCGGGCCTCCGCGGCGCCGGCGCGCGCGACCGCGGCTTCGAGCGGGAAGCTCATCATCACGTCGGCGGCAGTGAATTCCTCGCCGGCGAACCACGGGCGGCCGCCGAGCTCGGCTTCGATCCAGTCGAGATGGACGTCGATCATCGGCTGGATGCGCTTCTGCGCGCTCCTGCCGAAGAGCGGGATGCGGCCGAGCACCAGCTTGAGCAGCAGCGGCGGCATCAGCGAGCCTTCGGCATAATGGAGGAAATGGCGATAGCGCAGGACCGACTCGCGGTGCGAGGGCGGGCCGAGGCGGCCGTCCGCCTTCTCGACCAGATATTCGACGATCGCGCCGGTTTCGGCGACCACGCGCGGACCCGCGGCGGTGCTGGTGTCTTCGATCACCGGCGACTTGCCCAGCGGATGGACCTTGCGCAGCTCGGGCGGGGCGAGCATCGTCCTGGGATCGCGCGCGTAGCGAACGACTTCATAGGGAAGCTCGAGTTCCTCGAGCATCCAGAGCACGCGCTGCGAACGCGAATTTTCGAGATGGTGGACGCGAATGGTCATCCGGGCTCTCCTGATCTGCGATAGCGCGCCTGCTTGAGCACGAAACGGCCGCCGCGTCGACCGGACGCGAAAAGACCCGGCGCAGGGAGTGCGCCGGGTCCTTCGACGGGAGAGGCTCCCATCGCCGTCGCGCCGCCCCGCCGAGAGCGGGCGACGGCGGCTTCTTCTACGCGATCAGAGATCGTCCTCGGCGTCGGGGCCGGTCATCATCTCCTCGGCGACCTGCTCGGTACGACCGCGGATCGCGGCTTCGAGCCGCTGACAGATCTCGGGATTTTCCTTGAGGAAGGTCTTGGCGTTCTCGCGTCCCTGGCCGATGCGGACACTGTCGTAGCTGAACCAGGCGCCCGCCTTCTCGACCAGCCCGGCCTTCACGCCGAGATCGAGGATCTCGCCGATCTTGGAAATACCCTCGCCGTACATGATGTCGAATTCGACCTGCTTGAACGGCGGGGCGACCTTGTTCTTCACCACCTTCACGCGCGTCGAATTGCCGACGATGTCGTCGCGATCCTTGATCTGGCCGGTACGGCGGATGTCGAGACGGACCGAAGCGTAGAATTTGAGCGCGTTGCCGCCCGTCGTCGTCTCGGGGTTGCCGTACATCACGCCGATCTTCATGCGCAGCTGGTTGATGAAGATCACCATGCAGCGCGAGCGGCTGATCGAGCCGGTGAGCTTGCGCAGCGACTGCGACATCAGCCGCGCCTGCAAGCCGACATGGCTGTCGCCCATCTCGCCTTCGATCTCGGCACGCGGGACGAGCGCGGCGACCGAATCGACCACCAGCACGTCGATCGCGTTCGAGCGGACGAGCGTGTCGGTGATCTCGAGCGCCTGCTCGCCGGTATCGGGCTGCGAGACGATCAGCTCGTCGATGTCGACGCCCAGCTTGCGGGCATAGACCGGATCGAGCGCATGCTCGGCGTCGACGAAGGCGGCGGTGCCGCCCATCCGCTGCGCCTCGGCGATGACGTGCAGCGCCAGCGTGGTCTTGCCCGAGCTTTCCGGCCCATAGACTTCGATCACGCGGCCGCGCGGCAGGCCGCCGACGCCGAGCGCGATGTCGAGCCCGAGCGAGCCGGTCGAGATCGCCTCGACCTGCATCGCCTCCTTCTGGCCGAGCTTCATCGCGCTGCCCTTGCCGAACGCGCGGTCGATCTGGGCGAGCGCCGCGTCGAGCGCCTTCTGGCGGTCGCCCGCCGCCTTGTCCGTGGATGCTGCCATCTTGCCGTCGATCACCTTGAGAGATGCCGCCATTTCGAAGCCCTCGCCGCTAGAGGATTGCCGTCACGCATTCAACGTGAATGGTGGCGTACACCAAATGTTCCGACGGAACAAGAGCGGAACGTTTCACCACTCCCCTTCCCCGCCCCTGGCGGCTAGAAGCGCCCGGTGAGCATCATCGAACAGGACATACACGACCTTCTGGCCGAACGCAGCGGCGTGGCGCGCGACCGGATCCGCGGCGATTCGCGGCTGCTGCAGGATCTGGGGCTGCACGGCGACGCGGCGGTGGGGTTCTTCACTGCGGTCGCGGCGCGCCACCAGGTCGAGCTGACGGCGCTATGGAAGCGTTGGGACCGGCATTTCGGGCCGGAGCGGCTGCCGCTCGTCGCATGGCTGGCGTTCCTGCCGGCAGCGGTCGGCGGCGCGCTGGCGGGCGACTGGCTCGGCGAAAGGCTCTACCTGACACGCGACGGCACCCGAGTGCTCGCGATCGGACTGGCGATCGGCGCGGTGTGGCTGATCGCGCGGCTCGCACCGCGGCGCGGCCAGGCGCCGATCCGCGTCGACGAAGTGGTGGCGGCCGCCCGGCGCGGGCGCTGGTGAGGCGAGCGCCTCAGCCGAGCGAATCGAGCGCGGCTTCGACGCCTTCGAGCGTGAAGGGCTTGGAGAGCACCGGGCGATCCTTGTAGACCTCGACAATCGTGTCGTCGGATCCGCCGGTGGCGAGGACGAACGGGATCCCCGCAGCGGCCAGCGCATCGGCGACCGGCCAGCTCTTTTCGCCGCCGCGCAGATTCACGTCGAGAATCGCGGCATCGATATCGCCGGTTTCGATCCGGGGAATCGCAGTCTCGCAGCTGTCGGCCGTGCCCGCGACGCGGCGGCCGAGCAGATCGAGAAAATCCTCGAGCATCATCGAGATGAGCGGTTCGTCCTCGACGATCAGGACGCGCTGCGGCTCAGCCATGGAGCTTCGCCACGCCCGCGGCCGTCGAACGGCTCGCCCTCATTCCGCGCGCAGCACTTCGGTGCCCGGACCCACAAAGGCGCATTCGACACATACTCCCCCACTCGCCGCACACGCTACGGCAGTCCAGCCCATGCCAAAGACTTCATTTCGTTGCAAGAACGTCGCGCGCGGCCTCGGCGAGCTGCTGGACGGAAAAGGGCTTGGGGAGGAAGGCGATATTGTCGAGATCGATCGACTTGCGCAGCTGTTCCTCGGCATAGCCCGACATGAAGAGGATCGGGATATCGGGATAGCGCGCCCGCACGCGGCGCGCCATCGTCGGCCCGTCCATCGACGGCATCACCACGTCCGACACCAGCAGATCGGGCTTGTCGCACCGCTCGAGCAGTTCGAGCGCGACTTCGCCGTTCTCGGCAGTCAGCACGGTATAGCCCTGGCGCGTGAGCGCACGCTCGGCGACCGCGCGCACCATATCCTCGTCCTCGACCACCAGCACCGTGCCGCTGCCCCAGAGATCGGCGGGCTTCTCCTTCGGCGCGGCGGGTGCCTTGCTCGCCTCCGCGGCGGCGTGGACGGGGAGATAGATGGTGAAGGCGGTCCCCTGCCCCGGCTCGCTTTCGGCGAAGATGAAACCACCCGACTGCTTGATGATGCCATAGACAGTCGAGAGGCCGAGGCCGGTGCCCTTGCCCACTTCCTTGGTCGTGAAGAAGGGCTCGAAGATCTTGGGAAGCACGTCGGGCGGAATACCCGTCCCGGTGTCCGAAATGCGCAGCGCGGTATAATCGGCGAGCGGAAGGACATCCTCCTCCATCTGGCGCACGTCGGCGGCGGTGACCGTCATCGTCTCGATCGTGAGCATGCCGCCACCGCTGGGATTCTTGGCGAGCATCGCGTCGCGCGCGTTGACGGCTAGATTGACGACGACCTGTTCGAGCTGCCCCGGATCGGCGCGGACCGGACCGAGATTGCGGCCGTGCTTGACCTCAAGCCGGACGGTCTCGCCGAGCAGCCGCTTGAGCAGGTTCGAGACTTCGGAGATCACGTCGGGCAGCTGGAGCACCTGCGGCCGCAGCGTCTGCTGACGCGAAAAGGCGAGCAGCTGGCGCGTCAGGCTGGCGGCGCGATTCGAATTGGCGCGGATCTGCTGAATGTCGTCATAGTCGCTGTCGCCGGGCGAATGGCGCATCAGCATCAGATCGCAATGGCCGATGATCGCGGTGAGGATGTTGTTGAAATCATGCGCGACGCCTCCGGCGAGCTGGCCGACCGCCTGCATCTTCGTCGCCTGCGCGACCTGGCGCTTGAGCTTGCCCTCCTCCCCCGAATCCTTGAGGCTGATGAGGACCGCCGCCTCGCCGAGCCCGCGCGCGGCGGCGATCGAGACGGCGACCGGCTCCTCGGGCGCATCGGCGAGGCGGATCGCCATGTCGGTCGCATGCGCGGCACCGCCGGCGAAGCGGCGGACCGCATCGGCGAGCGCGGCCTTGTCCTCGCGCACGACCAGATCGCCCGGATAGAGCGGCGGGGCAGCGGCATTGACGCGCGTCGCCCGCACGAAGGCGTCGTTCATATGGACGAAGCGGCCGTCGCGATCGACCAGCGCCATGCCGAGCGGAAGCAGCGAGATGAGCGAGCGGACATGCGCGCTGGCGCTGCCGCCGATCGCGGGCGAGTTCACTGCGCTCGTCTCTTCGTCGAGCAGCGCCACCAGCATCGGGGCGTCCTCGCCGTCGAGGAACGGAATCTGAAGCACGCGCAGCGGCGTGCCGGTCGTCCCCTCGCGCTCGAAACGGACCTGTCCGCTGCTGTCGGTGATGAGGAAGCGCGTGAAATCGCGCCCCTCGATCGCAGCTTCCTCATGCCCCATCGCGCGCAGGCGCAGCACGCGGTTCGCGGCGCGCACCCGCCCCTCGGGCGAGACAAGCGCAGTCATCACTCCGGCCGAGGCGAGACGATCGCCGGTGTGGCCGGCAATGAGGGTCTGGACGGTCTGGGCGAGATCGACCGCCTGAACGCCGGCGAAGCGCCAGACGAGCATCTCGTCATTCACCCGTTCGACACTGGCGGTGACGCGCGCGCCGGAGACGTCGAGCGTGTCGGTGCGGCCGCTGCCGTCGCGCCAGGCGGCACGACCCGCGGCGCCGAGCGCCGATAGCGCGGCATCGCCGACGGGCAGGCTGGGCGGCGTCGGAAAGCCGCCGAACAGCGATTCGTAGCGGGCGTTGGCGCAGACCAACCGGCCGGCGCGATCGGTGACGGCGAGCGCGTCGTCGCTCGCCGCCGCGAGCGCGTGGGCGACGGCCCAGTCGACGACGGGCTCGGCTGAGGCATCGGACGCGAACAGCCGCCGGAACGTATAGAGCCCGCCGGCGATCAACAGTCCGGCGGCGACGAAGCCGACCGCGAGCGCACGATCGCCGATCGTCGTGAGGATCAGCCCGGCCGCCGCGATCCCCGCGACGAGCGCAGCGGCGAGCGGCAGCGGGGTGCGATTGCGAACGGGCTTGGAACCGGCGGGAAGCGTGGCCATGCCCCGTCCTGTGCCCGAGCCGCGCGCCGGTCAAGCGGGCGCGCGGCTCCGGCCCGGGATCACCAGATGTTCACGCGCTCGGCCGGCTCGAGATAGAGCTGCTGGCTCGGCTGGGGATCGAACGCGCTGTACCAGGGATCGAGATTGCGAACGACCCAGGTGCGCTGCTGCGACGGCGAATGCGGATCGGTGAGCAGCCGCTGGCGCAGGTTTGCCTCGCGATAGTTGCGCCGCCACACCTGTGCCCAGCCGAGATAGAAACGCTGATCGCCGGTGAAGCCGTCGAGCACCGGCGGCTCCTGTCCGCCGAGCGAATCGCGATAGGCCTTGTGCGCGACGGTGAGGCCGGCGAGGTCGGCGACGTTCTCGCCCAGCGTCAGATCGCCCTGCACCCGCATGCCGGGCAGCGGCTCATAGGCGTCATACTGCGCGCTGAGCGCCGCGGTGCGCGCTTCGAACGCGGCGAGATCCTCGGGCGTCCACCACTGCTCGAGCTGGCCGGTGGCATCGTATTTCGAGCCCTGATCGTCGAAATGATGGCTGATCTCGTGCCCGATCACCGCGCCGATGCCGCCATAGTTGAGCGCCGGATCGGCATTCGGATCGAAGAACGGCGGCTGGAGAATCGCGGCGGGGAAGACGATCTCGACCATGCCGAAATTGGCATAGGCGTTCACCGTCATCGGGGTCATGCCCCATTCCCAGCGATAGATCGGCTGGCCGAGCTTCCCGACGTTGTAATTATGCGCCCACTGGTTCGCGCGCCAATTGTTGCCGAAGGCATCGCCGGGGCGGATCTCGAGGTTCGAATAGTCGCGCCAGCGATCGGGATAGCCGATCTTGGGCGTGAAGGCGGCGAGCTTGGCAAGCGCGCGCTCCTTCGTCTCGGCCGACATCCAGTCGAGCCCGCGGATGCGATCGCCCATCGCCGCGATGACGTTCTGGACCAGCTCGTCCGCCGCCGCCTTGGTCTCGGGCGGGAAATAGCGCGCGACATATTCCTGGCTCACTTCGTCGGCGAGCGCCGCCGAGGTGAAATCGACCGCGCGCTTCCAGCGGGCCTGCTGCTCGGGCGTGCCCGACAGGGTGGTGCCGTAAAAGGCGAACTGCGCGTCGTCGAAGGCAGTCGGCAGCACGTCGGCGAAACTGTCGAGCGAGCGGACCATCAGCTGGTCGCGCAGCACCTGGACCGGCGTGTCGGCGATCAGCTGCGCGATCCCCTCGACCGCGCTCGGTTGGGCGACGATCACCGAATCGACCGGCGCGCCGATGCCTTCGAAATAGCGCACGAAATCGAAGCCGGGCGCGCGCGTCGTGAGATCGGCGACCGTCATCTTGTTGTAGGTCTTGTCGGCATCGCGGCTGTCGACGCGGGTCCAATGCGCCCGCGCGATCGCGGTTTCGAAATCAAGGATCGCCTGCGCGCGTTCCGCGGCATTCGGCTCGCCCGCCAGCGTCAGCACGCGCGCGAGATGCTCGCGATAGGCGTTGCGGGTTTCGGTGAGCCGCGCCTCGTCGGAAAGATAATAGTCGCGGTCGGGCATGCCGAGCCCCGCCTGGGCGAGGCTGAGCGCATAGACTTCGGGATTCTTGTCGTCCTGACCGACATAGGTGGCGAAGGGGATGGGAATGCCGGCGCGATCCGCCTCGGCGGCAAGCGCGGCATAGGCGCCGGTGTCGGTGATCCCGGCGATGCGGTTCAGCCAGGGGCGGATCGGCTCGAGCCCGCGCGCGTCGATCGCCTGACGGTCGAGATAGGCGGCATAGGCGGTGCCGATCTTCGACCCTTCGGCCCTGGCCTCTTCAAGGATCGAATGCGTGCGCTCCTGCGACAGATCGGCGAGCACGCTGAACATGCCGAAGTTCGACTTGTCCGACGGGATTTCGGTGGTGCGCGCCCAGGTGCCGTTGGCATAGGCGTAGAAATCCTCGCCCGCCGCGACGCTGCGGTCCATGCCGGCGACGTCGAAACCGAAGCTGCCGATCTGCGGCGCGGGCGCCGGAGCGGGCGTGACGGGGCCGACGGCGGCTTCGCCGACGGTCTGCGTCTGCTGGGCGACCGCCGCGGGGGCGGGCCGTTCGGCGCGGGTGCAGCCCGCGAGCAGCGCGGGCGTGGCGAACAAGGTGGTGGCGAGCAGCAGGCGGCGCATGGGAACTCCTTGGAAAGGCATGTGCCGCTGTATTACGTAGCTCCTACGCTCAGTCAAACGGCAGCAGCGATCGCCGGGCGCCGCGCCGCCGCCATTTGCGGGCGACCCACAGCCGCCAGCCGATCGCGCTGGCGAGATAGCCGAGGAGGCCCAGCGCCAGCGTGATGGTGAGCAGGCCCGCGAGAGTCGCGGGGCCGGCCTCGGCGACGATCCAGTCGGTCCAGCTCTGCTCGGGCGCCGAGATTCCGGGCAGCGCGCCCTTCAGGTCGAGCATCCAGCTGCCGAGCCAATAGGCGCCGACCCAGAGCGGCGGCGTGGTGACCGGATTGGTGACGAAGGTGGTGGCGGCGGCCGCGGGAATGTTCGCGCGGAGCGGCAGCGCAAGCACCGCGGCGGCCGGGATCTGCCCCATCGGGATCAGAATGCCGGTGGCGATGCCGAGCGCGACGCCGCGCGGCACCGAGCGGCGGGTGAAGCGCCAGAGCGACGGCGCCATGATGCGGCGGGCGAAAGGCCGCGACCAGCGATGCGATTCGATCGTCTCGCGAGTCGGCATCTGGCGCGCGACCCAGCTGCCGAAGCGGTTCGGCGCGGGCGGCGAATCAGCCGCGATCGCGGAGCAGTCGTCCCTGCTCGCGCTTCCAGTCCCGCTCCTTGATCGCCTCCCGCTTGTCATGCGTCTTCTTGCCCTTGGCGAGCGCCAGTTCCACTTTCGCGCGCCCGCGTCCATTGAAATAGATGCTGAGCGGCACGAGCGTCATCCCCTCGCGGGCGACGGCGCCGTGGAGCTTGTTGATCTCCCTTTCATGAAGGAGCAATTTACGCGGGCGCTTCGGCTCGTGATTGAAGCGATTTCCGTGGCTGAATTCGGGAATGTTCGAATTGACCAGCCAGACTTCCTCGCCCCGCACCTCGGCATAGCTCTCGGCGATTGAACCCTCGCCGAAACGCAGCGATTTCACTTCGGTACCGCTCAGCACGATCCCTGCTTCATAGACGGTTTCGATGGCATAATCGAACCGCGCGCGCCGGTTTTCGGCGACGGTCTTGACCTTTTCTGCGGGGGGACGGGGACGAGCCATGGGGAGGCGCATGTAGACACCGGCACCGCCGATGGAAAGGGCGCCCCGCCGCACGCTCCGGCGCAGCCCCGCCTCGCCCTGGCGCATCTTGCGGGAAAAACGACTTTTCAGCGTTTCCTGACCGTCCGGCGACGGAACGGCTCCGCTCAGGGTGCGTTGCAGCATTCTGTTATGTGGGAGAAGAATTCATGCGCTCCAATCTCGTGACTGGCCTGCTTGGGTCCCTGCTCGCAGTGTCCGCCGCGGCGCAGCCCGCGCTCGCCGCAGATCCTGCTTCGGCGACGTCTTCAAGCGTGGCGCGCGCCGCGACGGCTTCCGACGAGAGCTCGGACCAGATGGCCAGCCCCGGCATCGGCGTCATCATCGGTGTCGTCGGGATCATCGCGGGCGCAGCGATCGTCGTCGCCGACTCCGAAGACGAGCCCGATAGCCCCTGAGCCGATAGCCCCTGAGATCGTCCGCCGATCCGGGATCCATCTTCTCTCCTAACGAGGTAGTTTCATGATCCGTACGCTTATAGCCGTCACTGCGGCGCTCAGCCTTTCCGCAACGCCCGCGCTCGCCGCCAGCGGCGATCCGCAGTCGGTGCTCTCCGCTGCCCAGGCTCAGACCCGCGCCAGCACCGATAGCGTCGGCAACGATCAGATCGGCGGCGAAGGCGTAGGCATCGGCCTTGCCATCGCAATCGGCGTCGCTGCCGTTGTCGCGGGCGTGGTCGCGACCGACGAAGAGGACGAACCCGACAGCCCCTGACGCCTGCGTCAGGGGACGCTGAAGCCGAATCGCTCGCCTGACCCCAGCGTCAGGCGAGCTTGGCGTGTGCGAGTGCCGCGTCGACGGCCTTTTTGCTCGCGGCCGAGGGCTCGGTCATTGGCAGCCGCAGTTCGGCGGGAAAATCCGGTCGAACCACCGACAGCGCATATTTGACCGGCCCCGGCGACGCGTCGCTGAACAGCGCGCAGTGCAGCGGGAAGAGCCTGTCCTGATAGGCCAGCGCTCGGGCATAATCGCCCGACGCGCACGCCGCCTGGAACTCCGCGCAGAGCCTTGGCGCGACATTGGCAGTCACCGAGATGCAGCCGCTGCCACCCATCGCCATGACTGCGAGCGCCGTCTCGTCATTCCCTGAAAGCTGGCAGAAATCCGGCCCGCACGCCTCGCGCTGCGCCGATATCCGGCCGATCACGCCGGTGGCGTCCTTCACGCCGACGATCACTTCCGGAAACGCCTTTCTGATCCGCGCCATCGTCTCGACGGCGATGTCGGTGACCGTTCGCGCGGGGACGTTGTAGAGCAGGATCGGCAGGCCGCCGTCGCGCGCCAATACTTCGAAATGGCGGAACACGCCTTCCTGGTTCGGGCGATTGTAATAGGGCGGGACGAGCAGCGCCGCGGCGGCTCCGGCTTCCTTCGCGCGATGGATGTGGTGCAGCGCGACGCTGGTGTCGTTCGAGCCGCAGCCGGCGATCACCGGCACCCGCCCCGCCGCCTGCTCGACGCAGACTCGCACGACATGATCGTGCTCCTCGATCGTCATGGTGGCCGCTTCGCCCGTGGTGCCGCACGGGACCAGCGCCGAGGAGCCCTCCGCGATCTGCCAGTCGATCAGCGCGCGAAACTCGGATTCGGCGAAGAAACCATTGCGGAACGGCGTGGCAAGCGCGGGAATCGAACCGGAAAACATGCGCTCCGAAAAGCTCCAGGACGGGAAAATCAGGACTGGCAGATAGGGCCGGATTCCTTATGTTGTCCAGCATGCTGGCTTCGCTTCTCAAGAACACGCTTCTGCTGGCGAGTGTCTCGGGCCTCGCAGCGACCTCCGAGCTGACTCGCGAGCAGATCCAATGGTATGCCGAGCGGCTGGAAAGCGCCGCGCCGCGCCAGGCGCCCGGCTATATCCAGAGCGACCAGCTCGCCGAGGCGCTGGTCGAATGGAAGCGGCTGCAACAGTCGGACAGCTATCCTTTCGCCGATTACGCGAACTTCCTGCTGCTTCACCCGGGCTGGCCGGGCGAGACGAGCCGCCGAGCGGCGGCCGAGACGATCCTGGGCTCGGGCGAGGATGCGGCATCGCTCGCGATCCGCTTCTTCGAGCGTTTCCCGCCGCTGACCGGCGCCGGGCATCTGCGCTATGCCGAGGCGCTCGCCGCGCGCGGCGAGATGGAGGCCGCCGCCGAGCAGGCGCGCACTGCATGGCGGACGAGCCGGCTGCGCCCCGAGGACGAGGCTGCGCTGATCGGACGCTTCTCGAGCGCGCTGCGCCCCGCCGATCATGACGCGCGGATGGACATGCTGTTGTGGAACGATTCCACGAGCGCGGCCGAACGGCTGATCGGCATGGTCTCCCCCGACAAGCGGCCGGTGTTCGCTGCCCGACTCGCCTTCCGCACCGACGCGGCGAATGTCGACGAGCTTTCGGGCGCGGTCGACGACAGGGGGCGTGCCGATCCCGGCTTCATTGCCGACCGGGCGAGCTGGCTGCGCAACAATGGCCAGAGCGCGACGATGCGCCAGATCCTCGCGCAGCCGCGCCAGCTGAGCGCGCTGCCCGGCGATGTCGAGGAATGGTATGAAGTGCTGCTGGCGGCGGCGCGCGCGGCATCGAACGACGGGCAGCACCAGCTCGCCTATCGGATCGCCAGCCAGGTCGACGACGCCTATCCGGCGGGCACCGATGTGAGCGACCGCCCCTATGGCGAGCGCGACGATTACACGAGCCTGGTGTGGCTCGCAGGCACCACGGCGATGCGCGAGCTCGGTCGCCCGCAGGACGCGGTGGGCATGTTCGCCCGCTACGCCGGCGGATCGCGGACTCCGCAGACTCAGTCAAAGGGCCTCTATTGGGCCGGCCGCGCGGCCGAAGTTGCGGGCGACGAGGCCGCCGCCGCCGCCTTCTACCAGCGCGCGGCGGGTTTTCCCGACCTCTATTACGGCCAGCTCGCGCTGGAGCGGACCGGCGGCGCGCTGCGCGCCCCTGCCCCGCTCGACACCAGCACGGTCGCCGATGCCGAGCGCGAGGCCTTCTTCAACCGCGAGATCGTCCGCGCCGCGCAGATGCTGGGGACGATGGGCGCCTGGGAGGAACAGAGCCTGTTCGTCCGCCAGATCGCCAGCGCCGCCGAGAGCGACTCCGATCATGCGCTCGCCGCCGAACTGTCGCGCGCGATCAACCGGCCGGATCTGGGCGTGATGGTGGGGCGCTCGGCGCTGCAGAGCGGCTATTCGGATTTTACCGCCGCCGGATATCCTTCGGTGCGCGTGCCCGCTTCGCAGCAGGACTACTGGACGATCATCCACGCCATCGCGCGCCAGGAAAGCCAGTTCGATCGCGCCGCAGTGAGCCACGCCGGCGCGCGCGGGCTGATGCAGCTGATGCCGGGCACCGCGCGCGAAGTCGCCGGCCAGCTGGGCCTGGGCTATAATCGGGAATCGCTGACCAGCGACACCGATTACAATATCCAGCTGGGATCGAGCTATTTCCAGCGCATGCTCGACTATTACGCCGGCAGCTATCCGCTGGCGGTGGCGGCGTACAACGCGGGCCCCGGCAATGTGAACCGCTGGATCCGCGCCAACGGCGATCCGCGGCTTCCCTCCGTCGACACGCTCGAATGGATCGAGAACATCCCGATCTTCGAGACCAAGAACTATGTTCAGCGGGTGCTGGAGAATGCGGTCGTGTACGACCTCATGAACCCGGAGCGGGCGCGGTCGCGCGGGCCGAACAATCTGAGCTGGTACCTCGGAAAGAACACTCCGGGCTGACCAACCCCGCGCCCGGGACGACAGAGACCATGGACCGCCCCAATTACATCACGCCCGCGGGCTATTCGGCGCTGAAGGCCGAATATGACGCGCTGTTCGCGGTCGAGCGGCCCAAGGTGGTCGAGACGATCGCCTGGGCGGCAGGCAACGGCGATCGTTCGGAGAACGGCGATTATCTCTACGGCCGCAAGCGGCTGCGCGAGATCGACCGGACGCTCAATCGTCTCTCGCGCAAGATGAAGGCCGCCCAGGTGGTCGATCCGGCGCGGCAGCCCGATCGCGACCGCGTCTATTTCGGCGCCACCGTGACGATCGCCGACGAGGACGACGCGCAGCGGACGCTGACGCTGGTGGGCGACGACGAAGCCGATGCCGCGGCGGGACGGATCGGCTGGAATGCGCCGATCGCGCGTGCGCTGCGCGGCGCGGCGGTGGGCGACCTGCGGATCGTGCGGCTGCCGGCGGGCGACCGGGAATATGAGATCGTCGCGATCGCCTATCCCGGCGCCTGACCGCGCCGATGCGTGGCGAATGCACGCCGGAACGGGTTTCACTTGCGCTCCCGCCCCGCCTACAGGGTGCTCCGCGCGCGATCTCGCGCGCCGGTTCGGAGTAGAGATCAATGGGTTCGCGGAAGTTGGTGGTAAGTGGTGCGGTGCAGAATGTGGGCTTTCGCGACTGGGCGGTGCGCATCGCGCGCGAGTGGAATCTCACTGGCTGGGTCCGCTATGTGAACGACGGGCGCGTGGAAATCCTGGCCCAGGGCGACGACAACGCGATCGACGCCTTCGCCGACGATTGCCGCACGGGACCGCCGCGCGCACGGGTGAGCGACGTGCAGATCGAAACGGTGCCGCCGGTGAGCGCCAAGGGGTTTACCAAAAGGCTTACCGGTTGAGGCGGAACGCGGGCACGGTCTCGGCCATTGTCTCCGGTGAAAAGGAGATACGCCATGGAAAACCCGCGCATCCGAACCGCCCGCGACAATGACGACAGCGACATCATCGACAATGCCGGCGGCGCCCCCGACAAGACCGGCCGCGAAGGCGGCAATCTGCAGCGCGACGTGGGCACCCGCGACGAGCTGGCACGCGTCGACAAGCCCGAGACGCATACCCGCGTGACCAAGGCCGACGATATCGAGAACGACGCGCGCTATCCGAAGGACCGCCGGGGCGACATGTGACAACAGCGCAGCCGAACGCTACGCCCGCCCGATGAACAAGCCCCCCGAAGGCAATGTCGCGCTGCTGATCGACGCCGACAACGCCTCACCGCAATCGATCGACCCGGTGCTGACGGTGCTGGCCGAGCTCGGCACCGTCAACATCCGCCGAGTCTATGGCAACTGGCGCAAACAGTCGCTCAAGGGCTGGGCCGACATGACGCTGCGCCACGGCATCGAGCCCTATCAGCAGTTCGACATCACCAAGGGCAAGAACGCGACCGACATGAAGATGACGGTCGATGCGATGGACCTGCTGTTCCACGGGCGAGTGACCGGGTTCGGCATCCTCTCGTCGGACAGCGACTTCATGCCGCTGGCGATGCGGATCCGGCAGGAAGGATTGCCGGTCTATGGCTTCGGAACGCCTCGGACTCCGGAGGGATTCCGCCAGGCGTGCACGCGATTCATCGACGTCGCGGCGCTGATGAAGCCGAGTGCGCGCGAGGCCGACTCGCCTGCTCCGGTTTCGGCGGACGGGGCCGTGGACGAGACGCTGCTCAAGCTGCTGGTCGATGCCTATAACAGCGCGAAGCGCGACGAACGCGGCTACGCCAGCCTGTCCGACGTCGGCCAGCGCGCGGGCAATCGATCGAGCTTCGACGTGCGCAACTATGGCTACAGCCGGCTTTCGGACCTGATCGAGAAGATCCCCAATTTCCAGACCGAGCATCGCAGCGGCGGCGTCTATGTGAAGCGGCTGCGGTGATCGCGCGGCGCTACCTGGTCACCGGCCGTGTGCAGGGCGTCGGCTATCGCGACTGGACGGCGCACCGGGCGCGGGCGCTGGAGCTGACCGGCTGGGTTCGAAACCGATCCGACGGAAGCGTCGAAATCGTCGCGCACGGCGACCAAGACGCGCTCGACCGGCTGGCACAATCGCTGGTGCAGGGCCCGCCCGCCGCGCAGGTCCGCGGCGTGCGAAGCGAGGATGCGCAGGCACCCGAAGCCGGGGAATTCTTCGTCCGTCCCACCCTGTAACTCATCGCTAGGGTCGCACGGGTGGCCTTTTCTGCTGCAGCGCGCTAGGCAACGCCGCCATGCAGACAGGAACGATCGTAAGCCTCGCCATCTACTTCATCGCGATGCTGGCCATCGGCGTCTATGCCTGGGCCAAATCGACCGACGACAGCGAAGGATATCTGCTCGGCGGACGCCAGCTTCCCCCTTCGGTCGCCGCGCTGTCGGCAGGCGCGTCGGACATGTCCGGCTGGCTGCTGCTGGGCCTGCCCGGCGCCCTTTATGCCACCGGCCTCGTCGAGGCGTGGATCGGCATCGGACTGTTCATCGGCGCCTTCGCCAACTGGATCCTCGTCGCGCCGCGGCTGCGCCAGCAGACCGAGGAGCTGGACGACAGCCTGACCATCCCCGAATTCCTGTCGCGCCGCTTTCCGACACAAGCCATCCCGCTGCGCGTCATTTCGGCGCTGATCATCGTCGTGTTCTTCTCGGTCTATACCGCCGCTGGTCTCGTCGGCGGCGGGCTGCTGTTCCAGACGAGCTTCGCCGGGCTGTTCGGCGACGTTCCCGCGAGCCTGGGCGCGACGGACTACAGCTTCGGCATCTGGATCACCGCGGGCGTGGTGCTGGCCTATACGATGGTAGGCGGGTTCCTGGCAGTGAGCCTGACCGATTTCGTCCAGGGCTGCATCATGGTGGTGGCGCTGGTGCTGATGCCGATCGTCGCGACGCTGGGCGAAGGCGGGATCGGCCCGATGACGAACGCACTGACGGCGATCGATCCCGACTTCCTTCACATCACCGCCGGGCTGACCTTCCTCGGCTTCCTTTCGGCCGTGACCTGGGGGCTCGGCTATTTCGGCCAGCCGCACATCATCGTTCGCTTCATGGCGATCCGCTCGCTCAAGGACGTGCCGACCGCGCGCAACATCGGCATGAGCTGGATGGGAATCGCGCTTCTCGGTTCGATCGGCGTGGGCATCGCCGGCCGCGCCTTCGCCGAGCGCAACGGCATTCCGGTCGAGAATTCCGAGACGATCTTCATCGTCCTGGCCGACATGCTGTTCCACCCGCTGATTACCGGATTCCTGCTCGCCGCGCTGCTCGCCGCGATCATGAGCACGATCTCGTCGCAGCTGCTGGTCGCTTCCAGCTCGCTGACCGAGGACTTCTATCGGCTGTTCCTGCGCAAGCAGGCGAGCGAGAAGGAGATGGTGAACGTGGGGCGGGTCTGCGTGCTGCTCGTCGCGGTGGTGGCGGGCGTGATCGCGCTCGATCCCGAGAGCGAAGTGCTGGGACTCGTCTCCAACGCCTGGGCAGGGTTCGGTGCCGCCTTCGGCCCGCTGATCCTGTTTGCGCTGATGTGGAAACGGATGACCGGCGCAGGCGCGGTGGCCGGGCTCGTCACCGGCGCGGCGGTGGTGATCCTGTGGATCGCGCTCGGCTGGAACAGCAGCTTCCTGGGCGGCGAAGGGATTTACGAGATCATCCCCGGCTTCCTGGCGGCGACCGCGGCGATCGTGCTGGTGAGCCTCGCCGGCAGGGCGCCCGAGCCGCGGCGCGCGCCGCTCGCCGCCGAATAGCCCCGCCCTGCCCGTCGAGCGTTTCTTCTTCTATGGGACGCTGCAACGCGGCGGACGCTATTGGCGCACGCTGGAGCTGGGCCGGCGCGCGCGCTTCGTCCGCATCGACTGGATTCGCGGTCAGCTGTTCGACTTCGGCGACTATCCCGGAGCGCTGCTCGGCGGGCGCGGCTGGGTGCACGGCGAAGTCTTCGAAACGCGCGATCCAAGGCTGCTCGCCGATGTGGACGCAGTAGAGGACTTCCACGAGGGCGATCCGGCCAGCTCGGAGTATCTGAGATACCGCGTAACCACGCGCTCGGGCCTGACCCTATGGGCCTATGGCTACAATCGGCCGCTCGGCACCGCGCCGCGCATCGCGACGGGGCGCTGGCGCCGACGGCGCTGACCTCCGTTGGCGAGGCGGAACAATGCGGCTTGCGACGTTTTCCTCTCCTGTCACTTCAGGGGAGGAACGCCATGTTCTCGAAACGCCTGCTGCTTTCCGTCTGCGCCGCGCCGCTCGCGCTGGCGTCGTGCACCACCGGCCTCACCTCGGCCCCGCCCGTCGTGCCCGGTCAGGCTGCGCCGATCAGCAGTGCCGAGCGCCAGCAAGGGCAGCAATCGAGCGCCCAGCTGATCGAGGAATTCGGCGGCGCCTGGACCGGCGCGCCCTCGGCCTATGTCGAGCAGGTGGCGCGCCGGGTCGCCACCCAGTCGGGCCTCTCCGCCACGCCGCAGGACTTCACCGTCACCGTGCTCGACAGCCCGGTGGCGAACGCCTTCGCGACGCCCGGCGGCTATATCTACATCACGCGCGGCCTGCTCGCGCTGATCGACAACGAGGCCGAGCTGGCGGCAGTGCTGGGCCATGAGGTCGGCCATGTCGCCGCGCGGCACAGCCAGCGGCGGCAGGAGGCGGCGAGCCGCAACAGCCTGCTCGGCGCGCTGGGCCAGCTGCTCGTCGGCGCCGTCGCCGGCGATTCCGGGCTCGGCCAGCTGCTCGGCCAGGGGATCGGCACCGGCACGCAGCTGGCGACGCTCGGCTATTCGCGCAGCCAGGAAGAACAGGCGGACGATCTGGGCGTCGCCTATCTGCTCGACGCGGGCTACGACACCGAGGCGCTGGCGAGCATGCTCGCGAGCCTCGCCGAACAGAACAACCTCGAGCAGCAGCTGGCGGGCGACGCGCGCATCCTGCCCGAATGGGCGAGCACCCATCCCGATCCGGCAAGCCGCGTCCGCGAGGCGCTGGCGCAGGCGCAGCAGGCCGGAGGCACCGAGCTTCCGCGCAACCGCGACGCCTATCTCTCGGCGATCGACGGCATGCTCTATGGCGACAATCCGCGCCAGGGGATCATCGAGGGCCGGACCTTCCGCCACCCCGAGCTGCAGATCGCCTTCACGGTGCCGCAGGGCTTCAGCATGACGAACGGCACCCGCGCAGTGACGATCACCGGCCCGAACACCCAGGCGCAATTCTCGACCGCGTCCTTCTCGGGCGATCTGCAGGGCTATGTGCGGTCGGTCCTCCAGTCGCTCGGCGGGGCGAACACGAACCTTCCCGCCGCGAACGTGCAGACCACGCGCGTCAACGGGCTGCCCGCCGCCTATGCGCAGGTGCGGGCGAACACGGGGCAGAGCCAGGTCGACGTCACGGTCTTCGCCTATTCGGCAGGCAACCGAGCCTATCACTTCACGGTGCTCACCCCTGCCGGCCAGGGGCTGGGCGCGGCGAGCTCGCTCGTCCAGTCGTTCCGCACGCTGAGCCAGTCCGAAGCGGCGCAGATCCGGCCGAAATATCTGCGGGTCGTGCCGGTCCGCGCGGGCGACACCATCGCGTCGCTCGCGGCGCGGATGGACTATGAGAGCAACCAGCTCGAGCGCTTCCTGGTGCTCAACAGCCTCTCTCGGGACTCGACGCTGCGCGCAGGCGATCGCGTGAAGATCGTGACCTATTGAGGCGAAGCGCGCTCAGCCAAGTCCGGCGCAGTTCCCACCGAGCCGAGTGGAGAACCCGCCGGGCGAACGCGCGCCGAGCTCGGCACCATCGGCCTTGGCGATCAGATAGGTCGTCTCCGCCCCGGAGCCGGGATCGACGGCGAGTGTCCAGGCTTCCAGAGGGCCGCGCGGCGTCTTCACCGTCTCGGACCCGGTGACCGCGATCGAGAAGCTGCCGAGGCCCTTGTCATATTGGTAGAAGGGAAGCCGGAACGCCGCACCCTCCGCAAGCGGAAGCGCGCCGAAAGTGAGGCCCCAGAGATTGCCCTCCAGCACCGGCCCCGGAAGCGCGACGTCGATCGGCGTGGTCGTGCCCTCGGCGGTGCGGCTGCCATGGACATGATCTGCCGCATAGGCGAGCGACACCGTGTGCGGATGACCGGTCCGCGCCGCCTTCGCCGCGTCGCGGCTGTCGAAGCGGATCGGCGCGAGGTCGGTTCGCCGCAGGACGAAATGGTCGCGCAGATCGAACGCGCCGCCCGCCAGCCGCTGATGGACGACGATGTCCCAGGCGGGCACGCCATCGACTTCGGTCGCTTCCACCGTCTGGAGCGTGGCTCCCAGTTCCCGAGCGCCGCGGAACACCGCATAACAGGCGCTCCCCGGCGCCAGCCGCGTGCCGTCGATGCCGGGGAGGCTGGTGGCCTGCGGTCCCAGCAGCAGCAGGATCGTGCTCAGCAACGGCATGAAGCTCTCCTTTCACTCGGTCCCGGAACAGTCGGCGAGTTCGGTGATCGCCCGGTCGAAGCGGGGACGCACCTGTTCGGGCGTCAGCTTCGCGAGCGCCTCGAGCGACATGCCCTCGCCCACCTGCCGTGCGATCCGATAGCCGAGATAATAGCCGAAGCGGCCGGGGAAGCCGGTCGCGCCATCGGTGCTGAAATAGAAGAACGGCGCATAATCGGCGTCTTCCTCGGAATTCCGCTTCGCGGCGAGCAGGCACATCGCCTCGTCGAACCGTGGATCGACTGCTTCTCGAAGCGAAACCGGCAAGTGCAAGAGCAGCTGGCGATCGGTGGCGCCGGGGTTCATCCGCTCGGCGACATAGGTGGCGAGTCCTTCGCGCCACGCCGAGCACCACAGCGGCTCGCAGGAGAAGAAGCGCTTGTGGTACATGTGGAAGAGCTCGTGATCGAGCAGCGGGCCGACCGTTTCGGCATCGTGGAGCTGCGCGATCATGTCGGCGCCGAAGATCAGGTAGGTCGTGCCGTCGATGGTGCGCGTGCCGCCATCCATCTCCCCCATCGAATGGACGAGATGCACCGGCATGGTGACGCCGAAATCGGGAAAGACGGCCTGCATGCGCGGCAGGCCGGTCGCGAAGCTCTCCGCGAACGCAGCGTCGACGGCGAGAATGCGCTCGCGCAGCCGCGGATAGGCTTCCAGCGCCTGCGCGATGCGCGCTTCGTGCCGCGCTTCATCGCGGCCGCGCAGCGCGTAGAAGCCGGGGAACACGTCGGCGAAGCGGGCGCGAAACAGCGCGACTCGCTCGGCACGCTCCATCGTGGCGGTCTCCACCGCGAAGCGATCGAATTCCGCGACGTGCGAGGTGAAGGGCTGCTCCTCGCCCGCCGGCTGCGCGGCAACGGAAACCGGAAGAAACGCGAGCATGGCCGCGACGAGGAACCGAATCATGGAGCCGTGTTAGCCGACTAACACAATCCCTACCAGCCCCGCGCGATCGGCGGCCCCGCCGCGAGAGGTGCGCTCGCTTCGTGCGAGCGGACCCCGTCGCGGCCGGTGCGTCGTCAGCGCGTCAGCTTCTTGTACGCCAGCGCGGTCGGACGATCGGCGGCATCGCCGAGGCGGCGCCGCTTGTCTTCCTCATAGGCTTCGAAATTGCCTTCGAACCATTCGACATGGCTGTTGCCTTCGAAGGCGAGGATGTGAGTCGCGAGACGATCGAGGAAGAAGCGATCGTGGCTGATGACCACGGCGCAGCCCGCGAAATTCTCGATCGCTTCCTCGAGCGCGCCGAGCGTCTCGACGTCGAGGTCGTTGGTCGGCTCGTCGAGCAGCAGCACGTTGCCGCCGCGCTTGAGCATCTTGGCCATGTGCACGCGATTGCGCTCGCCGCCCGAGAGCTTGCCGACGTTCTTCTGCTGGTCCTGACCCTTGAAGTTGAACGCGCCGACATAGGCGCGGGTCGACATGTCGTGGCCGTTGACCTTCACATAGTCGAGGCCGTCGGAAATCTCTTCCCAGACATTGTGCTTGGGATCGAGATCGTCGCGGCTCTGATCGACATAGCCCAAGTGCACCGTGCTTCCGAATTCGACCGTGCCCGAATCGGGCTGTTCCTGACCGGTGAGGATCTTGAACAGAGTCGACTTGCCGGCACCGTTCGGGCCGATCACGCCGACGATGCCGCCGGCGGGAAGCGAGAAGGACAGATTCTCGAACAGCAGCTTGTCGCCGAACGCCTTAGTGACGTTCTCGACCTCGATCACCTTGCCGCCGAGACGCTCGGGCACCTGGATGACGATCTGCGCCTTGCCGGGCGCGCGATCCTTCTGCGCCTCGACCAGCTGGTCGAACTTGGCGATACGCGCCTTGGACTTGGTCTGGCGACCCTTGGCGCCCTGCCGGATCCATTCGAGCTCGTCCTTGATCGCCTTCTGGCGCCCGGATTCCTCGCGATCCTCCTGCTCGAGCCGCTTGGCCTTCTTTTCCAGATAGGTCGAGTAATTGCCTTCGTAGGGGAAGTATTTCCCGCGATCGAGCTCGAGGATCCACTCGACGACATTGTCGAGGAAATAGCGGTCGTGGGTGATCATCAGCACCGCGCCGGCATATTCCTTGAGGTGGTTTTCGAGCCACTGGACGCTTTCGGCGTCGAGATGGTTGGTCGGCTCGTCGAGCAGCAGGATCGACGGCTTCTGGATCAAGAGGCGCGTGAGCGCGATGCGGCGCTTCTCACCGCCCGACAGATTCTCGACCGACCAGTCGCTGGGCGGGCAGCGCAGCGCTTCCATCGCGATCTCGAGCTGGTTGTCGAGCGTCCAGCCGTCGACCGCGTCGATCTTGGCCTGAAGCTCGCCCATCTCCTCCATGAGCGCGTCGAAATCGGTGTCGTCCTGGGGGTCGCCCATCTCGGCCGAGATGGCGTTGAAGCGATCGACCATGTCGGCCACGTCGCGCGCGCCATCCTTGACGTTCTCGAGCACCGTCTTGTTCGGATCGAGCTGCGGCTCCTGCGGCAGATAGCCGACGGTGATGTTCTCGCCCGGCCACGCCTCGCCGGAGAAATCGGTGTCGATCCCGGCCATGATCTTCATCAGGGTCGACTTGCCGGCGCCGTTGGGGCCGACGATGCCGATCTTGGCACCCTGATAGAATTGCAGGTTGATGTTCGACAGCACCGGCTTGGGTGCGCCGGGGAAGGTCTTGGTCATGTCCTTCATGACGAACGCGTATTGGGCGGCCACGGGAGCGGTCTCCGTTGGTAGGCAAGGTTGCGGGAAGTTGCCGCGCATGTAGCGATCGCCACCGCCGATGGCAACGCGGCGGGCATCGAGGCGATTGGCAAGCCGCATCCGCCGGGCTAGCACTTGCGCCATGACGCTTCGCTACTCCCTGCTCGCCGCGGCCGCCGCGCTCGCCCTTCCCCTCCCCGCGCTTGCCCAGACTGCGCCCGACGTCGCGGCGATGCGCGACGCGGCGCTCGACGACAGCGTCGCATGGGACATCGTCGAAGGACTGACCACCGAAGTCGGTCCGCGCCTCGCCGGCACCGAAGCCGAGGCGCGGGCGCGCGACTGGGCAGTCGCCCGGCTGCGCGCGCTCGGCTTCTCCAATGTCCGCTCCGAGCCGTTCGACATGCCGGTGTGGGTGCGCGGCGAAGAACGCGCCGAAGTGACCGCGCCCTTCCCGCAGCCGCTGCACCTGACCGCGCTCGGCAATTCGGGCGCGACCGGTCCCGAGGGGCTGGAGGCCGAAGTCGTCTATTTCCCGACCTTCGCCGATTTGGCGGCGGCGCCCGACGGCAGTCTCGCCGGCAAGATCGCATTCGTCAGCCATGCGATGCGCGCGACGCAGGACGGCTCGCATTACGGCCAGTTCGGCCAGGCGCGCCGCGCCGGTCCGGCAATTGCGGCGCGCAAGGGCGCGGCGGCGATCCTGATCCGCTCGATCGGCACCGACTATCATCGCAACCCGCACACCGGCGGCACGAGCTTTCCCGAAGGCGTCGCGCCGATCCCCGCCGCCGCGCTGGCGCTGCCCGACGCCGAGCAGCTCGAGCGCATCCTCGCGCGCGGGCGCCCGGTGCGCGTGCGGCTGGTGCTGACGCCGCAGCAGATCGGGCCGCGCCAGTCGGGCAACGTGATCGCCGAGGTTCCCGGCAGCGATCCCGACGCCGGCATCATCGTCGCGGCCTGCCACCTCGACAGCTGGGATCTGGGCACGGGGGCGTTCGACGACGGCGCCGGATGCGGCATCGTCACCGCCGCCGCCAAACGGGTGATGGAGGCGGGCACGCCGCGCCGCACGATCCGGCTGCTCTGGGCGGGCGCCGAGGAAGTCGGCGTGTTCGGCGGCCGGGCCTATTTCGACGCGCACAAGGACGAGCATCACGTACTGGCCGGCGAATCCGATTTCGGCGCGGATCGCGTGTGGCAAGTGAGCAGCGGGCTTCCTGCCTCGGCGGAACCGCTCGAACAGCGGATGGCCGCGGCGCTGGCGCCGCTCGGCATCGCGTGGTCGGCAACCCCCGCCGGTGGTGGCGCCGACATCGGCCCGCTGGTCCGCGCGGGCGTTCCGGCGATCGATCTGGCGCAGGACGGCACGCGCTATTTCGACTATCACCACACCCCCGACGACACGCTCGACAAGATCGATCGCGAGCAGCTGCAGCAGAATGTGGCGGCGTGGACGACCGTGCTCGCGCTGGCAGCGAACGCCCCCGAGGAACTCGCCCCGAACATGGCAGAAATGCGGTAACCCGATTCGCTTGCGGAACGTCCCGAGCGTTTCGAAAGAAGCGATTCGCGCGTTTCTGCTGCGCTGCGCAACGAGCGGAACGGCGGAAAACCGCGGATTAACCTTGCCAGAAGCTGAATATACGTTGACGCGCCCACGCGCCGCGCTATTGCGGCGACTTCGCGACGGCATTCGGGCCGGATGCGAAATGACTGCTTTTCTTTGGGAGCAACCGAGATGAAGAAGATCCTCACTGTCGCTGCTGCCGCCGGCCTGATGACGCTCGCCGCCTGCGAGCCGGCGACCGTCGAGAACGACACCGCGGCCAACATGATCGAAGAACTCGAGGCAAATGCCGCGATGTACGAGAACGCCGCCGACATGGCTTCGAACGAGATGATGGAAAACGTCTACGAGAACACCGCCGACGTTCTCGAGAACCAGGCCGACATGGTCGAAGACAATGCGATGGAAGCCGAAGACACCATGTAATGGTGCGCCGCTCCCGAGGGAGCGGCTCGGCCTCGCGTCGAAATGAAAAGGGCGTCCCGAACGGGGCGCCCTTTTTTTCATGCTCCGACGACAGGCACCCGAGGGGGGCTTGCGGCACGGCGGCCGGCGCGCGCATGCGCCGGCCACCCTCACGGATCAGAAGGCGGCGCGCAGCGTCACCTGGAAAAGCTGCCCCGATTCCTCGCGCTCGATCTCATATTCGTCGAGATCGCCCGCGGCGCGATTTTCGAGGATCTCGGTCAGCGAATCCCCGTCATATTTGCGGAAATCCTCCTTCTTTTCGCGATTGAGGATGTTTTGCACCGAAAAGCGGAGGACGAAGCTGTTGCCGAACCGCTTCTCGACAAAGGCCTCGAGATCCGGATCGTAGCGCAGCCACACCAGCTCGTCGAAATTGGATTCAAACGCTTCGCTGCGGCCCGAGATGGTCGCCCCGAAGCTCAGCTCCGCCGGCGCGACATTCTGTATGAACCCGGCGTTGTAGATATGGTGCGGCTGGTTGTTGAACCGCCGCTCCTCGCCGGTGAACGGATCGATCGTGGTGCTGTCGAGATAGGTATAGTTGGCGAACAGCCCGGTCTGGCCGAAGCCGAACAGCTGCACCGGAGTGGAGAAATCGACTTCGACACCCCAGGTCTCGCCGTCTCCGATGTTGCGCGGCGTGAAACTCTGCCCATCGGGGCCGTTGGCGCGGGTCACCACCAGCTCGATCAGATCGCTTATATCGCGATAGAAGAGATTGACGCCGACGATGCCGCGCATGCCCAGCCGGCGCTCATAGCCGACATCAAGACCCCAGGCCTGTTCGTTGCGCAGGTTCGGGTTGCCGATCGTCAGATCGTCGTCGCCGGGCGTCTCGTCCTGCTCATAGGGCGAGATGAGATCATAGTTCGGACGCCGAACCGTGCGCGCGAACGATGCACGGAACTGGTTCACGCTGTCCGGGGCGTAGCGCAGGTGCAGCGACGGATTGAGCATTTCGGAGTCGTAGGAGCCCGAGGCGGCCGTCCCGATCACGTCGCGGCGCGTGATTTCGTATCGCAGTCCGGCATCGACCGTGAACTCCGACCCGAATTCCTGCGTGACGCGCAGATAGGGGTCGTAGCGCTCTTCCTCGATGGTGAAGGCGTCGGACGTGAGCAGTCCGTCGTTCAGCCCCTCGCGATGCTTGGAGAGGAAATCGACCCCGGCCTTGATCCGCAGTCCGGCCGCATTCGACCAGGCGCCGTACAAGGTGCCGGTATATTCGTCGTCGTCGATCGCGATGCTCTCCTCTTCGTCGATCTCGACATCCTCGTAATCGTCTTCATTGTCGCCGACGAAAACGATCACGTCGGTGCGCTCGCGATAGGCGTTCCAGCCGCCGGCGACGCCCAGCTCGAAGTTTCCGAGCGGCAGTCGGCCGTCGAAAGTCGCGGCATAGGTCTGCTGGCTGATGTCCTCATGCTGTAGTTCGACCTCGTCGAAATCGAGCGTGTCGCCTTCGAAGGTGAGCGAGCGCTCGCGCTCGTCGCGATCGGTGTCGACGATCAGCCCGCCGATCCGGAACCGCCCGCCGTTGCCGATCTCGGTCGAGATCTCGGCGCTGGCCGAAAGATCGCTACCGTCGCGGGTATCGTCCTGACGCTCGAGATCGTCGAACTCGGGGTCGGCGACATAGGTCGCCTCGTCGGCGTCGAGCTGCTCCGGCTCGCCGCCGAAGCGGTAGGAGATCTTCTCCTTGGGATTGCGCCGTTCCTGATAGTTGAGCGCGAGCCAGAAATCGGTGCGATCGCCAAGATGCCCCGAATAGGCGAGCGCCGCGGACGGACGCACTTCGCCGTCGGCGTTGAACAACGCGCCGCCCTTCACGAAACCGCCTTCGAACGCGACCGCTTCCTTGGTGACGACATTGAGGGTGCCGGCGACGCCGGTGCTCGGCTGATCGGCGCGGGGCGAGCGGACGATCTCGATCCGCTCGACCAGCTCGGCGGGAATGCGATCGACGAAGAAGCTGCCGTCCGCTTCGCCGCCGGGCACGCGGCGGCCGTTGATCAACACCTGGGTGAACCCCGCCGGAAGGCCGCGAAACTGGACCTGATCATATTCGAGCACGTCGGACGTGAAGGTCACGCCGGGCACGCGCTTGAGCATTTCGCCCACCGACACCGGCTCGAACCGCTGGAAATACTCCAGGTCGTAGGACAGCACGGGATTGGGATCCTGGGTGCGATTGCGGAAGAAGATCTCACCGGTGACGAGGATGTCCTGCGCGCTCTGTTCGGTCTGTTCGGCTCCCGTCTGCGCGGCCGTTTCGCCGGGCGCGGCGTTCTGGGCCAGGGCAGGCGTGGCAGTGGCGAGCGCCGCAAGGGCAGCCCCGCCGAGAAGGCGCGACATCGTCATGAAAACTTCCCCCATCTGGATTAGCGGCCTAGGTGCCGCGTGAAATCACGCTCGCGGAGAACAGGAGGAACATGACACCGATGCTACGGACTCGTTTCGCAGGCGTTGCAGGCGCGATTTTGGTCACAGGTTGCACCGCAGCCACACCGCCGCAGGTCCTGCTGCCGGCAAGCACGGTGCAGGCCGCCGCAGAGACGCGACCGGTCGAGAGCGCAGCCTCGGTGGACGCGGCCGACGACCCGGCGATCTGGGTGCCGGCGGGCGGCAATACGACGCGGTTCGCCAGCCGCGACGTTGCCGGAGTGATCCTGGGCACCGACAAGAAAGCGGGCCTCTATGCCTATGATCTGACCGGCGAGGTGCTGCAGTTCCTGCCCGACGGGCTGCTCAACAACGTCGACCTGCGCCCGGACGGCGATGGCTTCATCGCGGCAGCATCGGACCGGGGGCGGATGGGCGTGGCGCTGTATCGCTACAGCCCCGGCGGCGAACTCGTGCCCGCGGGCTTTATCGCCTCCGACGTCGGCGAACCCTATGGCATGTGCCTGGGGCGCTGGAACGATACGCTCGTCGCGGTGCTGGTCGCCAAGGACGGCGCGGTGCGGCTCTACCGGCTCGACGGGGACGGCACCGAGCTGCGGGGCAGCGAACAGGTGCGCTTCCGCCTCGCCTCGCAATCCGAAGGCTGCGTGGTCGACGACGCGACCGGCGATCTCTTCATCGGCGAGGAAAACCGCGGCGTGTGGCGGTTCACGCTTACCGATCCCGGCGCGCCGCCGGTGCTCGTCTCGGCCGTCGGCGACGGCGCGCTGGTCGCCGATGTCGAGGGTCTCGCCATCCTGGAAGACGGGAGAACGCGCTATCTGATCGGATCGAGCCAGGGCGACGACGCCTTCGCGGTGTGGCAGCTGGGCAGCGACATGCCCGTGTATCGCGGGCGCTTTCGCGTGACCGGATCGGACGCGGCGGATGCAGTGACCGGGACCGACGGAGTCGCGGCGCTGGGGGGCGCGGTGGGCCCCTATCCGCAGGGGCTGGTCGTGGTGCAGGACGATGTGAACACCGGCGGACCGCAGAACTTCAAGCTGGTCGACTGGCGGGCGATTCGCGCCGCGCTGGAGCTTTGACGTAGGCGATCGGCTCCCCTAGGCTCCGCCCGCGCGCCAGCTTCTCTCCGGCGCGCGTTCGGAAGCCGTTACCGCACGGGGCGGCGATACAGGAACGAAGGGAATTTCCATGAAGCGATCAATTCTGATCCCCGCTGCGGCCGCGCTCGCCGCGTTTGGCGTCTCCGCATGCAGCCAGGAAGCCGAGACCCAGACCGAGCAGGCCGCGGACGCGATCGGCGACGATATCGAAGCCGGTGCCGATCAGGTGGGCCAGGAGGCTTCCGAGTTCGGCCAGGACGTCGAGCAGGGCGCCGAGGCAGTCGGCCAGGAAATCGAAGAAGGCGCCGAGCAGACCGGTGCGGCGATCGAGAATGGCGCGGAAGCAACCGAAGCCGAGATCGAGGAAGAAACCGACGGACGCCCCGACATGTGATCCGCCTTCCGGGCCGCGGCGCTCCCGCGGCCCGGAATATTCACTGCCCCGGCCCCGGACCCGCCTTCTCCCGCGCCGCTCCCTCCCCTTTCCCTCCCATAACCGGCCGACCCGTGACCGTTCGGCCCCCGCGCTCGCTTCGGCCGTGACCGCACTCCGGCGAGCCGCCCCACTCCGCTCCTCCACAGGCGCACTGCGCCCAGCCCCTCGGAACTCACCAGCGCGCGGAACGCTGTGAAAGCCGACGGTTGCGCGCATCGAAGCCGCGGGGAGGAGATCCATTGCCCGACACATCCGACACCCGGACCCGCTCCTTCGGCTTCATCGGACGCGTGCTGATCGTCCTGGGGCTCGCGAGCCTGGTATTCCTGCTGTGGCAGTTGCGGTCGATGCTGCTGCTGATCTTCGGCGCGATCCTAGTGTGCGTCATCATCCGCGCCCTCGCCCGCAGAATCCTGCGTTATCTTCCGGTTCCCGATGGTGTCGCGGTGGCGATCAGCGTGATCTCCATCACTGCGGCCCTCGGTTTGGGCGGCTGGCTGTTCGGCGAGCAGATCAGCGCCGAAGTGGAGGAAGTCGCCCAAAACCTGCCGGACGCCTGGACGGCGCTCGAGCAACGGCTGGTGCGGTTTGGGCTGGACGGCGAGCTGCAGCAGGCGGTAGCCAGCATCCGCGACAGCGCAGGCGCCGTGCTGGCCAATGCCGGGCGCTTCGTGCTGGCGATCGGCGGCGGGATCACCGACGCAATCGTCGTGATCGTCGGCGGCATCTATCTCGCCGCGCAGCCCGGGATGTACCGCCGGGGGACCATCAGGCTGTTCCCGCCGCGCCGCAGGGACGTCGCAGCGGACGCGCTGGACAAGAGCGGCAAGGCGCTCCGGCTCTGGCTGAAGGGCCAGCTCATCTCGATGACCGTGGTCGGCGTGCTGACCGGGCTGGGCCTGTGGCTGCTCGGCGTGCCGGGCGCGCTGGCACTGGGCCTGATCGCGGCGCTGCTCGAATTCATTCCGCTGATCGGCCCGATCGTTGCGGCCGTGCCGGGGGTGCTGCTCGCGCTCGCGGTGGATCCGATGCTCGCGGTGTGGACCGCCCTCCTCTATCTGGTGATCCAGCAAGTCGAGGGGAATCTCCTCCAGCCGCTGGTGCAGCAATATGCGGTGCACCTGCCGCCGGTGGTGCTGCTGTTCTCGCTGATCGGCTTCGGCCTGTTGTTCGGCGCGCTGGGCGTGCTGCTGGCCGCGCCGCTGACGGTGGTCACCTATGTGCTGGTGCAGCGGCTCTATGTCGAGGAAGCACTGGAGCGGGAGGAACCCCGCGCCCGCAGCTGACGTAGCGGCACGGGCGCGTCTCGGCAGGGTAATGGTCGGGGAGACAGGATTCGAACCTGCGACATCTTGCTCCCAAAGCAAGCGCGCTACCGGGCTGCGCCACTCCCCGACGCTCGTGCCGCCTAGGCGCTTGAGAGCGAACGCACAAGAGCGGCCGCTGGTGGGCCCGGCAGGACTCGAACCCGCAACCTAGCCGTTATGAGCGGCCAGCTCTAACCGATTGAGCTACAGGCCCCCAGCGCCACCGGCGATAGCGGAGGTTCCGGTCTTCCTGCAAGCGACTGCGGGCCGCGCCGCATCGGCAGCCTTCAGCACCGCTTCGACAGAGACCGGCGCGACGCCGTGGCGATCGAGCGCGTCGAGCATCCGTTCCCACCAGCGGTGAAAGACCGTCAGCTCGGCGGCATCGCGCACATAGGGCGTGTGGCCGGGCACCAGCGACGGCGAGTGATAGGAGAAGTTGAGGATCCGGACACCTTCGCCCCGCGCGATGCGCACTGCCTCCAGCGCTTCGTCGAGCGGCATGTCCTCGGGCGTGAGCGCGACACGCGACAGCAGCCCCAGGCGGGCCGCGACGCCGCGCCCGCGCGGAACGCGACCGAGCGCGCGGTGCAGGCCAGGCCCCGCGCGGCGCGCTCGCCCAATGAAGACAGTGGTCAGCGGGAGCTCCACCAGCGCACGCTCAGGCCCCGCGAAAAAGGCGTGGTTGCCGATCGCCGAGAAATCGGGCCCGGCTTCACCCGAATAGTCATAGGCCGCCCGCATCGAGCTATCGAGGCGATAGCCCTCGGCCGCGAGCAGCGCGAGCGTATCGGGCCCGAGGCCGTAGCGCCCGGCCCGATAAACCAGCGGGCGGAACCCGAATGCCCGGTCGATCGCCTGAGTCAGCTCGCGCAGCTTCGCCGCCTGGAGCGCGCGCGGCAGATTGCCGGTGAAGCTGTTCGGCCCGCTGACCGGCTCGTCATGCGGCGGATTGACCCACGGGTGGAGCTGCGCCCCGATCGTCGAACAGCCGTCGTCGAGCAACCGGCGCAGCACCGCGACCGCGCCCGGCGACATGGCGACCGGATGATCGACCAGATAGGCCACCGGCACGCCACGCTCGGCAAAGCGGGCATGCATTTCCGGAAGCGCCTCGATGGCCGTGGTGGAGCGCGCCTCCCGGCGGAAGGGCTCGCTCCAGTCGAACTCCTCTTCGGTGTCGACGAACACGGTGAACCGCGTCCCGAACGAATCCGGCCATGGGATCAGTGCGTCCGCCGCTGGCGACGGAACGCGATAGCCTGAAGGCTTCCCGGCGGCGGGCGGGCGTGTGCGCTTCCCCTGCCCCGGCATCAGTTCAGATGTGCTTGCTCCACCGGCGCACTAACCGCCGCGGGAAGGCGCAATGTCAAGCTGTCCGCGCCGATCACCAGCGACCCGCCCAGCTCCTTGGCGAGATTGCGCGCCAGGCGAAGCGCAAATCCGGTGCCGAGCAGGGTCGCGTCGCTTCCCTCGTCGTCGATCCCGAGCATCGCCTCGCCGGGGAAATCGGCCAGAGCCGCCGGACGTTCGAGCCAGATGGCGACGGTATCGGCGCCTTCGATTCCCATGCGGACGCCCACACGCTCGCCGCGATCGCTGGCGGAAACCAGCGTGGCCATCAGCCGCGAAAGCAGTCGCTCGACGGCGCGCCGATCACCGCTGACGGAGAGATTGTCGACCGGAAGCGCGATCCACGACCCACGCAGCTCGGCGAGCGGAGCGAGGTCGTCGGCGATACCGCAGAGCAGCGGACGCAGCGCCACCGTACCGGGAACCAGCGCCAGCGCGTCGCTTTCGATCCGCGCCGCGAGGTCGAGATCGTCGATCGCTCCGAGCAGTTCCTTGGCCTGGGTACGGATCACGCCGGCGCGATCACGATAGGGCTCGGGCACCGGGCCGAGGATCTGGGTTTCGATCATCTCGGCGAAGCCGGCGATCGCATTGGTGGGCGTGCGCAGCTCGTGAACGAGCTGGCGCAGCGAATCGGCCGGCGTCGCCGGCGCGGGACGGCTCGGCTCGGCACGCTCGTCGGTGCGCGGGCGGCGCGCCGTGCCGCGATAGCCGGTGAAGCGTCCGCTCGCGGGATCGAACACCGGAATGCCGGAGATGAGCCAGTCGCCGGCTGCGTCGGTCTCGCCTTCGACCGAGAGCCGCGCGTTCGAAAAGCCGGCGCGGCGCCGGAACGCGCCCGCAGCGACTCCGTCGACTCGCGCAGTGCCGGGCACTCCCTGCAGATCGAGCGAGAGCCCGACGAGCGGTGCACGCGAAACACCCTCGACCCAGCGGATCACGCCCTTCGAATCGGTTTCGAAGCGGAAGCCGGCCGCTTCGGGCTCGCGCACCGGTGGAGCGGCTTCCGGCGCTTCCTGCTGGCGGCGCCAGAAGGCGTCGATTCGCGCAACGACTTCGGAAATCTGGAACGGCCCCTCGGGATCGGCGCCCGGCGCGGCCTCGCCTTGCGCCTCCGGTTCGGCTTCCGCTTCCTGCGCGGCCGCCGCCGTGTCGGGATCCGCGAGCATCGTTTCTTCCCCGGTCATCGCGGGACCTTGAGCCACGGCACCGGGCTCGGCAACCGTTGCGTCGGCCGGTTCGGCGCTCGCTGTCCCGCTTTCGGGCGGAGCCGGCGCGGGGACGGGCTGTACGGCGCCCGCAGCAGCATAGGAAGCCGCCACGCCGGCAAGCGCGACGAAGGAGAAATCCTCTTCGGCCGCTTCCTGGGGCTCGGTAGCGACAGCGGGTGCCGCAATCGGGTAGGGCAGTCGTTCCCGCTCGGGCGCGAGCACAAGCGGCGGCTGAGGCGGTTCGGCAGGCACCGGCAGGGCCGCGACAGGCGCGACCGGCTCCGGCGGCTCGATTCCCTCCGGCGCCGGGGTCGCGACGACGTGCGCCCAGTCGAGCACCCGGTCCTGCGCCATCTCCAGCTCGGACGCGGGAGCAGGTTGCGGCGCATTCACGACCATCACCGGCGCGGGCGAAGCGATGACATCGTTCCAGTCGATCGGCTCCGCCTCGGCTGCGGGTGCGACTTCCTCGGCCGACACGACCTCCGCCGCCGGTGCTTCGGCAAGCGCCGCAGGCTCGCCGGCCAGGATGAAATCGGCCGATCCGAATGCGTCGAGTGCCCGCTTCACGGCCGGGCCGAGTTCGCGCCGTCCGCGCAGCACTGCGCGCGCGGCGGAGGAAATATCGGGGAGCAGCGCGATCCATTCGGACGAGGTGAGCCGAGCGGTGCGCAGCACCGGCGCCGCGATCTTGATGTCGTCGACTGCGAACAGCCGCACCAGTGCCATCGGAGGATCGGCATATTCCAGCCCCCGCGCACTGGCGGCACGCACCGGCGCGGGAACATGGGGGCGGATCGTATGCAGCGTCGAAAGCGCGCGCGCGTCCGGCGGCACGCGGCGGCGGCCGATCAGATCGACGAGCTGGCGCCAGGCGGACTGCATGCCGAAGGGCGACGACACATCGCCTGCCAGGACCGTCTCAAGAGTATCGTCGAAGCGCACGCGCCGCCTTGTTCCTCTGCTGCCGCGTTCGCCGCGGCGTAAGGATTTCTTAACGGCTGGGGCATTCCTTCGGAACACTCGATTTCGGCACGTCGCAATGTGGGACAATTGCGTTGCCGAGTAATAATATAAGGCTTATCCCGGCTGCCGAGCACGATCGGTGCGCCAAAGCGAATCTGGGGGACGAATGCGGTTCGACGAAATTGATGTGCGCATCCTGGGATTGCTCCAGGAGAACGGGCGCATGACCAATGTCGAACTGGCCGAGCGCGTGGGCCTTACCGCCCCTCCCTGCCTGCGCCGCGTCCGCGCGCTGGAGCAGGAAGGCGCGATCCGGGGATATCATGCCGCACTGGATGCGGAAGCACTGGGCTATGGGTTGACCGTCTTCGCCATGGTGAGCCTGCGCAGCCAGGCGGAAAGCGACTTGCGCGCATTCGAAACGCTGGTGGCAGACATTCCCGAAGTCCGCGAATGTCACATGCTGAACGGCGAAATCGACTTTATTCTCAAGATCGTAGCGACCGATCTTCAGAGCTTCCAGAAGATCCTCACGACACGACTGACCACCGCACCCAATGTCGAGAGCGTGAAGACGTCGCTCACGATCCGGACTTCGAAGCTGTTGCCGGGCGTGCCCGTTCCGCCGGCCTGAACTGAAAAGGGGCGGAGTCGGCGCCCGGCCGATCCCGCCCCCTTTACGATCAGTTCGCCGTTGCGGCGGGCTGCGCAGCCGCTTCCGACGCAGGAGCAGGCGCCAGCTCCGGCAGATCGATCCACGTCGTCCAGAAGCGCGCGATGTCCGCCGTCGCGCCGGTGCCGCTCACCTGAGCGAAAGACTGCTTCGCGGCCGTCTCGTTTCCGGAGCGCGCCTGGGCGATGCCGAGGCGCAGATTGACGACGTCGGTGTCGACACCGCCCTTTTCGAGCGCGAGCTGATACAGCTCGATCGCCTTCGCGTCGTTGCCGGATGCCAGATAGGCGTCGCCGGTCTGCGCGGCGAGCTCGCCGTTCGCGGCGGCGGTGGCCTGCCGCTCATAGGTGGAAAGCGCCTGCTCGTTGCGGACCGCGCGCTGCGCCTGGGTGTAGATCTGGTTGAAAGTCGGCTCGTTGCTGGCGATCGAACCGCCGGCACGTCCTTCCTCGATCACCGTCACTGCCTCCCAGGGGAGACCCGCATTCACCGCGGCATCGGCATATTCATAATAGGAACGCTCGTCGGCGAGCGCGCCGCTGGCGCGCATCAGACGATAGAGATCGATCTTCTGCCGCGCACCGAGCTGCGCACCGGCACTGTCGTTGCTCTCGCGATAGAGAATCAGCACGCGGCGCCAGTTGGGGATGGTGGGATAGGCTTCGACCTGGCGCATCAGCCAGCCCGCCGTGGCGGCGCGATCGCCCGTGCCGTAGAGCTTCGCGACGGCGAGGCTGTACCAATCCTCGGGTGCCTTGCGGCCCGCGGCTTCCTCGGCCTGGATCGCACGCTCGAGCTCGGCGATGCCCTCGGAAACCTGATCGTTTTCGAGATAGGAGCTGGCGAGCAGCAGCGGCAGGTTGGCACTGGTCGAACCCAGTTCGCGCGCGCGCAGCAGGAAGGGGATCGCCTCGGCGCGGCGATCGAGCACGATCGCGCGGCGGCCGCGCTCATAGTTGAGCGCCGCCTGATTCTCGGCCGGGACGCGTGGGCTGGCGATCAGCGTGTCGAGCGCGCGGATCACGCCTTCATCGTCGTCCTTGCCGGTGGCGACCTGAAGCCGCATCCATGCGGCGAAATACTGTTCGTCAGGATTGTCGGCGGCCGCTTCCGCCCGCGCCAGCGGGGCCTCGGCGGCGTCCCAGTTACGCGCTTCGACCGCAGCCTGCGCCTCGGCGGCGGGCTCGCGGAAATCCTCGCTCATTTCAAGCTGCTGCTGCTCCTGCTGCTGGCCACGGCGCTGCGCCGAAGCCGGATCGGCGGTGAGCGCGAAGGCGCTGAGCGAGAGGGCAGTCGCAAGCGTGAGCTTGGAAACGAATGTCATGTGAGACTCTCCTAACTGGGCCCGCGCGAGCGGAATTCGCGCTCGCCTCTAAAGGGCGGATCGGCACCATTCAAGCCGACGCGGGGCCGTGCCGAATGGCATCGGCGAACTGAACGCGCATTGAACGCGCCGGCTCCCTGCCGCTTTGACTCACGCGCTCGACGGCGGCTAGGCGCGCAGAATGATTGCGGTCCTCTCCCCGGCGAAGACGCTGGACTATGCCACGCCCCTCCCCGCCTCGATCGAGCCCACCGCGCCGCGGCTTGGGGCAGAGGCGGAAACACTGGCGCAGGGTGCGGCCAAGCTGTCGAAAAGCCGGCTCGGCGCGCTGATGCATATTTCGGACAAGCTGGCGGCGCTCAACGTCGATCGCTTCCGGGGCTTCGCCGAGCAACCCGAGCGACCCGCGCTCTATGCCTTTGCCGGCGACGTCTACAGCGGCTTCGAGGCGCGCACGCTCGAGGAGCCGGCGATCGCCTTCGCGCAAGATCATGTGCGGATCCTCTCGGGGCTTTACGGGCTGCTGCGACCGCTCGACGCGATGCGGCCCTATCGGCTCGAAATGGGAACGCGCTGGGCACCCGGGCGGGCCAAGGACCTCTATGGCTGGTGGCAGGACCGGATCGCCGACCTGCTTGCAAGCGACATCGCGGCGGAAGGATCGGGCACGATCCTCAATCTTGCGAGCCAGGAATATTGGCGCGCAGTAGCGGGCAAGCTTCCCGCGGGAGTGCGGATCATCGAAGTCGATTTCCGCGAACCGGGCCCCGACGGACCCCGCTTCGTCAGCTTTCACGCGAAAAAGGCGCGCGGAATGATGGCGCGCTGGATGTGCGAGCATCATATCGCCGATGCCGAGGCGATGCGCGGCTTCGACAGTGCCGGCTATCGCTTCGACGCCGCGGCGAGCGAGGCGGACCGCTGGACCTTCGTGCGCAGCGGCGAGGCGGGCTGATGCCGCGCTCGGCAGTGGTGATCGGCGCGTCCGGCGGCATCGGCGGCGCGCTGCTGGCGGCGATTGAGGACGAAGGCGGCTTCGAAGCGGTGCACGGCTTCGCACGCTCGTGGCAGGGCGACCGCCACCTCGACCTGACCGACGAAGCGAGCATCGCCGCCGCTGCGGCGCATGTGGCCACCGGCCCCGCGCCCGAACTCGTCGTCGTCGCGACCGGGCTGCTCCACGAAGCGGGCCGCGGCCCCGAAAAGGCGCTGAAGGAGCTCGACGCAGAGTGGCTGGCGCGCACCTATGCGGTCAATGCGATCGGTCCGGCGCTGGTCGCAAAGCATTTCCTGCCGCTGCTTCCGCGCGCCGGCACTCCCGTGTTCGCTGCGCTGTCGGCGCGCGTCGGCAGCATCGCCGACAATCGGCTCGGCGGCTGGCACGGCTATCGCGCGTCGAAGGCCGCGCTCAACATGCTGGTGCGCAACGCCGCGATCGAAGCGAAGCGCGCGAATGACCGGTCAATCGTCGTGGCGCTGCATCCCGGCACGGTGGACACCGCATTGTCGCGGCCGTTCCAGGGCAATGTCGCGCCCGGCGCTCTGTTCGACGCGGAGCGCGCCGCGCTTCAGCTGCTCGACGTGATCGAAGATCTGAAGCCGGTCGATTCGGGCAAGCTCTTCGCCTGGGACGGTACCGAGATCCCGTTCTGACACGCCAGCCGCTCGCACGCGTACGCGCGTGCACGCGCGCGCGGCCCTTGGCAGCAGGAGCCCCAGCCGCTAGGGCTGTCGCACAGCTGAAACACTCTCCGGAAAGCCCTGGCCCTTGACCGACGAGACCCTCCTCGCGGACCCTTCCGACATTACCCCGATCTCGATCGTCGACGAGATGAAGACCTCGTACCTCGATTACGCGATGAGCGTGATCGTGGCGCGTGCGCTCCCCGACGTTCGCGACGGGCTGAAGCCCGTTCACCGCCGGATTCTATACTCGGCCTCGGAAAGCGGATTCTTCTACAACCGGCCCTATCGCAAGTCGGCGCGCATCGTCGGCGACGTAATCGGTAAATACCACCCGCACGGCGACACCGCGATCTACGACGCATTGGCGCGCATGACCCAGGACTGGTCGATGCGCGTCCCGCTGATCGACGGCCAGGGCAATTTCGGATCGATGGATCCCGATCCTCCGGCGGCGATGCGCTACACCGAGGCGCGGCTCGCGCGCGCGGCGAGCGAGCTGCTGACCGATCTCGACAAGGACACGGTCGACTTCGTACCCAACTATGACGGGTCGGAAACCGAGCCGTCGGTGCTGCCCGCGCGCTTCCCCAATCTGCTGGTCAATGGCGCCGGGGGCATCGCGGTGGGCATGGCGACCAACATCCCGCCGCACAATCTGGGCGAAGTGGTCGACGCCTGCCTCGCCTATATCGCCAATGGAGCGATCACCGCCGAAGAGCTGATGGAGATCGTCCCCGGGCCCGACTTCCCGACCGGCGCGATCATCCTCGGCCGGTCGGGCTGCCGATCGGCGTACAGCACCGGCCGCGGATCGGTGATGCTGCGCTCGCGCCACACGATCGAGCAGCGCGGCGACCGGCGCTCGATCATCCTTACCGAAATCCCCTATCAGCAGGGCAAGAACGCGCTCGTCGAGAAGATCGCCGAGGCCGCGAAGGAAAAGCGGATCGAGGGCGTCAGCGACATTCGCGACGAATCGAACCGCGAAGGCGTGCGCATCGTCATCGACCTGCGCCGCGACGCGACGCCCGAGGTGGTGCTGAACCAGCTATGGCGGCACACGCCCGCGCAATCGAGCTTCGCGGCGAACATGCTCGCGATCCGCGGCGGGCGCCCCGAGCTGCTCAACCTGCGCGACATCATCGAGGCGTTCGTCAAGTTCCGCGAGGAAGTGATCACGCGGCGCTCGAAATACGAGCTGGCCAAGGCGCGCGACCGGGCGCACATCTTGCTCGGCCTCGTCATCGCGGTCACCAATCTCGATGAAGTGGTGCGGATCATCCGCGGCTCGTCCTCGCCCGCCGAGGCGCGCGAGAAGCTGCTTTCGCGCGAATGGCCGGTGGCCGAGATCGCGCCCTATATCCGGCTGGTCGAGGCGGTCGAACACGAAGTCGAAGGCGACACCTATCGGCTGAGCGACACCCAGGTGCGCGCGATCCTCGACCTGCGGCTCCACCGCCTGACCGCGCTCGGGCGCGACGAGATCGGCGACGAGCTCCGCGCGCTTGCCGACAGCATCGCCGAGCTGCTCGAAATCCTCAGCAATCGCGCCAAGCTCTACGAAGTGATGCGCGAGGAGCTGCAGGCGGTGCGCGATCAGTTCGCGACGCCGCGCCGCACCGAAATCGCCGCCGCCGCCGACGGGATCGAGGACGAGGATCTGATCGAGCGCGAGGACATGGTCGTCACCGTGACCCACGGCGGCTATATCAAGCGCACGCCGCTCGCCACCTTCCGCGCCCAGGCGCGCGGCGGCAAGGGCCGCGCGGGAATGGCGACCAAGGACGAGGATGCCATCACGAACCTGTTCGTGACTTCGACTCACACGCCGGTGCTGTTCTTCTCGACCGCGGGCAAGGTCTATCGCCTGAAGGTGTGGCGCCTTCCCGAAGGCGGGCCGCAGACGCGCGGACGCCCGATGGTGAACCTGCTTCCGCTCGAGGCGGGCGAGACGATTTCCAACGTGCTCGCCCTGCCCGAGGATGAAGGCGAATGGGCCGATCTCCACATCGTCTTCGCCACCAAGAACGGCGCGGTGCGCCGCAATTCGATGGACGCGTTCACCAACGTGCCGTCGAACGGCAAGATCGCGATGCGCTTCGACGAGGGCAGCGACGATCGGCTGGTGGGCGTCGCGCTGCTGACCGAGGAGGACGATGTCCTGCTCGCCAGCCGCCAGGGCAAGGCGATCCGCTTCGCCGCGACCGACGTGCGCGAGTTCCAGAGCCGAACCGCCACGGGCGTGCGCGGCATGACGCTGAAGGGCGACGATCAGGTCATCTCGCTGTCGATCCTCAAATCCTCCGAAATCGACATGGAGGAGCGCGACGCCTATCTGCGCGCCGCGCCGTGGAAGGAGAATGAGAACGGCCCGACGCTTTCCGCCGAGCGGATGCAGGAGCTGAGCGCCGCCGAGGAGTTCATCCTCACCGTCTGCGCCAACGGCTATGGCAAGATCTCGAGCGCCTATGAATATCGCCGCACCGGCCGCGGCGGACAGGGCATCACCAACATCGACAACATCCGCCGCAACGGACCCGTGGTGGCCAGCTTCCCGGCACATACCGACGAGCAGCTGATGCTGGTGACCGATCAGGCGAAGATGATCCGCATGCCGCTCGACAGCCTGCGCGTGATCGGCCGCGGTTCGGCGGGCGTGCGGCTGTTCTCGGTGGCCGAGGGCGAGCATGTCGTCGGCGCCGCACGGATCGACGAAGAGGAAGCGCCGGAGAACCCCGCCGAGGAGAAGGTCGCCGAAGAGCGTGCCGGGGCCGCCGCCGGTCCGGCGGGCGACCTGCGCGTCGACGATGGCACCGGGCCCGAGACGATGGACGAGCACGTCGACGAGAGCGACGACGAAGGGAACGAGCCATGACCCGCGCCCAGACCGGATATAAGGTGCTGACCGCCGATCAGATGGCGGTGCTGGAAAAGGACGGCGTGTTCACCGGCGCACCGGTCGACATCCAGGACGGTTATATCCACTTGTCGACCGCCGAGCAGCTCACCGAGACCGTCGACAGGCATTTCGCCGGGCAGGACGGACTGTGGGTCGCCGCCGTCGATCTGGTCGCACTGGGGGATGCGGTGAAGTGGGAGGAATCGCGCGGCGGCGCCAGCTTCCCCCATCTCTATGCGCCGCTGCCGCTTTCGGCGGTGGTCGGCTATTCGGAGCTGGTCCGCGACGCCGACGGAACGGTGCGCCTCCCGGTCACGGGTTGACCGCCGAGCCGCTTTGCAGGCGGCGCAGCCCGAAGGCGCCGATCACGGTGGTGAAGCCCGCGAAGATCAGGCTGAGCGCGAGCGCGATGCCGAGGAACTGCACCGCCGGAAACGGATAGTTGGCGAGCAGCAGCACGCCGAGGATGATGTCGAGCAGCGCGGAAAGGAACAGCAGCGCCTTGCCGGTGCCGTCGTCGCTGCGGAAGGCCGACACCAGTTCGAGCACGCCGCGGAACAGCAGCCAGAAGCCGACCGCGAACGTGAGCGACATCGATCCGGCGAGCGGAAAGGCGAAACAGTAGAGCCCCACGAGGACGGCGACCACTCCGAACAGGATGTCGGTCCAGCGCCGCGACGGCCGCGCCGACTTCGCCCCGACGACGATCCCGCCGATGCCGAGGACGACGAGCGCAGCGCCGACGAGAGTCGCTCCGGCCACCGCCGTGATGAGCGGCGCTCCGAAGAGCAGCAGGCCGAGCAGGATCATCACCACGCCGAGCGCGAGCACCCAGCCCCAGCTGGTCGTGTCGGATCGCGTGCGGCGTGCGGCGGTGTCGGTCACGTTCTGCCCCTGTGTTGCATATGGCCCTGATCGCGACAGCGGCGGCGGAGCGAAAAAGTTCCGATCGCGCGGCGGTCAGGGGAACAGGTCGACCGATTCCAGCCCCTCGCCCTCCGCCGCGAGCAGAAGCGTCCGGTGGCAGAGCGCGGGGTCGCGCTCGTAGCAGAGCAGCGCCGACGGAGCAGCTTCGACAAGCTCCCGCATCCGCGCCGCCTGTGCCTGTGCTTCGGGAAGCTCGAGCTGCCCCGAATAGACCGTCTCCAACGTCGCCCGGTCGCCCTTTTTCGCGGCGTCGCGGCCCGGCTTGGGCGTGCCGAGCGCCTTCAGATGGACATAGTCGATCCCCGCTTCGGCAAGCCCCGCGGCGAGCGCCGACTTGGAGAAGCCGGGACGACGCGACAGCGGAAGCGCGCGCACGTCGATCACTTGCCGGACCCCCGCCTTCCGCAGCGCCGCCAGCAGATCGTCGAACGTCGCGGCTTCATAGCCGATGGTGAACACCCGCGTCATACCGCCTCCCGTCGCAACCGAGTGACGACGCCCCAGGCGATCAGCGCCTGTCCGCCGAAATAGGTCGGCCAGATCAGCAGCCCCGGCAGCTCGGACCCGCCGAGCGGCCCCATTCGCGCGAAGATCAGCAAATCCGACAGCACGAACAGCGCCGCGCCGAGCGGGACGATCGCCGGGAAGCGACTGACGGCCGCCGCGCCCGCCATCGCGCCGAGGCCGAGCGCATAGAGCGCGACGCCCGGCGCCTCGGCGCGCGCGTCGGGCAGAAGCCAGGCAGTCCCGGCAACGGCAATGGCGACGACGGCGACGATCCCGAGCGGACGCTCGCGGTGGCGCAGATAGAGGAGGATCGCGATCAGATGGCCGGCGAGAAACGCCAGCGCCGCCACCGTCAGCCCCGCCGCTTCGAGCAGCACGTCGCCCGCCGCGCCGAACGCCAGCACCGTCGCGATCATCCAGCCATCGCGCCGCCGCGCCAGCGTCGCGGCCCAGAGCGCGAGCAGCCCGACGCCGCCGCCCTTCCAGACGATCGCCGGAACGCCTTCGAGGCCGATCCAGCGATTGGCATAATAGCTTGCCCCGACCGCGAGCGCGGCGAAGAACAGGAGCTGCGCGTTCCGGCCAGCCTGCTGCATTCTTCCTCCTCCCCCCGATCTCCGCCGGCTTTGTCAGCCGCGCACGCCGCCGCTATCTGCACCCGCATGACTCACGATATTCACATCATCGGCGGCGGGCTAGCCGGATCGGAAGCGGCATGGCAGCTGGCCGAAGCGGGCTGGAAGGTGCGGCTTTCCGAAATGCGCGGCGCGGGCAGCATGACGCCGGCGCACCAGACCGACGGCCTGGCCGAGCTCGTCTGCTCGAACAGCTTCCGCTCGGACGACGCCGAGCGCAACGCCGTCGGGCTGCTGCATCAGGAAATGCGCGACCTGAACTCGATCATCATCGCTACGGGCGATGCGCACAAGGTGCCGGCGGGCTCCGCTTTGGCGGTCGACCGCGACGGATTTTCGCAGGCAGTGACCGCCGCACTCCAAGCCCATCCGAATATCAACATCGTGCGCGAACGTATTGATACTATTCCGGAAAGCGGCATGACGATCATCGCCACCGGGCCACTGACCGCCGACAGTCTGGCAGGCAGCATCGCCAGGGCAACGGGCAAGGACCAACTCGCCTTCTTCGACGCGATCGCGCCGATCGTCCATTTCGAGAGCATCGACATGGACGTGGCGTGGAAGCAGTCGCGCTGGGACAAGGGCTCGGATGTCGGCGACGGCGCCGATTACATCAATTGCCCGCTGGACAAGGAGCAGTATCGCGCCTTCGTCCAGGGGCTGCTCGACGGCGAGAAGACCGAATTTCGCGAGTGGGAGAACGTCCCCTATTTCGAAGGCTGTATGCCGATCGAAGTGATGGCCGAGCGCGGCATCGATACGCTGCGTCACGGCCCGATGAAGCCGGTGGGTCTCGACAATCCGCACGACCGCACTCCCGAATATCCGCAGGGGCGCTGGCCCTATGCCGCCGTCCAGCTGCGCCAGGACAATGCCTCGGGCACGCTCTGGAACATGGTCGGCTTTCAGACAAAGCTCAAATATGGCGCCCAAGTCGCTCTTTTCCGGACCATTCCCGGACTCGAGAATGCCGAGTTCGCGCGGCTGGGCGGGCTGCATCGCAACACCTTCATCAAGTCGCCCGAGCTGCTCGACACCACGCTGCGGCTGAAGGCGCGGCAGCATATCCGCTTCGCCGGCCAGATCACCGGATGCGAAGGCTATGTCGAGAGCGCCGCGATCGGCCTGCTCGCCGGACGCTTCGCCGCCGCCGAGCTCGCCGGGGCGCTGATGGCGCCGCCCCCGCCCGAGACTGCGCTGGGCGCGCTGCTGGCGCACATCACCGGCGGCGCCGAGGCGGCGACCTATCAGCCGATGAACGTCAACTTCGGCCTTTTCCCGCCGATCGAGGGCCGCTCGAAGAAGGCCGACCGCAAGCTGCTCTACACCGCCCGCGCCCGCGAGGCGCTGCGCGAGTGGCTCGCCGCCTGAGCGTCACTCCTCCTCGTCCGGCGCCGGGCAGCGGCACGGCGTGGGCGAGGCGCGCGGCCGGCGCACCACGCGCGTCGTGGCGAATTCGGTTCTGCTGAGGGCGCCCGAGCGATCCGCGTCGGCGCCCACGAATTTATTCGTCGTGCGCACCGCCCATTCGTCGAACGACAGCCGTCCGTCGCCATTGCTGTCGAGCCGGGCATAGGCGCGGCGGCGGTTGCGCAGATATTCCTCGCGGGTGATCGATTCGTCGCGATCGCGGTCGTAGCGGTCGAACCGCTTTTGCTCGCGCGTGCGATCATCGGCGCGCGGCGCGGCCTTGGGGAGCGGCGGAGGCTCGGCTTCGGCCGTTTCCACCGGCATCGGCGGCGGCAGTGCGGCGGCGGTTTCGGGCTCTGCCGAGCCGCGGAAGAAGAACAAGCCGGCGGCTGCGAGCAGCAATGCCCCGGCGGCACCCACGAAATAGCGCCACATGGTCGCGACTCCCCCTGTTGCCCGTGCGACAGGCTACGCTTCCGCGCGCCGCGGGCAAGCCGCTATCGTCCGGTGAAGCGGTGCCAGATCAATCGTCCCACCCGCGACGGCGCGCCGACCGGCGGCGGCGCTCCCGGCGGGAGGGCTAGATCGCGGCGGGCGAGATGCGCGAGCGCACCGAGCGCGCGGCCGTTGCGGCTCCACTGCGCTGCGGTCGCGGTCGCCAGCATCGGGGCCGCAAGCGCGCGCGCGGCTTCCGCCTCGCCGCTCCGCTGGAGATGCCGGCCCAGGTCGGCGAGTGCCCAGCCCGTGCCTGCCGCCTCGACCGGATCGTCGGGCGCGCCGCCCAGCACGGCAGCAGCCGCGGCGAACAGCGCCCCGCCCCGCCCGTTGCCATGGGTACGCAGTGCGGCCGCATCGAGCAGGTCGGCCTCGATCAGCACATCCCATCCGGCCACCATCTCGGCCAATGCGCTGCCCGCTACGCCGCGCGGCAGCACGTGCTCGGCCAGCCCCTGCAGCACCGGCTCGGCCGGCGGCGGAGCGTCGTCGAGCCCCGAAAGCCGGTCGCGCCACCATTGCAGCCGGATCTGGCCGAGCGCGGGCTCGCGCGTGGTACGCAGCAGGGCGGCCAGGGCATCGTCGAGCGCGAGCAATGCGGCGAGCCCGGCGCGGCGGTCGGGCGCGGCATAGCTCAGGATCTGACGCCGTTCGGCGGCTTCGGGCGTCATCGCTAGCCTCCGGTCCCGCAACGTAACCGGCGCATTAACCATGCTGCTTGATCCGCCGTTATCCTCACAGGCGCCATATCCGCCCATTGATCGGGGCAACTGGGCTTTGGCATGAGCAATCGGCACGAGCGGACAATGGCTGACGCGCGGGCGTGGCTCACTGCGCTTGTCCGCGATACCCGCGCCAACACCATCGCGATCATGGCGATGGCGATGATCCCGCTGGCGGGCATGGTGGGCGGCGGCGTCGACATCAGCCGCATGTACATCGTCAAGACGCGCCTGCAACACGCCTGCGACGCCGGAGCGCTCGCCGGACGCAAATCGATGGGTGCCGGCGTCTGGAGCTACAACAATTACTGGGCGCGCGGCGTCGCCGAAAAATTCTTCGACGCGAACATCTCGGCCACGCCCTATGGAGCCTCCAACCTCACCCGCAGCTTCAGCGAACAGGCGGGCAAGGTGATCGGCACGGCCTCGGCGACGGTGCCGATGACGCTGATGCGGATTTTCGGCCGCACGA
Organism: Sphingosinithalassobacter sp. LHW66-3; assembly: GCF_050703275.1. Taxonomy (GTDB): domain Bacteria; phylum Pseudomonadota; class Alphaproteobacteria; order Sphingomonadales; family Sphingomonadaceae; genus Sphingomonas. Next base: position 600,199 of record NZ_CP193482.1, read on the forward strand.
GCGAAACGCTGACCGTGACCTGCGACGCCGAGATGCGGCTGCCTAACACCGATGTGATGTTCGTGCTCGACGTCACCGGATCGATGGGCAGCAAGGCCGTGTCGTCGGACAGCGACACCAAGATCGAGAGCCTGCGCACGGCGGTGAAGTGCTTCTACGAGATCGTCGCGCGGCTCGACACCGACGCGATGTGCACCCACGGTCAGCCGGCCGGCGGCACGGGCGATCAGGTTCAGATCCGTTTCGGCTTCGTGCCGTACAACACCAATGTGAATGTCGGGCGGCTGCTGTCGCCGGACTGGTTCGCGAACGAATGGAAGTACCAGTCGCGCGAGCCGGTGTGGCATACCGAGACGACGACGACCTATCCCAACCCGATCGAGACCGATCGCGACGTATCGAACAACACCTCCGCATGGAGCCCGTTCGAGGATACCAGCACCTACATCGACTGGTGGGGCGGATGCCCGGCGATCCCCACACCCAATCCCGGCACGCAGGTGATGAACGGGACGACCACGACCTCCGACCCGGTCATCAATCCGCAGACGGGCGTGAAGACCTGGACCGAGACCACGGTCAACGGAACGTTGCAGACTCAATACCGCACCGTGAAGCAAGGCTGGGGCGACATCCGCTGCATGCTCCAGAAGAGCACGCGCACCACCGGCTCGAGTGTGACGATCACCTATTCGGCGCAGCCGGTCACGACGACGGAGAAGACCTTCCAGCGGTGGCGCTACGCCCAGGTGACGCACGACATCAGCGGCCTCAAGGATCCCGCCGACGTCCATCAGTGGAACGACACCGGCACCGTGGAACTGCCGATCGGCGCCAACGGAGCGATGCGCAGCATCCCCTGGGACGGCTGCATCGAGGAACGCGCCACGGTGCGCGCGACCAACTTCAGCCCGATCCCGTCCGGCGCCTATGACCTGAACATCGATCTGGTGCCCGCCGAAAATGATCCGGCAACGCTGTGGGGCCCGGCGCTGCCCGGTGCGATCTTCACGCGGCAGGCGACGGGGAGCTCGAACGGCAGCACCAACGGCTGGAACTCGGCGGAGGTGTTCAGCGAGCAGAATTACGTCAACAATTCCAGCTACTCGTGCCCGAGCGAAAGCCGGCTGCTGCAGACCTGGCCCACTGCGAGCGCGTTCGAGGACTATGTCGACGGGCTGACGCCGAACGGGAATACCTATCACGACATCGGTCTCATCTGGGGCGCCCGGCTGATTTCGCCGACGGGGCTGTTCGCCGCGTCGAACGCCAAGACGCCCAAGGGCGGCGATATCGAGCGCCATCTGATCTTCATGACCGACGGCGACACGGTGACCAGCGCCGCCAACTATGCCGCCTATGGCCTGCCCTGGTTCGACCGGCGGCAGACGAGCGCGAGCGCGGTGCCGAGCAGCGGCGACCTGACCAATCAGGTCAACGCGCGCTTCTCGGCGATGTGCACCGCGGTGAAGAACATGAACATCACGCTATGGGTGATCTCGTTCGGGTCGGGCTCGAACGAGACGACCGAGCAGCGGCTGGAGAATTGCGCGAGCGCCAACCGTTATTTCGTGGCGCGCGATTCGGCGACGCTTCAGCAGACGTTCCGCTCGATCGCGGACGAGATTTCCCAGCTCAGGCTTACCCGGTGACGCGGCGATTCTCCCTCCGCCGCGTCCCACCGCGCGCACTGGCGCGCGACAAGGCGGGCGCCACGGTCGTCGAATTCGCGATCGTGGCGCCTGTCCTCTGCCTGGTCCTTCTCGGCGCGTTCGACATCGGCCACACGCTCTACATGCGCTCGGTGCTGCAGGGGATCCTGCAGAAGGCCGCGCGCGACGCCACGCTGGAGAGCGGCACCGAAGCGACGCAGCAGGCACTTCTCGACGAGAAGGTGCGCAAGCAGGTCCGCGCGCTGGCGAACAATGCGACCATCGACTTCTCCCGCCGCTACTACCGCACCTTCTCCGACGCCGCGGCGGCACGCGCCGAGCGCTGGACCGACAGCAACACCAACGGCCGCTGTGACAATGGCGAGCCCTATGATGACGAGAACAACAACAGCGTGTGGGACGCCGACGGCGGCAACGAAGGCCAGGGCGGCGCGAAGGACGCAACGCTCTACACGGTGAAGGTCCGCTATCCGCGCTTCTTCCCGATCTACCGCTTCGTCGGCGGTTCGGACACGACCCGGCTGACCGCATCCACAGTGCTCCGCAACCAGCCCTATGGCGACCAGGGCAGCTATGAGCCGCCCCAGGTGCGGAACTGCACGTGACGCCCCCCCGCCTCCTCGCGCTGCTTCGACGGCTGCGCAGCGACACGAGCGGCCTCGCGCTGCTCGAATTCGCCTATACGCTGCCGATCCTGCTGGTGCTGAGCCTCAGCGGCGCGGAGCTCACCAACTATATTACGACCAAGATGCGAATGAGCCAGATCGCCCTGCATCTGGCCGACAATGCCGCGCGGATCGGATCGGGGAGCCAGCTTTCGGCCAAGCAGATCACCGAAGCCGACATCAACGACCTGCTGACCGGAGCGAACCTTCAGTCCGGCGAGCTCGAGTTGCTGAGGCATGGGCGCATCATCCTCTCGAGCCTGGAGCCGATGTCGAACCCGAACACGAGCGGGCGGTATCGCATCCGCTGGCAGCGCTGCGGCGGCGCGAAGGTCGGGCACAAATCGAGCTGGGGCGAGGCCGGCAAGTCGAACGGCACCAACATGGCGGGCATGGGCCCCGCCGGCCGCCAGGCGATCGCGCCCGAAAATGGCGTGACGATGTTCGTCGAGGTCTATTACGAATATCAGCCGCTGGTCGGCGGATCGCTGGCGCCCGACGCGGCAATGACCGAGATTGCATCGATGATGGTGCGCGACCGCCGCGACACGACCGGCGGCACCAACGGAGTCTATCCCGTTTCCGGCGTGACGCCTTCGACCTGCTGACCCTCGCCGCCGCGCGAACGGCGCCGAGTGTCCGGCATTCAGGTGCGGTAGGTGACTTTCTTCACCGCGGCGACCACGCGCTCGGAATCGACCAGCGCCAGCTTTTCCAGATTGGCGGCATAGGGCAGCGGCACGTCCTCGTTGGTCACGCGCGTCACCGGCGCGTCGAGCCAGTCGAAGCCCTCCTCCATGCAGATCGCCGAGATTTCGGACGCGATCGAACAGGTCGGCCAGCCTTCCTCGACCACCACCATGCGGTTGGTCTTCTTCAGGCTCTCGAGCACCGCTGCCTTGTCGAGCGGGCGCAGCGTGCGCAGGTCGATCACTTCGGCCTCGATCCCCTCGCCCGCCAGCTGCTCGGCGGCTTCGAGCGCCACGCCGACGCCGATCGAATAGCTGACGATGCTGACGTCCTTGCCAGGCCGCACGATCCGCGCCTTGCCGATCGGCAGCACCCAGTCGTCGAGCTTGGGAACCTCGAAGCTGCGCCCGTACATCAGCTCGTTTTCGAGGAACACGACCGGATCGGGCGACCGGATCGCCGCCTTGAGCAGTCCCTTGGCATCGGCCGCGTCATAGGGGGCGATCACGATCAGCCCGGGGACGCTGGCATACCAGGGGCCGTAATTCTGACTGTGCTGCGCGCCAACCCTGCTCGCCGCGCCGTTCGGCCCGCGGAACACCACCGGGCAGCGCATCTGGCCGCCCGACATGTAATTGGTCTTGGCCGCCGAGTTCACGATATGGTCGATCGCCTGCATCGCGAAGTTGAACGTCATGAACTCGACGATCGGGCGCAGACCGCCCATCGCCGCGCCGGTGCCGACGCCGGCGAAGCCATATTCGGTGATCGGCGTGTCGATCACGCGCCTGGCGCCGAATTCGTCGAGCAGCCCCTGCGTCACCTTGTACGCGCCCTGATATTCGGCGACTTCCTCGCCCATCACGAACACGCGCTCGTCGGCCCGCATTTCCTCGGCCATCGCGTCGCGCAGCGCCTCGCGCACGGTGAGCTTCACCATCTCGGTGCCCTCGGGCACCTCGGGATCGGCGAGCTGCGGCTTGCTGTCGGCGAGCTGGCTCGTGCCGCTCGCCTTCGGCTCGGCCTTCGGCGCTTCGGATTCGGCGGCCTTCTGCTCCTGCGCCGGCTTCTCGGCGGGAACCTCGACTGCATCGGCGCTCTCGCCTTCCTCGGCCAGCATCGCGATGACGGTGCCGACCTTCACATTGTCCGTGCCCTCGGCGATCAGGATCTTCGCAATCGTGCCTTCATCGACTGCCTCGAACTCCATCGTCGCCTTGTCGGTCTCGATCTCGGCGAGGATGTCCCCCGACGAAACGCTGTCGCCTTCCTTGACCAGCCATTTCGCCAGCGTGCCCTCTTCCATCGTGGGCGACAGCGCCGGCATCTTCAGTTCGATCGCCATCTCAGTAGGACTCCACCAGAACGTCGGTATAGAGCTCGGCCGCGTCGGGCTCGGGCGTCGATTCCGCGAAATCGGCGGATTCGTTGACGATCTTGCGGATCTCCTTCTCGATCTCCTTCAACGCGCCTTCCTCGACGCCCAGCTCGGCCAGCTCGCGCTTGGCGTGCTCGATCGGGTCGGACTTGTCGCGCATCGACTGGACTTCCTCGCGGCTGCGATATTTGGCCGGGTCCGACATCGAATGGCCGCGATAGCGATAGGTCTTCATCTCGAGGATCACCGGCCCCTTGCCGGCGCGGACCCATTCGAGCGCAGTCTCGGCGGCGCCACGCGCGGCGAGCACGTCCATCCCGTCGACCTGGATGCCGGGAATGCGGAAGCTCTCGCCCCGCTTGTAGAGCTGATCCTCGGCCGATGAGCGATTCACGCTGGTGCCCATCGCATATTGGTTGTTCTCGATCACGAAGACGATCGGCAGCTTCCACAGCTCGGCCATGTTGAAGGCCTCGTACACCTGCCCCTGGTTCGCCGCGCCGTCGCCGAAATAGGCGAGCGTGACGCCGCCGTCCTGATTGTACTTGTGCGCAAAGGCGAGGCCCGTGCCGAGCGCGACCTGCGCGCCGACGATACCGTGGCCGCCGTAGAACTTCTTCTCGGTCGAGAACATGTGCATCGACCCGCCCTTGCCCTTCGAGATACCAGCAGCGCGGCCAGTCAGCTCGGCCATGATCTCCTTGGGATCGATGCCATAAGCGAGCATGTGGCCATGATCGCGATAGCCGGTGATCACGCTGTCCTTGTCGCCGTCGAGCGCGGACTGCAGGCCGACGGCAACCGCTTCCTGGCCGATGTAGAGATGGCAGAAACCGCCGATCAGGCCGAGACCGTAGAGCTGGCCGGCCTTTTCCTCGAACCGGCGGATGAGCAGCATCTGGCGATAGAATTCGAGCAGCTCGTCCTTCGAGGCCTTGTACCGTTCCGGCTCGTTCGGCCGCTCGCGATTGGACGGTGCGGGTTCGCTCTTGCGGCGGGTTGCCGGTGCTTTGGCCACGATCGGGAAATCCTCGTTCCTTGGGGAGGAAGAAAGCCCGAGCCTATAGGCGCGTTCCGCCCCGCTGCGCAACGTCCCCGCGCGGCGAAGCGGTGGTCCCCGCCTCAGTCGTCGTAGCGGAACGCGCCGGGCGGCAGCAGCTCCTGCGCCGCGGCGATGTCGACCTCGGCGGCCGCGGGATCGGTGCAGCTCTTGCGCGAGATCGTCCGTCCGTCGCGCTGGACGAACAGCCCCGCCGAGAATTCGGGCGCGTTCCCGCCCTCCCCGAAACCCGTGCGCACCGTCCGGCTGTAGACGACGTAGGTGTAGGCGCCGTTGTCGAAGCTGATCTGTGCCTCGCCGCCGCCCGAATAGGGCGTGCTGGACCAGGCGAGCGTGCCCGATCCGAACGGCTGCGCCGGGTGCTGCAGCTCGAGCGCGTCGGCGGTGCCGTAGCGATATTGGACATAGCGGGTCTCACCCGAGCCACCGGCGCAGATCGCGACCGTCCGCTCGCCGAGCCCGCATTCGAAGATCACCTGCTCCACCGGCTTGCACAGGGCCGATGCGGCGGCCGGACCCGGCGTGACGGGCTGTTCCTCGACGGCGGCGGCCTGCTCGCGGGCCGGACATGCGGCGGAACCGAGCAACAGCGGCGCCAGCGCGATGAAAGCCGTTCCGATCTTCCGCATCCGCTCTCCCCTGTCGTGCGGTTTCGTGCCTGCGCCGTCAGTCGAGCGGGATGATGATCTCGTCGGGACGCGCGACGTTGAGCTGCTTGCGCGCCAGTTCCTCGACCAGATCGGGGTCGGCGCCCCGCTCCGAATCGAGCAGCTCGACTCGATTGCGCAACTGCGCCCGCTGCTTGTCGAGCGCCTGGTACTGCTCGGTCCGCTCGGCGAGTTCCTCCTGCACCTCATGATGCGCAAGCGCGCCATTGGGGCCGAGCACCGCATAATAGCCGAAGAAGGCCATCGCGATCAGCGCCGCGGCGGGAAGCCCGGCGCGACGGAGGATCGACTGCAGGGGCGACCGGCGCGACATGCCTAATAGTCGCTTAATTTCCCTGCAGCTTCAAGCCGTAGTTGTCCGGAAGCCTATTTCAGCACCTGCCGCCCGGCATAGCGGGCCGCGTCGCCCAGTTCCTCCTCGATGCGGATCAGCTGGTTGTACTTGGCGAGCCGATCCGAGCGCGCGAGGCTGCCGGTCTTGATCTGTCCGCAGTTGGTGGCGACGGCGAGGTCGGCGATCGTCGCGTCCTCGGTCTCGCCCGAACGATGCGACATCACTGCCGTGTAGCGCGAGCGCTGTGCGAGGTTCACCGCCTCAAGAGTTTCGGTGAGCGTGCCGATCTGGTTGACCTTCACCAGCAACGAATTGGCGAGCCCGCGGCCGATCCCGTCGGCGAGACGGGCCGGATTGGTGACGAACAGGTCGTCGCCGACGAGCTGCACCTTGCCGCCGAGCTTGTCGGTCAGCAGCTTCCAGCCTTCGAAATCATCCTCGCTCATCCCGTCCTCGATCGACAGGATCGGGTAGCGGGCGACGAGATCGGCAAGGAATTCGGCGTTCTCGGCGGGAGTCATCGTCCGGCCCTCGCCTTCCATCACATAGCGGCCGTCCTTGAAATATTCGGTCGCGGCGCAATCGAGCGCGAGCATCACATCGTCGCCGGGCGTGTAGCCGGCCGCTTCGATCGAAGCCATGATGAAGTCGAGCGCGTCGGTGGTCGAGGCAAGCGCCGGCGCGAAGCCGCCCTCGTCGCCGACCGAAGTGGCGAGGCCCTTCTCGGCGAGCTTCTTCTTGAGCGTGTGGAAGATCTCCGAGCCGCAGCGGACCGCCTCGACGATATTCTCGGCGCCGACGGGCATCACCATGAATTCCTGGATGTCGATCGGATTGTCGGCATGTTCGCCGCCGTTCACGATGTTCATCATCGGCACCGGCAATAGATGCGCGCCGACGCCGCCGACATAGCGATAGAGCGGCAGTCCGCGCGCCTCCGCCGCCGCCTTGGCCACCGCGAGGCTGACGCCGAGAATGGCATTGGCGCCGAGCCGCCCCTTGTTCGCGGTGCCGTCCAACTCGATCATCGCCGTGTCGAGATCGGCCTGATCCTCGGCGTCCATCCCGAGCACCGCCTCGGCGATGTCCTGATTGACTGCCTCGACCGCCGCCTCGACGCCCTTGCCCATCCAGCGGCTCTTGTCGCCGTCGCGCTTCTCGACCGCTTCGTGTGCGCCGGTGGAGGCTCCCGAGGGAACCGCCGCGCGGCCGAAGCTGCCGTCCTCCAGCAGGACATCCACCTCGACCGTGGGATTGCCGCGACTGTCGAGGATCTGGCGTGCGTGGAGGTCGATTATTGCGGTCACGTAACGGTCTCCTTAAGGGATGGCGAACAGGCCGGAGATGGCGCGGCCGAGCCTGTATCGGCTTCGCGCTCGTCGGGCAATCTCGGCGGCGTGGAACAAGGCGCCCGCGCTGTTGTTGTCATTGGAAACGCAAGAAAGGGCCTCAAGCGATGGTGGACAACACGACTCCCGGCGCAACCTCCGGCGGTGCGCCGAACGCAACTCCCGGAACCGGCGCGACGATGACGACCGAAGCGCCGATGAAGACAACCGGCACTGCGAGCGACGCCGCCGGCGGCAACGAAGGCGGATCGTCCAGCGCAAGCGGCAGCGGAACCAGAGACAAGATCCGCGAGGAAGCCTCGAAGCTGGGCAGCCAGGCGGCGGAACGCGCCCGCGGCTATGCCGGCCAGGGCAAGGAACGCGCGACGGGCGCGCTCGACGAGCTGTCGCGCATGATGGGCGACGCGGCGGGCGACGTGGACGAGCGGCTGGGCCCGCAATATGGCAAATATGCCCGCTCGGCCGCGAGCAGCGTTCAGAGCTTCGCCGATACGCTGCGCAGCCGCGAAGTCGACGACCTGCTCCAGGACGCGAGCGAATTCGTGCGCAAGAGCCCGGCGATCGCGATCGGCACCGCGGCCGTCCTCGGCTTCGCATTCGCCCGGCTGATCAAGTCCGGCGTCGAAGCGTCGTCGGACGCCACCGACACGACCGCCAACGGCTGATCGGATCGCGAGCATGGCGTTGCACGATCCGGAAGACCCGAGCATCGGCCAGGTCCTCACGCGGCTGATCGCCGACGCGAAGGAATATGGCCGCGCTGAAGTCGATTATTACAAGACGCTTGCCGCGGCGCGGAAGAACGACGCAGTCACCGGCCTGATTGCCGGCGTGGCGGCGGCTGTGCTCGGCCTGGGCCTGGTCTGCGCGCTGCTGGTGGGACTAATCCTCACGCTGGCGACGCTGATCGGCCCGGGGCTGGCCACGCTGGCGGTGGTCCTGCTGACCGCCGCGGTGATCGCGCTGCTGGCCCGCGCGGCGATCGACCGGTTCCGCCACGCCTTTCGGGCGCAGCCGGGGAGCAAGCGATGACCGCGACCGAGAGAGACGTGAAAGCGGCAGCGGAACGGACGCACCTTGCCCGCATCCGCCTGAACCAGAGCATCGCCGACGCGAAGTATCGGCTGAAGCCGGGAACGATCGCGCACGACGCAGTGGGAAGCGCCGCGGACGGCGCCGCATCGGCAGCACGCAAGGGAGTCGATGCCGCCAGAGCAAAGCCGATCGTCACCGCCTCCGTGGTCGGCGCGGTCGGCATGTTCCTGGCGCGCGGGTGGATCGGCCGGAAACTGGCCGAGCGCCGGGCCCGCAAGGCGGCTGTGCCGATGGAAACCGTCGAGACGCGGCCGGCACCGCTTCCCGCCGTGCAACCGACCGCTCCGCACCGAGTTAGACCGCACGCGAAAGAAGGAATCCAATTATGACCGACGCAACCACAGCCGAAAACTCCGGTGGCCGCTCGAGTCGTCTCGACTCGGCGCGCGAATCGGCGAGCCACGCCTATGAGGCAACGCGGGACCGCGCACGGCGCACTGCCGAAACCACGCGCAACCGCGCCCGCCAGACCGCCGAGACGGTAGGCGACAATCCGCTGGCGCTGCTTGCCGGCGGCATCGCGCTCGGGGTGCTCGTCGGCGTGCTGCTGCCCCGCCATCCGCGCGAGCGCGAACTGCTCGATCCGCTGGGCAAGCGCCTCGCCGAGGGTGCCACCGCGGCCGCAGTGGCGGCGCGCGACGCAGGCAAGCAGGAGCTCGACCAGCTGCTCCCGAGCGGCGAACAGGCGAAGTCGCGCGCCAGCAACGTGCTCGAGAGCGCTCTCGGTGCCGCCCGCGAGCGGGTCAGCCAGTCGCAGTGATCCCCGCTTCGGGTTCCTCCGGGGTTGAGCGTGGCGGCGCAGGCGCTACAGGCATGGGCCGTCCGCTCCCCGGGAGGAAAATTTGAGCAAGCTGCACCTCGTGTTCGGCGGCCGTGTGGCCGATCCGCGCACCCTCGACTTCAACGATCTGGCGACGATCGACGTCGTCGGCGTATTCCCCGACTATGCAAGCGCGGAAAAGGCGTGGCGCGCCGCCGCGCAGCGGACCGTGGACGATGCCGAGATGAAATATGTCGTCGTGCATCTCCACCGCCTGCTCGAGCCGGACGTTCCGCTGGACGATCCGGAACACTGAACCGCTCGGCACCTCGACCGGGCCGGCGCTGCGGCGTTCGGCCCGGTCAGGCCCTGCGCCAGCGCAGCAGCAACAGCGGTCGCGCGAGCAGCAGCCCGGCGATGAAGCCGCCGATATGCGCAGCGGCGGCGATCTGCAGCCCGCCGCCGAGCAGCGCCCACCACATCAGCAGGTTGACGATCGTCCAGGCAACGGCGAGCCAGAGCACATGGACGACGCGCTCCGGAATCGGCCCGATCGCACGCACGCGGGGCTGGCTGAACAGCAGCGAATAGGCGCCGATCACCGCCGAGGCGGCGCCGCTCGCCCCCACCATCGGGATCAGCGCATCCGGATCGAGCAGCCATTGCGCCGCCGCGGCGCTGTAGGCGCCCGCAACGTAAAGCAGCAGCAGCCCCGCGACGCCCACGGCCCGCTCGGTTTCACGCCCGGTGAAGCCCAGCATCAGCATGTTCATGCCCAGGTGCAGCACGCCGGCGTGCACGAAGGTGCAGCTGAGCGGTGTGAGCCACACCGGCAGCAGGCCATAACCCTCGAACCCCGGCACGCCGCTCGCGCGCGCAGGAATGAAGCCGGCGATCACGCTGGCATCGACCAGCGCGCCGGACAGGACGACGATCAGGCTCACCGCCGATGTGGCGAGCACCAATGCCGCAGTCGCCGTCCGTACCGGCATCGCGTCAGATGAATTCGATTTTCGAAACCAGATAGTAGCGGTCGCCCGACGGAACGGTGACTTCCACTTCGTCATCGACTTTGCGGCCGATCAGCGCGCGGCCCAGCGGCGAGCTGTAGCTGATCCGACCGGTCTTGGCGTCCGCCTCGGTCTGGCCGACGATCTGGTACTTCACCGGCTTGTCGTCCTCGTCGAGCAGCGTGACGGTCGCGCCGAACACCACCTTGTCGCCCGACAGATCCTTGGGATCGATCACCTGCGCGCGGCTCAGCCGGTCCTCGATGTCGTTGATCGAAGCTTCGATCTGGCCCTGACGCTCCTTCGCCGCGTGATATTCGGCGTTTTCGGAAAGATCGCCGTGCGCGCGCGCTTCCTCGATCGCGTCAACGATGATCGGACGTTCCGCTTTGAGGCGCTTCAGCTCCTCGGTGAGCTTGCTATAGCCCTCCGCCAGCATCGGCAGCTTCTCGACCGTCGCCATACGCTTCGTCCTTCCGACGCCCCCTCCCCAGCCGGCCCCACCCGGAGCCGTCCGCACAGCATAGCCAGTTGCGGGGGATCAATTGTGCGAACGCGAATAATAGGCCTGCAACGGAGATACTTCAAGGGAGTGCCGCGCCAGCGCGGCGATCGCCTGCGCCGCCGCGACGCTCGCCTGAGCGGTTGTGAAATAGGGCACTTTCTTCGCCAGAGCCGAAGCGCGGATCGACGCCGAGTCCTTCAGCGACTGCCAGCCCTCGGTGGTGTTGAAGATCAGCGCGATCCGTCCGTCCTGGATCGCGTCGACGATGTGCGGCCGGCCCTGCGCCACCTTGTTGACTCGCTCCACCGCCACGCCCTGCTCCGCCAGATAGTCGGCGGTGCCGCCGGTCGCGGCGATGGTGAAGCCGTGTTCGGCGAGCAGCCGCACGCCCGGCAGGATCACCGGCTTGTCGCTGTCCTTCACGCTGACGAACAGCGTTCCCGACTGTGGCAGCGTCACACCCGCGCCGAGTTGCGACTTGGCGAAGGCGGTGGCGAAATCGCGATCGATTCCCATCACTTCGCCGGTCGATTTCATTTCGGGGCTGAGTACCGGATCGACGCCCGGGAAACGGCCCCAGGGGAACACCGCTTCCTTCACCGCGATATAGTCGATGTTCCGGTCGATCGCGGGCAGGTCGGCGAGCTTCTCCCCCGCCATCACCCGCGCGGCGAGCTTGGCGATGGGCATGCCGATCGCCTTGGCGACGAAGGGCACGGTGCGGCTCGCGCGGGGGTTCACTTCGATCAGATAGACCTGGCCGTCCTTCACCGCGAACTGGATGTTCATCAGCCCGCGCACCGAAAGCGCGCGCGCCAGCGCCTCGGTCTGACGCTCGATCTCGGCGATGATCTCGGGCGGCAGACTGTAGGGCGGGATCGAGCAGGCGCTGTCGCCCGAATGGACCCCGGCTTCCTCGATGTGCTGGAGCACGCCGGCGACCACGACATCGGTGCCGTCGGCGATCGCATCGACATCGACTTCGATCGCGTCGCGCAGATACTGGTCGATCAGCACCGGCGAGCCAGGCGAGACCTGCACCGCCGTCTCGATATAGTCGTGGAGCTGCTGGGCGCCGTCTACGATCTCCATCGCCCGGCCGCCGAGCACGTAGCTCGGCCGCATCAGCACCGGATAGCCGATCCGCTCGGCCACCGCGACTGCCTCCTCGCGGCTGCGCGCGATGCCGTTGTCAGGCTGGGTCAGCCCCAGCCGCGTCACCAGCGCGGCGAAGCGCTCGCGGTCCTCGGCCAGGTCGATCGCGTCGGGCGCGGTGCCCAGGATCGGGATTCCCGCCTTCTCCAGCGCGCGCGCCAGGTTGAGCGGCGTCTGCCCGCCGAACTGGACGATCACGCCGACGAGCTCGCCGGCCGAGCGTTCGACCTCAAGGATCTCGAGCACGTCCTCGGCGGTCAGCGGCTCGAAATAGAGCCGGTCCGACGTGTCATAATCGGTGCTCACCGTCTCCGGGTTGCAGTTGACCATGATCGTCTCGAAGCCGGCATCCTCCAGGGCGAAACAGGCGTGGCAGCAGCAGTAATCGAATTCGATCCCCTGCCCGATCCGGTTCGGCCCGCCGCCCAGGATCACGATCTTGCGCCGCTCGCTCGGCGCCGCCTCATTCTCGGGTTCGCCGAAGCTGGGTGCTTCGTAGGTCGAGTACATATAGGGCGTCTTCGCCTCGAACTCGGCAGCGCAAGTGTCGATCCGCTTGAAGACGGGACGCACGCCCAAGCGGTGGCGCAGCGCGCGCACCTCGTCCTCGGTCACGCCGCCGGTCATCGCCTTGATCGCTTCGTGGACCACGCCCGAGCCGCGCGCGGCGCTTTCCAGCCCGTCGCGCAGATGGACCGAGCGGAGCGCGAGGAAGGCGAGCCGTTTATCCGAAAAGCCCATCGCCTTGAGGCGACGCATCCCGGCAGCGTCGCGGGGCAAGCCGTTCGCCAGCACTTCGCGCTCGGCGGCGACGATCTCGGAGATCCGCTCGAGGAACCAGGGATCGTAATGGGTGATCGCATTGACTTCCGTGACGGTGAAGCCCTCGCGCAGCGCCTGCGCCGCCACCAGCAGCCTCTCGGGACTGGTGGCGGCAAGCGCCGCTTCGATCTGGGGGCGCGGCGCACCCACCAGCCGCTCGACCTCGTCGAAGCCCGACAGACCCGTCTCCAGTCCGCGCAGCGCCTTTTGCAGCGATTCGTGGACCGAGCGGCCGATCGCCATCACTTCGCCCACCGATTTCATCGCGGTGCCGAGCGACACTTCGGCGCCCTTGAACTTCTCGAAGGCGAAGCGTGGGATCTTGGTAACGACATAGTCGATCGTCGGCTCGAAGCTCGCGGGCGTGGCGCCGGTGATGTCGTTCTCGATCTCGTCGAGCGTGTAGCCGACCGCCAGCTTCGCCGCGACCTTGGCGATCGGGAAGCCCGTCGCCTTCGACGCCAGTGCCGAGGAGCGGCTGACGCGCGGGTTCATCTCGATGACGATCAGCCGGCCGTCCTTGGGATTCACTGCGAACTGTACGTTCGATCCGCCGGTCTCGACGCCGATCTCGCGCAGGCAGGCGATGCTGGCATTGCGCATCACCTGATATTCCTTGTCGGTGAGCGTCAGCGCGGGCGCGACGGTGATCGAATCGCCGGTGTGGACGCCCATCGGGTCGACATTTTCGATCGAGCAGACGATGATGGCATTGTCGTTGCGATCGCGCACGACCTCCATCTCATATTCCTTCCAGCCGAGCAGCGATTCCTCGATCAGCACTTCGGTGGTCGGCGAAGCATCGAGCCCGCCCGCGACGATGCGGACGAACTCTTCCTTGTTATAGGCCACGCCTCCGCCCGTGCCGCCCAGGGTGAAGCTGGGGCGGATGATCGCGGGCAGCCCGGTATGCTCGAGCGCCTCGAGCGCCTCCTCGACGCTGTGCGCCACCGCCGAGCGCGCGCTTTCGAGGCCGATCTTGTCCATCGCCTCGCGAAAGCGACGGCGGTCCTCGGCCTTGTCGATCGCATCGGCATCGGCGCCGATCATCGTCACGCCGAACTTGTCGAGCGTGCCGTCGCGGAACAGCGCCAGCGCGGTGTTGAGCGCAGTCTGCCCGCCCATCGTCGGGAGCACCGCGTCGGGCCGCTCCTTCTCGATGATCTTGGCAACCACCGCGGGCGTGATCGGCTCGACATAGGTCGCGTCGGCCAGCTCGGGATCGGTCATGATCGTCGCCGGATTCGAATTGACCAGGACGATACGATAGCCCTCTTCCTTGAGCGCTTTGATCGCCTGCGTGCCCGAATAATCGAACTCGCACGCCTGACCGATCACGATGGGACCTGCGCCGATGACGAGGATGGAGGAGATGTCGGTGCGTTTGGGCATTACAATTTTCCGTCGGTCTTGAAGCCGGCAGCCACCCAGCGACCGACTAGAAACAGTGGGTAGAGAAGCAATGCCGCAAGTACGCCGAGGAGCACTCGCACCACGAGTTCTGAAGTAGATACGCAGACCTTATATTCAGCTTGAGCCGCGAGCTTGTTACGCGCCATCTCTACATACGTGGTGTCATCATCAGGATCGTCAGGGACTATGCCCTGCTCGGCGAGCGCTGTGAGAAGATGATGCTTCGCTTTTGAAATCTCTTCGGCAGTCGGATCACGCAACAGTCCGTAATCGGTTTTGCTTCGCAGAGTACCGGGGAGACAGGAATTCAAGCGCTCTGCCGACTGGGGCTCAGTCAAGAAAGCTGACCAAGCTGCGAACGCAATGAATAACGCAGTCACAACAAACCATAGCCGCAACCAGCCACTCACATCATCATCCCCACAAACCGCTCGAACAGGTAGAAGCTGTCCTGGGGGCCCGGGCTGGCCTCGGGGTGGTATTGCACGCTGAACGCGGGCTTGTCGGTCAGTTCGATCCCCGCGTTCGATCCGTCGAACAGCGACACATGCGTCTCGCGCGCGTTCGCGGGCAGGCTGTCGCGTGTCACCGCGAAGCCGTGGTTCATGCTGGTGATCTCGACCGCGCCGTCGCTCAGCCGCTTGACCGGATGGTTCGCGCCGCGATGGCCCTGGAACATCTTGGTCGTGGTCGCGCCCACCGCGAGCCCGAGCAGCTGGTGGCCGAGGCAGATGCCGAACAGCGGCTTGCCGGTTTCGAGCAGCCGGCGGATCACCGGCACGGCATATTCGCCCGTCGCGGCGGGATCGCCCGGGCCGTTCGACAGGAAGAAGCCGTCGGGCTCCAGCGCCATCACCTCGTCGAAGCTCGCGGTGGCGGGCAGCACGGTGACGCGCGCGCCGGCGGCGACGAGATTGCGGAAGATGTTGCGCTTCGAGCCATAGTCGATCGCGACGACATGGGGCCTCTTCTCCCCTCCCGCTTCGCGGGAGGGGTCGGGGGAGGGCATGTCGGAAGGTGCGCCGTCCGTGGACACGCCCTCCCCTAGCCCCTCCCGCAAGCGGGAGGGGGACTCGCTGTCGTCATAGCCCTTGCCCAGCCGCCAGATGCCGCCCTGCCAGCCGTAATGCGTCTCGCACGACACGGTCTTGGCGAGGTCCATTCCCTCCAGCCCCGGCCATTCGCGCGCCATCCTGAGCAGCAGGTCGAGATCGAACTTGCCCTCCGCCGAATGCGCGATCACGGCGTTGGGCGCCCCGCCCTCGCGGATGCGGCGAGTCAGCGCGCGCGTGTCGATCCCCGAAAGTCCGATGCGCGCATGGCGCTTCATCCATGCGTCGAGCCGCTCGGCCGAGCGGAAGTTGCTCGGCTCGGTCACATCCTCGCGCACGATGATGCCCAGCGCGTGGGGATCGTTCGCCTCGATATCCTCGGCATTGGTGCCGACATTGCCGATGTGCGGGAAAGTGAAGGTGATGATCTGCCCGGCATAGCTCGGGTCGGTTAGCACTTCCTGATAGCCGGTCATCGCGGTGTTGAAGCACACTTCGCCCACCGCCTGGCCCTGCGCGCCGAAGCCTCTCCCCCAGATCACGTCGCCGCTTGCCAATACCAATACGCCCGTGGCTCCGGCGGGCGCGTGCGAGGGATTGGCGTCGGCCATTTTGGGCGGGCACTCCTATGGGGTCTGGCGATGTCGCTAAGGTGCGGGCGCTAGACCCGCGCGCGGCGCCCGTCAACTGCTTCCCCCGCGCGCCGGCACCGACTATCGTCGCCCGCTTACCGTTCATCGAGAGAGACCATGATTCGCGACGACATCAAAGCCGCGCAGATCGCCGCCATGAAGGCCGGCGACAAGGAAAGCCGCGCCGCCATCAGCCTGATCCAGGCCGCCATCAAGAACCGCGACATCGAGGCGCGCACCGGCGGCGCCCCCGCCGACGACGACGCGCTGGTGGTCGAAGTGCTGCAGAAGATGGTGAAGCAGCGCCGCGAGTCGATCGAGATGTACCGCCAGGGCGGCCGCGAGGAACTTGCCGCCGCCGAGGAACGCGAAGTCGCGGTGATCGAACGTTTCCTTCCCGCGCAGATGAGCGAGGAAGAGACAAAGGCCGCGATCGAGACGATCAAGGCCGATCTCGACGCCCAGGGCATGAAGGACATGGGCCGCGTGATGGCCGAGCTGAAGGCGCGCCACGGCGCATCGCTCGACATGAGCAAGGCCAGCGGGCTGGTGAAGGCGGCGCTGGGGTGAGTCGCGCGCCCGTCCCCGCGGCTCCCCCCCTCCCGCCTGCGGGAGGGGGTCGGGGGGTGGGCCCCCGCCACCGGCTGGAGAGACCGACAGCGAGGGCGCGCGAGCTGCGCAACGATCCGACTGCCGCCGAAGCCCTGCTATGGTCGAAACTGCGCCGGTCGCAGCTAGCCGGGCTCAAGTTCACTCGGCAGAGGCCGATTGCAGGCCATTTCGCCGACTTCGCCTGTCGCCAAGCGAAGCTCGTGATCGAACTCGACGGGAGCCAGCATCAGGAGAGGACGGCGGAGGACGCAGAGCGCACCCGGCGGATCGAAGCGGCGGGCTATCGCGTGATCCGCTTCTGGAACAGCGATTTGGGGAATATCGACGGCGTGCTGGAGGCGATCCTCGCTGCGGCTGGTCGCTGTGGCGCGCGGGCGCCCACCCCCCAGCCCCCTCCCGCGCACGGGAGGGGGAGCCCAACGGACACCAAGCCATGACCCTCTCCCCCGCCTTCCTCGACGAGCTGCGCGCGCGCACCCAGCTTTCCACGCTCGTGGGGAAGTCGGTGAAGCTGCGCCGCGCCGGGCGCGAGTGGACCGCCTGCTGCCCGTTCCACAACGAAAAGACCCCCAGCTTCTACGTCAACGACGAAAAGGGCTTCTATCACTGCTTCGGCTGCGGCGCGCATGGCGATGCGATCCGCTGGATGACCGACCAGCGCGGCCTGCCCTTCATCGACGCGGTGAAGGAACTCGCCGCCGCCGCCGGGCTCGACATGCCGCAGCAGGATCCCCGCTCGGCCGAGCGCGAGCGCCGCGCCAAGGGGCTGCGCGAGGCGATGGAGGACGCCGCCGCCTGGTTTTCCGAGCGGCTGCACGGGATCGAGGGTGCTGAGGCGCGCGCCGTGCTCGAGCGGCGCGGCATTTCCGCCGAGACCGCGCGCGCCTTCGGCCTGGGCTTCGCGCCCGATGCGCGCGGCAAGCTGCGCGCGGCGCTCGCCGACTATGGCGATGCGCTGCTGGTCGAGGCGGGGCTGCTGATCCAGGTCGAGGGCAAGGAGCCCTATGACCGGTTTCGGGGGCGGCTGATGATCCCGATCCGCGACGCGCGCGGGCGGTGCATCGCCTTCGGCGGGCGCATCCTGAGCGATGGTGAGCCCAAATATCTGAACTCGCCCGAGACGCCGCTCTTCGACAAGGGACGCACGCTCTACAATCTCGATCGCGCCCAGTCCGCCGCGCGCAAGGCGGGCCGGGTGATCGCGGTCGAGGGCTATATGGACGTGATCGCGCTCGCCCAGGCCGGCTTCGGCGAGGCCGTGGCGCCGCTCGGCACCGCGATGACCGAGCATCAGCTCGAGCGGCTCTGGCGGATGGTCGAGGTGCCGCTGCTGTGCTTCGACGGCGATGCCGCGGGGCAGAAGGCGGCGGTGCGCGCCGCGCATCGCGCGCTGCCCGGGCTCCAGCCGGGCCGCAGCCTGGCATTCGTGACCTTGCCTGAGGGGCAGGATCCCGACGATCTGGTGCGCGCGCAGGGGCCCGCCGCCTTCGAGGCGCTGCTCGCGGCGCCCGAGCCGCTCGTCCAGCGGCTGTGGGCGCACGAGCTCGCCGCCGAGCCGATCGACACGCCCGAGGCACGCGCGGGGCTGCGCCGGCGGCTCACCGAGCTGGCGCAGACGATCCAGGAGCCGACGGTGCGCTCGGAATATGTCGCCGAGTTTCGCAGGCGATTCGATGCTTTGTTCGCCGCGGCGCCGCGCGGCCAGGGTCAGCAGCGCCAGGCGCGCGGCTTTCGCGACCGGCACGGGAAATGGCAGCCTCCCGAGCGGCCGCTGTCGGCCGTTGCGCGGGGCGTTCATGCCGGGGGGATCGATCCGGTGCTCGCCAAGGCGATCCTTGCCGGGCTGATCCGCCACCCCGCCGAGATCGCCCGGCACATGGAAGTGCTCGGATCGCTGCGCCTGGCCGGCGGCGCGCTCGGGCGGCTGTT